>JBLNDA010000104.1:0-12731 GCA_050261175.1 Clostridia bacterium
GGTACTCAACGCGAAGAGACTCGTCCGGCTCATCCGGCGAAACGCGCTGCCGGGCGCATGGCAACTGGCGCAAGTGACTCGCTGAAAGGGGAACACAATAGGAGGATTCTTTACCCCGCGACCCCGCGCCGCATGTTGCCTAACCTGACCCAATGCCAGCCCACCGTAGGCGCGACTCTCTGCAATTGATCGGGTCTTCTAGAGACCTCGTCCAGGCCATAACCCTCACGTAGCTTGACAGTTAGCTTGCGGCTATACGGAAACCCGTCGGACGGCAACCAGGCAATCACCGGGGAGGCTAGCCGTCTCGCTGACGATCACCTGGATGACAGGTGATTCCTGCCACAGCAGGCTGGTCGCCCTAGCCACCCGACAAGGGTGGAAACACGTCGATCTCAGTTCCGTCGCATAGCAAGTAATCACGGTCAACCAGGCGACCCCGTACGACAACCATGCCCACATCGCCTTCAGACAAGCCGACCATCCGAAGGACGTCGGAGACTTTACTCCCCGGCCTGAGTGAGACCGGGAACCTGTCGCGTCTGCCGGTCATATCTCGCAGTATAGCATGCAAGGCTACGTTCACCGTGATGCTCATCTGAGACAATCCTTTGAGACAATCCTTGTCACGACACGTTAGAGCAGGGTGCCCGCACATCCGGTGCCTGGGCTAGATACTGAGCACCTCGTCAAGGTCCGCGTCGTTGACATCGAACACTGTGTTGTGGGGCGGCAAGGGTTCCTCCCCAAACCACTCGGGTAGCCTGTCATGCGCTTCCGCAAAGCCTGCCCGCCGGTTAAACTCCTTCTCGACCCTCAGAACCTCCCTCGAGATTTCCTCGATGTCCCCTGCTGTAAGCCCCCAGCCATACCTCGCATTCAGCATCGCAGGTACGATCTCCCGGTTGGAAAGCAGCGGCGGCCTCGCAAAAATACACATACCTATCATATCAAGCATAGCCGCATCTATCTGAAGCCGTCTGGATAGCTCATTCTGGCCGTCGGGAAGGAGCTGGTTGACTTTGTCTCTCGAACCGAATGCGTTGCCAGCCGTGTGGTCGGCGCCCATTGGAGATGTCGCGTAGAGTACACCATTGCCTTTCAAAGATCTCGGGTCGTACCCTGGCATCGCCTGGCCCTTGGCGTGAGGCACCCTGCGGACGCCGAACACGCGCCCTGTCACGAGCGCGCCCTGACCGAGAACCCTGCCCAGGACGGTTCCCTCACCAACCTCGCGGAGCAGCCTTGCAGCGCCTTCGGAATCGCCGAAAGGCACGATGCCCGCCTCCATGGCCACAGCAAGGGTCGCGCCCATCTCAATGGCGTCAAGCCCGTAGTCATTGCAGAGGCCGTTTAGGATAGCTACTTCATCCAAGTTGCCGATGCAGCAGTTGGACCCGAGAAGCGCAATGTTCTCATACTGGAGAGTGGAAACCAACTCGTTGCCCGACGCATCTACGTATACGTTGGAGCACATGATTAGGCATCCGGCCATGCAGCCTATCCCTGTCTGGCCTCCTCTCGCTACAATGGTGTCATGCAAGGTCTCGCCGCTCAGCTTTGATGCGTGCTCGAACTGCCCACAACTGAAGTTGCGCGTCGGAAACGCGCCGATGGCGTTCACAGCGTTGACGATCCCAGCGGTCCCGTACAACTTGTAGTTTTTGCCAAGCTTCGGGTTGTCCATCAACTGCTTCGCGAAGTCCTTGGACAGTGCGAGGAAAGCATCCCGGTCAGCATACTTGACTCCCTCTGCACCGCGGTCATCCACCACGATGGCCTTCAGCCCTTTGGACCCCATGATGGCACCAAGACCGCCCCTTGCCGCAAACTTGCGCCTGCCTTCGGGGTCGGAGACTGCAACGCAGGCGGCCGCCATACACATCTCGCCCGCCTGGCCTATTGCCATGACACCCACGTCTTTGCCGTACTCCTCGTGGAGGTGCTTCACGGTGTCGAAAGTGCCCAGCCCCTTGAGGCCGCCGGCACCGACGAGCTCGCACCCATCCTTCGCGATCCTGAGGACATACAGCCTCCCGTCGGCAGGCTGTCCCTCAACCACGATGGCCTTTATGCCCAACCGGGCAAGCTTGTGGCCAGCGGTCCCCCCCGCGTTGGACTCCTTAACCCCTCCTGTTAACGGGCTTTTCGCACCAATGGAGACCCTGCCCGAGCTCGAGGCGACGGTTCCACCCAGAAGGCCAGGGGCGATGACCAGCTTGTTGTGGGGGCCCAGAGGATCCGCGGTCGGCTTGACCTCGTCCAAAATGATCCTGGACGTCAGCCCCCTGCCGCCAAGCTTTTCATAACCCGGGATAGCCCTCTCCGTGGCCACCGTGCCCGCTGACATATCGACCCGAACCACGACATCCAAACCCAACACCCCCGTGGTGACTTCTCGCTCTCAAATCACTATGCAAATCACTATGGCCTCTGTTCCCGAGCCCGGAGGCTGGGCCTCATATGCTGGTGAGCGAACGGCATCGCTCAGCAACATCCTGAGGGTTCATTTTGACGCGGGCGACGCCGCTTTCCATCGCCGCCCGGGCCACCGCCGCAGCAACAGCTGGAGCCACCCTCGGGTCGAGCGGCGCGGGAATCACGTAATCAGCACGTAGGTCCCGGCCCTCGATAAGCCCTGCGATGGCTTCGGCCGCCGCTACTTTCATGGCCTCGTTGACGTCAGTCGCTCGCACGTCCAGAGCACCTCTGAAAATCCCGGGAAAGCCCAGGACATTGTTGATCTGGTTCGGGTAGTCAGACCTGCCCGTCGCCACCACTGCCGCTCCGGCGGCTTTCGCGTCATCCGGTAGAATCTCGGGGTCTGGGTTGGCAAGCGCGAAGATGATCGCGCGATCATTCATCCTCCTGACCATCTCCCGGCTCAGTACGCCTGCGGATGACACGCCGATGAACACGTCGGCTCCGGCCACAGCGTCTGCCAGCGAGCCTTTGATCCCCCTCGGGTTCGTCAGCGCCGCTATCTCTTCCTTTGCGGCATTCATCCCGTCCGGCCGCCCGGCATAGATCACCCCTCTGCGGTCGCACATCGTCACTTCGCCCACGCCCGCCGCAAGCAGCAATTTACATACTGCGATTCCTGCAGCCCCCGCGCCGTTCATGACGATCCTGACGTCCTGGAGCCTCTTGCCCACGACCTTAAGAGCGTTTGTCAGACCTGCGAACACAACAACCGCGGTGCCGTGCTGGTCGTCATGGAACACAGGGATATCCAGCCTCTCCTTGAGGCGACGCTCGATGTAGAAGCAGTTGGGTGCTGCAATGTCCTCAAGGTTGATGCCCCCGAAGGTAGGGGAAAGGTTGCTGGTGACTTCCACTATCACGTCAGGATCCTGCGAATCGATGCAAATCGGGAACGCGTCCACTCCAGCGAAAGCCTTGAATAGAACCGCCTTGCCTTCCATCACTGGTAGCGCGGCCTTCGCGCCGATGTTTCCCAGGCCGAGCACAGCCGTGCCGTCGGAGACGACTGCTACTAAATTCCCTTTCGCGGTGTACTCATAAACGGCATCCGGGTTTCGCGCGATTACGCGGCACGGCTCCGCCACACCGGGAGTGTAGGCGAGGCTAAGATCCTGCCTGTTCTTCAACGGTACCTTGCTGGTTACCTCGACCTTTCCCCTGTGTGTCGAATGCAGCTCCAGTGCCTGCTCTTTAAGGTCCATACTCCCACCCTCCAGGTTGGGTCATATTATCTCTGTGTCAGCTGCCGCTCTTTGGTGGGCCTTCGAGGGATAATCAGTGCGCTACACAAACCTCTCCGAGTCGCATCCGCTTCGCCTGCGTCCTATACCGGCACCGCCATGTCTGGAGTGCCCCTCTTGGACTGGACAGCCTCCGGATAGTACTTGTTCACAGTCTCGACCACAATGGCGGCCTGGTGAGCCATCCGGCGCCCGTCTTCCGCGCTGGTCAACTGACCGTGGCCGGACACGACCGAGTTCCCGGACTTAAGATGGATGGGCGCGGCGATCCTCACCATCTCGGGCGCTTCGTACGTTCTGATGAAACCACCCGATCCTGGCGGGTTATCCGTGTGGCAGTCGATGGGAAGCTTTGTCGCCTGCCTGAGTGCCGCAATCATCGGCAGCTGAAGGTCACGGACCGGGTTGATCGAGTCAGCGCCAAGCATTTCGAGAACTTTGAACGACGCGGGGTTGCAGTGCCCGCAATGTGCTGACACTTTCAGATGAACATCTGTCGGCAGTTCTCCATCCTTCTTCATCTGCGCCAGCACCCACAGGAGACCTTCATCATACACGAGGATCCCCCTGCAGCCCAGGTCGACAACCCTCTTTACATCCTCCACAGCTCTCACCACTTGTTCCATGCCCCTCAACCTGTAGCTGATGCGGACGCCCTGTGGGGAAAGCACGGTAGCTCCTGTGTCATACGTAGCACGCGGGCCGACAGACAAGTTAAGTTCTACACCCCAGTCCTTAGCTATCGCAACATATTCCTTGAGTTCCTGTGTGGTATGCCTGAATATACCGTATGTCTCGTCCACCCGATTAATCACGACGCCGTACTTGTCCGCTTCCTCGAGCAACGCCTTCATCGCAGCGGCTGTATTGATGGTCGGAACTTCTATTCTGAAGCTGGCTCCGTCTGGAAAGCGTAGGTCAGATGTAGGAAGATCCCACGCGTCCTGGGTAGGCAATCCGAGTTTCTTCATATAGTCTCTGGTACGGTCAAACATGGGCTCATCCTCCTTCACTTTTCCCCCACCCGTTTCCTTCGAACCTCACACGGCGGGTGGTGAGTGCCTCCGGCAAACCATACGGCGCCATATATGGTCATCGGAGGGGCGCTCCCCTTCAAAGGTGGTGCGCCGGGGTCTGCTTGTCACCCGCTCTGTCCGGCTTTTTCGTTTGCAACACCCGTGCCAGCTTTGCCACTCGCGAGTCAAATATGTTCGTGGGCATCGCAAAGCTCAAGATAGCAGCACGCCGTTACGTTCTCAGGCGCTTGAAGCAACATCCCTTCCTGCGCAGCATCACGGGAAAGTGGGGCAACACTCCAGGGGACACTAATTCCACAATGAAACCTCGGGGGCGCCTGAGTTTCATCCTGCACTCCTCGCAGGTTCCCAACTAGGTCCACAATTGGCGAACATCGCGGCCTTCTGCGTGCAAGCTGCAACTGGGTAAACACCCCACCGTCGGGGCTTCCAACAGCACCAATGGTCATAGAGTGTCGCTTAGCTCGTCCGCGCTAGGTCGTTCTTCAGGCCCATGGGGGATTGTCGGTACAGGCGCACATCCATGGTCTTGAGATCAGCCGCGATGACAGGCCGAAACTCCATCTGAGCAAGGATATCCCGCTCGATGTCGATGCCGGGGGCCACCTCCACGAGTGTCAACCCCTCACGCCGAAGCTGGAAGACAGCCCGCTCAGTCACATAGAGCACGTGCTGCCCGCGTTCTCGCGCGTATTCCCCACTGAATGTGATCTGGTCCACGACCTCCACGAACTTCTTAATCCGCCCTTCCTGGACTATCTCTGGTCCTGTGTCCGACACGCTCACCTCAATACCGCCCGCGGTGAAGGTTCCACAGAACACGACCTTCCTCGAGCTCTGGGAAATGTCGACGAAGCCTCCAGCCCCGATGATTCGCCCCCCGAGCTTGCTCACGTTCACGTTTCCTGCCCGATCCACTTGGCCAAACCCAAGGAACGCGATGTCCAGCCCCCCGCCGTGGTAGAAGTCAAACATGATGGGCTGGTCCATTATGGCAAGAGGGTTTCGCGCTACGCCGAAGTTCCTGCCCAGCAGCGGAAGTCCCCCGATGGGCCCGAGCTCTATAGTGAGGTTGGTCAGGTCTGCGATTCCTTCTTCCACGCTCACCGACCCAACCCCGTCCGGCATGCCGAACCCCAGGTTTATGACCGCGCCTGGACGGAGCTCCATTGCGGCTCGGCGCGCTATCACCTTGCGCTCGCTCATCTTCATCGGAGAAGTGGTCCCCAGCGGCTGACGGATTTCACCGCACAAGCTTGGGTCGAAATGAATATCGTTCGTCTGGCGTTGGTTTTCGTCCACGACAACCGCATCTACCAGGATTCCCGGGACCTTCACCATCATGGGGTGCATCAGCGTTCCCGTCTCCGTAATCCGCTTGACCTGGACAAGCACTTTCCCACCGCAATTCTTTGCCGCCTGAGCCGCCGCCGGCGCGTCCAAGCACACGCCTTCGTGCTCGAACGTGACATTCCCCTGTTCGTCAGCGGTAGTTCCACGGATGAGCGCCACTGTGACCGGAAACGCCTTGTAAAAAAGATACTCCTCGCCTTCGATCGTGATGACCTTTACAAGGTCTTCCCTCGCGGCTCTATTGAGCTTTCCTCCTTCGACCCTCGGGTCCGCGAAGGTCCTCATCCCGACCTTGGTAACAACCCCAGGACCTCCAGCTGCGATCTGTCTCATCAGATGAGACATTACCCCTTGAGGGAGATTGTACGCTTCCACCCCGTCGGCCTGAGCCATCTTCGAAAGGTTCGCGCTCCAATACCAGTGCCCTCCAATGACCCGACGCACGAAGCCTGGAAGGGCAAACCGGTCTGCGCCGCCGCCCTGCCTGTCTCCCAGGCCTACGATATGAACCAGTGTGAGATCGCGCGGGTGCCCTGTCTGCGCATATCTGTCCTGAAGAGCCTCCAGAAGCAACGACGGTTCCATGACGCCCCAACCAGAGCCAACCACGACGACGGTGTCTCGGTCTTGCACGAGTCCGACAGCCTCTCTGGCTGCCAGAACCTTGCCTGCCATGGCATTCCGTCCCCTTCCTTCGACTCGGTGTTGGACTTCACATCTCGATGAGAACCTTGCACCCTTCGCCCCGTTCCAGTATAGAAAACGCTTCTGTCAACCGGTCAAAGGGCAATCGATGGGAGACGACCGCGTCCACGTTCACAATCTTGCGGTCTGCGAGCGTCAAAGCCGTGCCGAACTCATCATGGGTGTATATGTATGAACCCAGCACTTCCACTTCGCTCGACACGATCTGGGCGGGGACGACTTCCGCGGCCGTCTGAGCAAGGCCGACCAGAATCACCCTCCCTCCTGGCGCAACGAGCCGAAGCGCCAGTTCCACGGTCGAAGGCACGCCAGCGGTCTCGATCACTACACCGGCGCCCTTCTTCTCCGTAGCCTCCCCCAGAGCCGTCAGAAGGTCCTCTCGATTCCCGCTGATCGTGGCGTTAGCGCCAAGTTTCCTTGCCAGCTCGAGTTTCCACGCGATGACATCGACCGCCACCACAAACGCTCCAGAGGCCTTGGCAACCTGGAGCGCTAGCAAGCCGACAGGGCCAGCGCCAAGGATTGCCACCGTATCTCCTGGGGTGACCCTGGCCCTCTTGACAGCTCTCACTGCCACCGCAAGGGGCTCTACAATCGCGGCCTGCCCGTAGGATAGCCCTTGCGGGACGTGCCATGCGTAGCCCTCGGGAACGGCAACGTAGTCCGCGAAGCATCCGTCTATGTTGACGGAGAGCCCGAGACGCTCCTGACAGAGGTTCTCCCTTCCGGACCTGCACATGCCGCACTCGCCGCACCCGAAGTTGGGTTGGACGGTTGCTCTATCTCCAGGCTTAAACCTTTTGACGGACTTTCCCACGCAAGCCACATCACCGGAGAACTCGTGCCCGAGCACGAGCGGACCCGGAATCTGCCTATGTCCCATGTAGCGATGAAAGTCCGAGCCACATAGCCCCGCCGTGCGAACCCTTATCAGCACGTCCCTGTCTCCGAGCACTGGTTCGGGCCTATTCTCGAGCCTCAGGTCGCGAGGTCCGTACAGCACCTGACATCTCACTGCGACAACACCTCCGCACTTTCGGGAAACATGCGCGCTCCACGTAGCCCGCTCCATTCTCTATCAGCAATCACGCCGAGGTTAGGTTGTTCAGGAGGTACCGTATCTCGCTCACGTCGATCTGGCCGGGAGCAGACGCTCGGCCCAGGGACGCAAAGGTCAAGTCACACCCGTATAGGGGTCCGACCACCCGGGAGAACTTGCCAATCGGGCCCATGCTCATGGATATCACTGGTAGCCCGGTCATCTGTTTGGCTTCCCAAGTAGCGTCCAAAGCTATCAAGACGTCTCGAGGATGCCGGGGAGTCACCGCAAACTTGATTATGTTGCACCCGACCTTCACTTCCTCCTGGACAATTCCCAGGATCTCCTGCTTCGAAGGAGTGGTTGTGAAGTTGTGATATGAGACGATCACTGCCACTCCGCGTCTTGCGGCAACCTCCAGCACTCGGCTTCGCAGGTGGGGCTCGGTGGCGAGTTCTATGTCCACGACCGCGACCCCGTCGCACTCCATTGCAGCTAACAGAATATCCACGCGCTCGGCCTCAGGGACCTGCCGGGCCCCCCCTTCGGCCCAGAGTCGGTTCGTACAGATCATCGGCCGCGACACAGCTTCGGCAACCGCGGTCAGCAACTCGCCTACGTTCGCCGGGTTCAGACCGTCAATATAGTCAGCCCTCATTTCGATCATGTCAGCGCCCGCCGATGCGGCGTCGCTTGCGATCTTCACGGCCTCCTCCGCGGTTCTCGCAACCACGGGCACGCAGACCACCGGAGCCGGCCCTCCGATCACCACATCGCCCGCCTTTACGGGACGCCGCGCGAGAGGACGGTCATGCGCCTTCATTCGGTGCCTCACCACCCGTCGTTCGGGGAAGCCGCGTCGCCGCCGCGTCACACCGCGACGGGCCTCCCGGTCTTCGCGCTTTCTTTGATAGCCAGGATGATCTCTAGCGTCCTGCGCCCGTCTTGCCCGGGGGTCACTATCTCGGCGTCCTCCCCCGTGATCAGCCTGCAGAAATGGGCAAGCTCCTCTGTCATTGGATCGGCGTAGGGGACCTCTATGCGTTCGACACGAACGGCAGTCATCCAATGGCCTTCTCCAGGGCCTGGGTAGTATACTTTCAGCATTCTTGGGAACGCTATCGCGGCCTTCGTTCCGAAGAATAGATAGCAGTTCTCATTGCTGGGCCAGAAGGCAGGATTTTCCTGGGCAGTGCATTCATAAGCCCACAGGGACGGCGACGTGTCGGTTGCGAAAATGGTGGCCAGTGCGCCGTTCCTGAGGGTGAGAGAGATGGCCACCGTATCCTCGGCAGTAAACTCTGGATCGACTCCACGGATTTTGTTGGCCACGTACGCAAACACGCTTGAGATTTCCCCGCATGTGAACCTGAGATCATCAACATCGTGCACCACGTTGATAAGAAGTGGTCCGCCGCCTTGCTCAGCCTTAGCGTGCCACCGTCTCTTTCCTGTGTAATAGTCGTCAGGCTTCTTCATGGCCCAGGTGACGCTTACGCCAACGAGATCACCGATCTCCCCCCTTGCGATGATGTCGCGCACTGCCCGTAGTTTGGCTGAGAACCTTCTGTGGTGTCCAACCAGCATCTTTACCCCTGAGCGATTTACAGCCTCGATCAGCTCGTCCGCTTCCTCCAGCGTCGGCGCGATGGGTTTCTCCATCAAGATGTGGAGTCCGCGGCGGGCGCATTCCAGTCCGGCGTCAAGATGAACGTCGTTGGGGAGAGCCACGATGACACCATCGAGCTTTTCATTGTCGAGCAAGGTTCGGTAGTTCGTGTAGAACCTTGCACCAAGCCTCGTCGCTGCCTGTTCCTTCTCGGGGTTTCGATCGCAGATCGCAACCAACTCACCGTAAGACGTCTCGGTCAAGTCTGTCGCGTGTTTTGTGCCGTGACCCAAGCCGAATACTGCTATACGAGGTCTCATCAAGTGCAAGCCTCCTTATCTGCCTCCTGGCCGTGTACGCCTGCCAGCCTCCCGTCTTGAATGGACACCCCACCCCGCGGCTACCGGGCAGACGTCATGGCACACGACTAAAGAATAAGGACGGGTTTCACCGCCGTCTTCTTCTCGATGTTTTCAAACGCTCGGTGAACGTCGTCAAAACGATACCGCTCCGCCTCGAAGGGTGATACATCTACCTTCCGTCGGCTCAATAGGTCCACAGCGGTGGGGAAGTCAAATACACACGTGACGCAGCCTACTACGGTCACCTCATTCCGGGCGAGAGCCATGACGTTAACGCTGGCTGGCTCGCTGGGTAGCCCCACGACAGCGATCCTGCCTCCAGGTGCCACAGAGTCCAGCGCCGACTGAAAACCATGTGGCGAGCCCGTGGCGTCGATCACGATGTCGGCCCCCGTGCCGTTCGTGAGCGCCTTCGTGGCGTCCGGGGCCGGTGTGCGCGCGAAGTCGATCACGTGGTCCGCCCCGAGTTTGGCGGCAAGATCCAGCCTGTTCTTGAACTGGTCTGCAACAATGACCTTGGCCCCCTGCAGTCTCGCGACCTGAAGCACCAGGAGCCCTATCGGCCCCGCTCCAAGCACAAGCACGACGTCTCCCAATCGGGGCTGCGCGCGCTGAACGGCGTGGTAAGCTATGGTTGTGGGCTCGACGAGAGCCCCTCGTTCGTAGGGCATATCCTCGGGAAGGGGCCACACATACTCCGCTGGAGCTACCACGTATTCGGAAAAGCACCCGTCTATATTCAAGCTCATGGTTCTCTTCGCGCGGCATATGTTGTATTTCCCCGTTCTGCAAAGCCTGCACTTCCCGCAGCTGTAGTTGGGTTCCACCGTCACCTTCTCTCCGACCTTGCGAGTGGTCACCGACTCGCCGACCTCAACGATGTCCCCCGCCATCTCATGGCCCAGGATCTTCGGGAGAGGAACCACCCTGTGTCCTTTCAGGATATGGAAGTCTGTGCCGCAAACCGCTACGGCGCGCACACGAATGAGTACATCATCGGCCGATACCGTAGGTTTGGGAACTTCGTCTATGCGCAGGTCGTCGGGCTTATGAACCACAACAGCTCTCACGAGAGACACCTCCACCGGTCTGCATTACCCGTCCCGTGCAGCAGGTCTTCCTATGGCAGCACCAACCTGAAGAAGGTCGTGAAGGCGTACTGCACAGCGAAAGCAGCCAGGATCGAGATCACTGCGAGAGTGAGCGGCCTGCCCCCTTTCAAGAAAAGCATGAGGGCAAATAGAAATGCCGCGCTGGCCCAAAAGAAATGGATATACGGCAGTAGCAGAATGTATGCGGCGAAAATCCCACCGATCCCCAGGAAGCGGTATACCACCTCGCGGTCGATGACGAGCCCCGGCTTTCGTTCGTTCGCCCTGAAACTTTGGGCTATCAGCACTATGCTGAAAAGGGCAAGACACGCTCCGACGAAGGTCGGAAACAGCCCAGGGCTAGTTTGCCACGCCCCCATGAGCGGCAGCTTCCTGGCTTCGACGATTATGAACACGCTGAACAAGAGCAACACGACCCCGCTGACGAGATCCCTCTTGTCTGCTTTCACAAACCCAACCTCCTCCGGACTCAGCCCATTGCTTGGACGACTTCAGCAGGACGAGCGGGACAGGCGTCAGACACTGCCCATGCCCCATGCCAACCGGCTGAACAGGGGTGGGCGGGCGGGGAGCCGGCTCGCGCCCCGCTCCCCGTCCGCCGGATGTTACTACGCTCCTGTTCTGAGCGTACGCTACGGCTTCGGGATTCCGAACTTCTCAGGCGAAGCCGTGGCCGCTCCAGCTTCGTACAACAACCAGCTTGTCACCGACGCCCACTCATCGATGAACTTGGTGGCCGCCTCTCCCTCGAGGTTGAGCGGAACCGAGTACGTCTGCGCGACGAACTCCTTCCACTTGGGATCGTTCACGGCCTGCCTTACTGCACCGCGGAGCTTGTCGACGATCTCGGGTGGCGTGCCTTTCTTCACCACGATCGCATAGAAAGTGCCCCAGGGCAGAACCTGGCGAAGCGCAGGCACCTCTTGCCCAAGGGCGGGCACATCTGGGGTGAACGAAGTGCGTTCGTTCGTGAACGTCGCAAGGATCCTCAAGTTGCCCGCGCGAACATGGTCTATTACCTCAGGCAGGCTCTGGAAGGTCACGCTCACGTGTCTGCCGAGGGCCGCCGTCACGGCGGGACCGCCACCCGCGAACGGCACCATTGTCAGCTTCACATCTGCGTACTTCTGAAGCATGAGGGACGCTATGTGCGCGCTTGCTCCGGGTCCGGAAGACGCGCCGGTGATCACCCCTGGGTGCGCCTTGGCATCGTCCAGCAGCTCCTTGACGGTTTTCCACGGGGCGTCCCTGTGGACCGTTATTGTCGGCACGCCTTGCGTGAGGATCATTATCGGCTCAAACTGCGCGAAGCTGAGATCGGCAAGCCCCATGACCTGCATGACGCCCGCCGGCGTCTCGGCAGAGAAGAGAATGGTATAACCGTCGGCCTTCTTCTTGTACACATAGTCGGTGCCGATAGCACCGGAAGCCCCGGGCATGTTCGTCATGACGAGAGGCTGTCCTAGACTCCTCTCGAGCAGAGGCTGGATTGCCCGGGCCGTCGTGTCTGTCATTCCACCAGGCGACCATGGGATGATGACCTCGATGGGCTTCTCCGGATAACTCCCAGCCGCGTGCGCACCGCCAACCAGGCTCAGCCCCGCAATACAAACCATGGACAACACCAATACCAGGTACTTCTTTCCTTTCCCGATTCTCATTCGTGAGGCCTCCTTTGCGAGCGTTTTCTTCAGGCTTCGTAGCTCCTGAGTCTTCTCACGTTCTCGCCGATCAGGCCATCGACAGCGATGCTTTCAGCGCTACACTCCATCCCCCCTTTCCGGGGCTC
>JBLNDA010000105.1:0-5099 GCA_050261175.1 Clostridia bacterium
TATATCCGGAAATACGTGAGTTTGCCTACGTACGGGTCTGCCGCTATCTTGAATGCCAGAGCAGAGAACGGTTCGCTGTCATCCGCCGCCCTTTCCTCCTCCTCGCCGGTCTTGGGGTTAATCCCCATGACGGGAGGAAGATCGTTCGGCGCAGGCAGATAGTCCACCACCGCGTCGAGAAGCAGCTGGACTCCCTTGTTGCGGAAGGCCGCACCGCACAGCACAGGGACTATCTTCACGGCGAGAGTCGCCCGCCGCAGCGCCTGTTTGAGTTCGGCGGTGGTGATCTCCGCACCCTCAATGTACTTGGCCATTATGTCATCGTTGGCGTCAGCGACGGCCTCGATGACCTCTTCGCGGCGCCTCATGGCTTCATTCCGCAGTTCAGGAGGTATATCCGTCACCTCCTGCTGGATGCCGAGGTCATCCAGGTAGAGCACGGCTTTTTGTTCAACGAGGTCCACGACGCCCCTGAAGTGCTCCTCAGACCCTATCGGGATCTGCAGCGGCACCCCGCGGGCGCCGAGCCTTTCGCGAATCATGGCCACTGCGCGATCGAAGTCCGCTCCGACGCGGTCCATCTTGTTCACGAAGACGATCCTCGGAACGTGATATCGGTCGGCTTGGCGCCATACAGTCTCCGTCTGCGGCTCCACGCCTCCCACAGCGCACAGCACTGCAATCGCACCATCTAGCACGCGAAGCGACCGCTCGACTTCCATGGTGAAGTCCACGTGCCCGGGCGTATCTATAATGTTGATACGGTGATCCTTCCAAAAGCACGTGGTGGCGGCCGCGGTGATCGTGATACCGCGCTCTTGCTCCTGGACCATCCAGTCCATGGTCGCAGCGCCGTCGTCCACCTCTCCGATCCTGTGCACCCGCCCCGTGTAGAAGAGGATGCGCTCGGTGGTTGTGGTCTTCCCCGCGTCGATGTGGGCCATTATACCGATGTTCCGTGTTCTCTCAAGGGGGAACCTCTCGTCCACCTTCCATCCCCTCCTTTCACGTCACGCTGCGAATGTCACACTGGAAGTCGGACGTGACTTCCGCCCCCCGCCCCCGGCGGCGACTTACCACCTGTAGTGGGCGAACGCCTTGTTGGCCTCGGCCATTCTGTGGGTGTCTTCCTTCTTCTTGACGGAAGCTCCCTGGCCGGCCGACGCATCAAGAATCTCCGCCGCGAGCTTCTCAGCCATGCTCCTCTCAGCCCTCGCTCGCGCGTTCTGCACCAGCCACCGCAGCGCAAGCGCGGTACGCCTCTCGGGGCGCACCTCGACCGGCACCTGATAGGTCGAGCCGCCGACCCTCCGGGGCCTCACTTCGAGCACGGGCATGACGTTCTTGACCGCTCGCTCGAAAACCTCGACCGGCTCCTTACCGGTCTTCTCCCGGACGATGTCCATCGCTCCGTAGAAAATGGACTCTGCAACGCCTTTCTTGCCCTTCAAGAGCAGCTTGTTGATCATCTGGGCCGCGAGGACGTTTTGAAACACCGGATCTGGCACAGGCTCACGCTGTACCACTCCGCCCCTCCTGGGCATCCGCACCCCTCCTTTCCAAAGAAGCATTCCTTTTAGTATCCGAATAGCCTGACCGACCTATGCCGGTGATCGCCAGGCCAGATAAGCGCGCATTGTGCCATACGGGTTGGTCTCAAGACCGCCCCGGGCGCCGCTCTACGACTTGGGGCGCTTGGCTCCGTACTTCGAACGCCCTTGCTTTCGGTTGGCCACCCCGGCTGCATCGAGAGTCCCCCGGACGATGTGGTAACGGACTCCAGGGAGATCCTTCACCCTGCCGCCCCTGATGAGCACCACAGAGTGCTCCTGGAGGTTGTGGCCTATCCCCGGAACGTACGCCGTCACCTCGAGCTGGTTGGTGAGCCGTACCCTCGCGATCTTGCGCAACGCGGAATTGGGCTTCTTGGGCGTGGTAGTCCTCACGACGGTGCACACTCCCCTCTTTTGGGGAGATCCCTTCGCCGTGAACTCCGACCGCCTGGTGAAAGAGTTGTAGTGCCACCTGAGAGCGGGCGCGGATGACTTTTCCGCCACTCTTTCGCGGCCTCTGCGCACTAGCTGGTTGATGGTTGGCATGCGACCTGGCACCTCCTTCCCTTGAGTCCTTCACACACACAACATGCCCCTTCCACCTTAGGGTGCAAGGGGCATGCAGGATCGTCTCCTCCGGTCCTTTGAACCCCGGCTCTAATCCACCAGGATTGCGGCCGAAGCCGCACCTACTTCTATACCGCATGCTTTCCCGAGTTGCGCCATGGTATCTACGTGGACGACCTTGACACCATTCGCCTTGCACAACTCTATTACGTTTCTTATGACTCGTTCCTCAGCATCCCTGGCCAGGTAGATGACTCTTGCTTCTCCCCTTTCGAGAGCCTTGATGGTTTGCTTCGTGCCTACAGCCTTACGCTTCGCCATCTTCAACTCATCGTGGGACATCTTGCGTCTTCTTTCCTCCTTGGAGCCCCTCTCCTAGACCCAAGACACCCGAGGACATGGCTTCTTTGCACACGTTCACATTTTAGCATCGACCCACAACCGTGTCAAGAACACTTCGGGCCTTGCCCGTGGGCATTCCGTCGAACCTCGCCCTGCCGGCATTGTTCGCGCCTTCACGTCAGGTCCTCACGATTCCTCCGGACCGGCCTCATCTTCGCTCTCGACGTCCGCTTCAGCCTGCGAAAGCTCGCCCATGGCGCGGCTCGTCGCCCCGGGCGCAGTGCCTACTGACTCCAGAGTCGGCCCGCCCGCGTCGAACACATCTTCGAGAAGCCCCGGCTCGCTCTCAGCCCGCTCCGCCTCGTCGCCCTCCTTCACTTCGCCGTCCTTGTCGGAGGCTGCAACCTCGGCCGGGGCCTGAGGGGCCTCCTCAGCGGGTTGCGCCTCACCTTCCGCCTCAACCGCCTTCTCCTGCTCTTCGTGGGCCTCCTCAGGCAGCACGAGCTTGACGCCGCGGTAGCGCGTCATGCCTGTTCCGGCCGGGATCAGCTTTCCGATGATGACGTTCTCCTTCAGCCCGATAAGCGGGTCGGTCCGCCCCTTGATGGACGCCTCGGTGAGCACGCGCGTCGTCTCCTGGAACGACGCCGCCGAAAGGAAGCTGTCGGTGGCGAGGGACGCCTTCGTTATGCCGAGGATGACGGGTCGTGCTGTCGCAGGCCGCCCGCCCGCTTCGACCACCCGTCTGTTCTCGTCCTCGAAATCGAACATGTCCACGAGCCCGCCCATGAGGAGGTCGGTGTCGCCCGGGTCATCCACCCGCACTTTTCGAAGCATCTGGCGGATGACCACCTCTATGTGCTTGTCGTTGATCTCGACGCCTTGGGACCTATACACGTCCTGCACTTGGCGCACGAGATAGTTCTGCACGGCCCGGACCCCCTTCACCCTCAGAATGTCGTGGGGGTTCAACGAGCCTTCGGTGATCTGGTCCCCGGCGCCGATTCTGTCGCCCTCCTTGACCTCCAGCCTCGCGCCGTAGGGCACAGTATAGACCTTCTCATCTCCCTGGTCGGTGCGGACGATGACCTTGCGCGTACCTTTGGCCTCGGTGATGCGCACCACGCCGTCGACCTCACTGATGATCGCCTGGCCTTTGGGCTTGCGCGCCTCAAAGAGCTCCTCCACCCTCGGCAGGCCGTGGGTGATGTCGTCGCCGGCCACGCCACCGGTGTGGAACGTCCTCATGGTGAGCTGCGTGCCTGGCTCGCCGATGGACTGGGCGGCGATTATGCCTACGGCCTCGCCCACCTCCACCATCCTTCCGGTCGCAAGGTTGCGCCCGTAGCACTTGACGCACACCCCGTACCTCGTGCGGCACGTGAGCGGCGAACGCACTTTGACCTCCTCGATGCCCATGAGCTCTATCGCCTTGGCGTGCTCCTCGAGGATTTCCTCCCCGGCTCTCACGAGCACCTCGCCGGTCTTGGGATCGATGATGTCCTCGGCGGCGACGCGTCCGACCGCGCGCTCGCGCAGCGTCTCGACGATGTCGTCGCCCTGCCGGATGGCGCCCACCAACACGCCGTCATCGGTGCCGCAGTCTTCCTCGCGGACGATGACGTCCTGAGCCACGTCCACCAGGCGTCTCGTGAGGTAGCCCGAGTCAGCGGTCCGAAGCGCCGTATCCGCAAGACCCTTGCGCGTGCCGTGGGTCGAGCTGAAGTACTCGAGCACTGTGAGGCCCTCGCGGAAGTTGGCCTTGATCGGGAAGTCGATGGTCCGCCCCGACGGGTCTGCCACAAGGCCCCTCATCCCGGCGAGCTGGCTGAGCTGCGAGATGTTGCCCCGGGCCCCGGAGGTGGCCATCATGTACACCGGGTTGAACTTGTCGAGGTGAGCCAGCATGGCTTCCTGGACCCTCTCCCTGGCCTCGGTCCAGCGGTCTATCACCAGCTGGTAGCGCTCGTCGCTGGTGATGAGCCCGCGCTTGTGCTGCTGCTCGATGGCTTCGATCTTCTTTTCAGTCTCCCGGATGACGTCCTGCTTCTCAGGGGGTATGTTGATGTCCTCGATACCCACGGTCGTCCCGGACTGAGTCGCATATCTGTAGCCGATGCGCTTCAGGTTGTCAAGGATCTCGGCCGTCCTCGTGTTCCCATACTTGCGCTGGCACATCGCCACGAGGTGCGCGAGGAACCCCTTGCTCGTCGGCCGTCCCGTCGTGGACTCCCGTATCTGTTCGGGAACGGGCTTGCCGCCGCGCGCGTCGATGAGAGTGCCGGTGAACACCGTCTCGTCCACGGCGTTCTCCACGGCGTTGTTGATGTACGGGAAGTCGTCAGGGAATATCGTGTTGAAGATGAGCTTGCCGACGGTGGTGACGAGGAGTCTCCTCTTCTTGTCTTCCGTGCTCATCCCGAGGACGTTCTTCCCCACGGGCATCCTCACGGCGATGCGCGCGTGTAATGACACGGCACCCTCACTGTAGGCCATCATCGCTTCGTCGGGGCTGCCGAAGATCTTTCCCTCGCCCTTCGCTCCTTGCTGTTCCAGGGTCAGGTAGTAACAGCCAAGAACCAAGTCCTGCCCGGGAGTGGCGATGGGCTTGCCGTGCGCGGGCGAGAGGATGTTATT
>JBLNDA010000106.1:0-53878 GCA_050261175.1 Clostridia bacterium
CGAGGGCTGACGACTCGAAGCCCTTGGCCTTTGCCCGAAGCGTGCATCCGGGAAAATACGCGTAGCCCATCTCGCTCTGCCGCAAGTCGTCCCCGCTGTGAGGCTGCACCCTTGCGGCGACTCTCCTCCCTTTCTCCTCGTTCCGACGTCCCGGCTCTGAGTGAGGGTGCGTTAGTCCTTGCCCCATTGCCAGTAGTTGCCGGGTTGCCGGTGTTGCACTCGGGGACGGCGCCCCAAGCGGCGCGCGCTTCGTCAGAATCCGGCCCGTCAGGCCGGTGGCCGGATTTCGACACCCCTCGTGCAATCACCGGCAACCCCTGCCAATAGTCGGAAGCATCTCTGCACCCCCACTTAGGGCCCCGCACGCCGGGTTGCGCACGCGATCTTGCCCGCCAGCACGCCCGCCGCACCCGCCGCCAGGAAGAAGGTGGGGTCCTCGTCCGGGCCCCGCCCCATCGTCCTGACACGGACGCCCTCGCGCTTGAGCCTCTCCACGGCCGGACGCCCGTCTTCGACCAGGACGACGTGGCGCCGGTCTATACCTTCCCGGGCAAGCTGAAGCCTCAGCCGGCGCCATTCATCTCCGCCCAGCTCCGGCATGACCACGAGACACCTTGCCAGCGCCACGTTGGATAGGATTGTGAGAGTGTGATGGCTCACACCGTAGTGTCTCGCGCGCGCGTCAGAGAAGCTCACCCTCGGCGCGACGACCGGCGTCCCTCCCAGGGAATACGCCGCGTTGGCCGCTTCTCCTTGCTGGATCCCGGAGAACCCGTACTTCGTGCCGGTCCCCGCCTGCCCGGGGCCCATCGACACGATGACGGCATCACCCTGAGCGCACGTCCGCGCAGCGGCGAGGGCCGAGTAGAGGCTCACCGCCTCGAGGTCGCCGCCGAACGCGTGGCCGCACGTGATCACCAAGTCGATGAGTCCCTTTTCGCGCAGCTCCGGCACGAGCCTGCTGTACGCGAGGGGCAGGGCTCCGCCGTCTGTCATCACGTACACGACCCGAGCCGCGTCACCGGCGGTTTCCTTTATGCCCGCCGCGACCGGTGCTATCATGCTGTGGAGTTCGCAGGCCACGACGGGAGCGCCTTCCAGCGATGAAAAGGCCTCCACCGCCTGACGGTGGGGGCTCGCCTCCTCCTCCACGGCCAGGCATCTGACCTGTACCGGTGTGTACCGCACCTTCATTATATGGCCCGCTCCGGGCTCTGTGTCGAGGTCGAGGCGATCCCTCCCGGCCACCCACATGACTAAGTGATGGCCCCCGGTACCTAGGCCGAGCTCGACCGCGGTAGTGTTGAGAACGACCTCGTCGCCCGGCGCGCACGGGCCGGTCAGTCCCTCGTAACACAACGCTTCAGCCGCCTCGCCCTCGCACTCGACGTCGGCCTTCACCACCCCTGGGCCAAAAGGCGCCACCGACTTCACCACACCAACCCTTGCCCTTATCATCACCGCGCCGCCACGGTTCCTCCTTGCAGGGATGTACGGCTTTCTGTCGTATTCCGCACTAGAATATGTTCCCCGCACCGGGGGCAGCATACTCTATGGTGACTATGTCGGAGCGTAGGAACGTCCCCCCTCCCGGCTCGCCAGATGTGCCGCGGATGTGTGCCCGCGAGGCGTCACGCTGGCGCCGCCGGCCGGATGGTCGGGGCACCGGTGAGGCATGCCCCGCCCGGGGGCGTCATCGAGTGCGGCACGGGCTCCTCGGCGGACGCTGCCGAACGGCGACAAGCAGAGCACCCTCATTTGGGAGGAATCAGCGTGAGCAGGTGGCAGTTCTGGGTTGCTATCTTCATCGCCCTTGCGCTCGCGGGCTGGTCCGTGGGCGCATCCATGAGACTTGCCCGCGACCTCGCGCGCGTCGAGAAAGACCTCGACCGCGCCTTCGCCGACCTCTCGGCGCTTTCGAAGCGCATCTCTGAGATGAAGGCCGCCGTCCCCACGCGCCCTGCCACCGAGGTCACCGTGTACTACGGCCGCACCACGCTCACCGATGCGTACCTCGTGCCCGTGAAGGCGGCGGTCCCCTCGGGAACCGACGCCATGCGGGGAGCGCTCGAGCTCTTGACGAAGGGGCCCGCGCCTGAAACTGGCCTCGAGAGGCTCATCCCGGAAGGAACCAGGGTGCTCGGCGTAAGCACGAGCGGCGATCTCGCCACCGCCGACTTCTCGAGTGAGATCCGCACGAGATTCCCCGGCGGCAGCCGCACGGAGGAGCTCCTGGCTTGGTCCATCGTGAACACCCTTACGGAGTTCCCGGGAATCGCAAGGGTGCAGATCCTCATAGAAGGCAAGAAAGAAGAGAGCATCGGTGGCCACGTAGGCATCGACGCTCCCCTCGAGAGGAACCCCGCCCTAATAAGGCCCCAATAACGCCCGCGAACGCCCGCGCCTCACCCCGCCTTGAGCGACGCCGCCGCGATATCCATGCCCCGCGCGATGGCCTGCTGGTTGAGGGGGATGAGCCCGTGGCGGCGCTCAGGGAGGACCTTCTTCATCGCTCCAAGCACCGTTTCCACGCTCACAACGCCGGTGGCGGCGAGGTACGCCCCGAGAGCGACCATGTTCGCGACTCTCGTGTCGCCGATCTCATCGGCGATCTCGTTCGCCGGCACGGCCAGTACCCTGACGTCGTTTCTCGTCGGCTTGATATCCACGAGAGAGCTGTTGTAGATGACAAGCCCGCCGGGCCTCACCATCCCCTGGAACTTCTCAAGAGACGGCCTATTCATCGCAACCACGCTCGTGGGCTCGTTCACGAGCGGCGAAGCGATCTCCCTTTCAGACACGACCACACCGCAGTTTGCGGTGCCGCCGCGCATCTCCGGGCCGTACGACGGCATCCAGGTCACGTTGCGGCCCTCCATCATGCCTGCGTAGGTGACCAGCTGCCCCATGAGGAGCACGCCCTGCCCGCCGAATCCCGCGAAGATGACCTCCTCGTGCATGCTTAGCCCACCTCCGGAACCCTGGTGTATTCCCCGAGTGGGTAGTACACGGCCATCTTGTCGTCCACCCACTTGAGGGCTTCGACGGGGGACAGACCCCAGTTCGTGGGGCACGTGGACAAGAACTCCACCAGGCTGAAGCCCTTTCCCTCGAGCTGCGTCTCGAACGCCTTCTTCACGGCGCGCCTGGCCTTGGCGACGTTGGCGGGATTCGTCACGGAGACCCTCGCGATGTAAGCGGCTCCTGACAGCGACGACAAGAGTTCGCAGACTCTTATCGGATGGCCGGCCACGTCAGTATCCCGTCCTCTTGGAGACGTAGTCGTCTTCTGGCCGGGGAGAGTCGTGGGGGCCATCTGGCCGCCGGTCATGCCGTATATGGCGTTGTTCACGAAGATGACCGTGATCTTCTCTCCCCTCGAAGCCGCGTGCACTATCTCGCCGGCTCCGATGGAAGCTAGGTCGCCGTCCCCCTGATAGGTGAACACCACCGTGTTCGGCGACGCACGCTTGATTCCTGTCGCCACTGCCGGCGCCCTCCCGTGGGAGGCCTCAACGAAATCGCAATTAAAGTAGTCATAGGCGAGCACCGCGCATCCCACCGGCGAGATTCCCACGGTGCGCTCGCGCACCCCAAGCTCGTCGATGACCTCGGCGATGAGCCGGTGAATGATTCCGTGGGTGCACCCCGGGCAGTAATGGGTAGGCACGTCCGCCAGCGCCTCAGGCCGCCCGAATACCTTCTGCATTCCTCACGCCCCCTTTTCCACGATCTTCACGATCTCGTCCAGTATCTCCCTGGGCGAGGGGCTCATGCCTCCGGTCCTCCCGTAGAAGTGCACAGGCTTCGTATCACCGCAAGCCAGCCTCACGTCTTCCACCATTTGGCCGAGGCTCATTTCCACCACCAGCACGTGCGAAGAGCCCGCCGCCGCGGCCGCAAGCGCCTCGTACGGGAACGGCCACAAGCTTATCGGCCTGAACAGGCCGACCCGCAAGCCGCGTTCCCTGGCCCTTTCGAGCGCAGCACGGGCGATACGGGCGGTCGTGCCATACGCCACGAGCACCACGTCAGCGTCCTCCGTCATGTGCGTGTCATAACGTACCTGCTCCGCGGCCATGCGCCTGTACTTCTCCGCGAGACGCAGGTTGTGCTTCTCCAGCTTCGCGGGGTCGAGGTACAAGGATGTTATGATGTTCTTCCGCCGTCCCACCGCGCCGGTGGTGGCCCAGGTCTTCGGCGGAAGGTCCGCTCTCGGCGGCCGCTCGCGCATCTCTACAGGCTCCATCATCTGGCCGAGGATCGCGTCACCGAGGAGCATGACGGGGTTCCGATACAGCTCGGCAAGGTCGAACGCCTCCATCGTGAGGTCCACGAGCTCCTGCACCGTGGAGGGGCCGAGTACCAAGAGGCGGTAGTCGCCGTGGCCGCCACCCTTAGTCGCCTGGAAGTAGTCGGATTGCGCTCCCTGTATCCCCCCGAGGCCCGGGCCGCCGCGCACGATGTTCACGATAACGCACGGAAGCTCGGCACCGGCCATGTACGAGATGGCTTCCTGCATGAGGCTGATCCCCGGGCTCGACGAGGTCGTCATGACCCGCGCTCCCGCGCACGCGGCCCCGTACACCATGTTGCTCCCGGCGACCTCGCTCTCCGCCTGCAGGAACACCCCTCCCACCTCTGGCATACGCCTCGACATGTACTCAGGTATCTCGTTCTGGGGGGTTATGGGGTACCCGAAGAAGCACCTGCATCCCGCCATTATGGCAGCCTCGGCCACCGCCTCGTTCCCTTTCATCAAGACTCTCTCAGCCATGCGCGCCCTCCCTCCCTATCTGTAGACTTCGATGGCCACTTCAGGGCACATCCGGGCGCAAGCGGTGCAGGAGTTGCACCGTTCCTCATCCATCATCGTGGCCGGATGAAACCCCTTGCTGTTGAAGTGCTCAGCCATTGTCAGCACTTTCCTCGGACAGAAGGTCACGCACAGCTCGCACCCCTTGCACCGTTCCTCGTTGAACACGACCTTCGGCATCTTGCCAAACCTCCTACCTGTACGCCTTGGCCTCCTCCTCGCCACGCAGGACGCGGAGGCAGGCTTCGGCGAGCGCCTGCATCTCGTTTTCGCCAGGGTACACCATGACCGGAGCTATGAAGCTCACCCTGTCCCGTATCCAATCCACCAGGCGGCGCGAATGGGCGAGCCCTCCCGTGAGGATTATGGCATCGACGTCCCCGGAAAGCACCGTGGCGTATGCCCCTATCTCCTTGGCTACCTGATAGGCCATGGCCTCGTATACGAATCCCGCGCGCTCGTCGCCTGCGTCGATACGCCTCTCCACCTCCGCCGCGTCGCTGGTTCCAAGGTACGCCACGAGGCCCCCGCCGCCGACCAGCTTCTTCATGACTTCGTCTTCGCTGTACTTGCCGGAAAAACAAAGGTCCACCACGCCGAGGGTGGGAAGGGCGCCGGCCCGTTCCGGAGTGAACGGGCCCTCACCGTCGAGACCGTTGCTCACGTCGACCACCCGCCCCTTGAGATGGGCGCCCACGGTGATGCCGCCACCCAGATGCGCCACGACGAGGTTCAGGTCTTCGTACCGCATGCCCATATCCCTCGCCGCCTGCCTCGCGACGGCCTTGTGATTGAGGGCGTGGAAAATGGTTCGCCGCGGAATCTCGGGAAGCCCTGAAAGCCTTGCGACGTCCCACAGTTCGTCGACGACGATGGGGTCGGCGATGAACGCCCGCACCCCCACGCGAGCCGCGATCTCCCGAGCCAGGGGCGCGCCGAGGTTCGATGCGTGGGGCACCGACCCCGTGCCGATGAGGTCGCGCACCATCTCGTCGTTTACCTCGTACACTCCGCTCTCCACGGGCTTGAGGAGACCTCCGCGCCCCGCGACCGCGTCAAATCCGTTCACGGACTCTCCATGTCTCTTGAGAGCCTCGAGGATGGCGTCGAGCCTCAACTGATACTGCCCGCGCACGCCGCCGAGCCTCGCCAGCTCGGCACTGTCATGAGAGACGGTCTCCTGGAAGACGACACGGTTGTCGACGTATACAGCGATCTTGGTCGAGGTGGATCCCGGATTGATCACCAGGATCCGGAAACCACGGCCCTGGCTCGACTGGGGCTTAGGCGCAACGCTCTCTGTGTAAGCCATAGACTGCGTCCCCTCTTCGTCGCGTGTTCGCCGGACAGGCCCTGAGAGCGCCATGGAGCGCCCGCGGCCTCCGCAGGCCCCCTCTTCTCGCAGGTTTGTCCCCTCTGTGGGGTCCTGAACTGAACCCGTGGGCCCGTCACAGGCTGCGGTCGCGCGTTCCCCGGCCTTCTCTCACGTCGGCCGCCTTACGCCGGCACGTACACCTTGCGAATCTTCCCTAGTTTCTCTATCCTTTCCTCGGCGAGCCGGGCCGCCGCTTTGTAGGTCGGTATCTTCTCCCTCTTCGCTATCTCGATGACCTTGAGCACGTTCTCGTAGATGCCCGCCGCCTTGCGAAGCGCTCTCTCCCTGTTGTAACCGTAGAATTCGTCAGCGACGTTTATGACTCCTCCCGCGTTGATGATGTAATCCGGGGCGTAGAGTATTCCCATGTCTGCCAGGGCGTCGCCGTGCCGCTCCTCTTTGAGTTGGTTGTTTGCGGCCCCCGCCACGATCTTGCACTTCAGTTTCGGAAGGGTCTCGTCGTTTATGACCGCGCCCAGGGCGCACGGGCAGAACACGTCGCACGTGACGTCGAACACTTCGCCCGGAGCGATCTGTTTGGCCCCAAAGTCCCGGGCCGCCTGGTTGGCACGGTCCTCATAGATGTCGGTGACATACACCTTCGCGCCTTCTTCGGTGAGGTATCTCACCACGTTGTAGCCCACATGGCCCGCACCCTGGACCACGACTGTCTTGTCCCTCAGGGAGTCGCTCCCGAAGACCTCCATCGCGCACGCCTTCATGCCGCGCACGACCCCGAACGCAGTCACAGGAGAGGGATCGCCGCTCGAGCCGGTCGCCGCCGAGAGGCCCAACACGTGGTCTGTCTCGGCGTGGACGATCTCCATGTCTTCCACGCTCACGCCGACATCCTCCGCCGTGAGATACCGGCCGCCGAGGGTGTCGACAAACCTCCCGAACGCGCGGAAGAGCGCCTCAGACTTGTCCTTGCGCGGGTCGCCCATGATGACGGACTTGCCCCCACCGAAATCGAGGCCGGCAGCGGCGTTCTTGTACGTCATACCGCGGGCGAGCCTCAGAGCGTCGACTATGGCCTCCTCCTCAGACGCATATGGCCACATCCTGCACCCGCCGAGGGCGGGGCCGAGCGTAGTGTCGTGGATGACTATGATGGCCCGCAGCCCCGACGCCTCGTCGTTCGCGAAAACCACCTGCTCGAACCCATAGCGCCCCATCTCTTCAAAGAGCTTCAATTCCGGACCTCCTCCTTTGTCATGGCCGTATTCCTCCAGGCCCCAGCCCGGATACGCGGCACACCCGCCTTGCGCCTCGGCCCCCACGTTTGGCCACGTCTTCCGTGAGGTCCGCTTCTGGGTAGCGCCAAAAGCCCCGGGCGTCGAGTCCGGAGTGGTTCACTTTGACAGAAGCACCCCAAGCGCGAGCGAATACACCTTCGCCGTGTGCGAGTCCGACCTCGACGTAATCACCACGGGCGCCTTCGCACCCACCACAACGCTGGCGGCGCACCCGCCCGCCAGGTAGACCAGGGTTTTGTAGAACACGTTTCCCGCTTCGATGTCGGGTACTATGAGAATGTCGGCACGCCCGGCCACGGGGCTCGAGATCCCCTTGTGAGTGGCGGCTGTGGACGATATGGCGTTGTCGAGCGCGAGCGGCCCGTCCACGATGCCCCCCTTGATCTGCCCGCGTTCCGCCATCTTCGCGAGACACGCCGCGTCAATGGTCGCGGGCATGTCAGGGTTGACAGTCTCGACAGCCGCGAGGACGGCGACGCGCGGTTCCGGGATCCCGAGTGCCCGCGCCACGTCTATGGCGTTTTGCACGATCTGGGCTTTTTCCGCCAGGCCGGGCGCTATGTTCATCGCCCCGTCACTGAATATGAGGAGGCGCTCGAGCACCGGCACCTCGAACACCGACAGGTGCGAGAGCAGCCGCCCTGTGCGGAGGCCTATCTCCTTGTCGAGCACCGCCCGAAGCACGTCAGCCGTGCCCACAAGTCCTTTCATTATGAGGTCCGCTTTCCCTGAGCTCGCCAAGGCCACGCCTCTGCGCGCGGCTGCGGCGGCGTCCCTCTCGTCCACGACATCGTACCCCGAGAGGTCCAGGCCGACCTCGGAGGCGGCTTTCCCTATCGCGACGGGGTCGCCGATGAGCACGCACCTGGCGATCCCCCGCCGCGCTGCCTCGTCCGCGGCGACAAGCACCTCAGGATCGGCGGCCGCCACCACCGCGCACGTTTTCGGGCCAACGTCCCGCGCCATGTTCACCAGGTCTTCCAGGCTTCTCACCATCCCCGTCGCGCGTCCTCCCTTCACTCCGTCATTCATAGACTTTCGCCTCTTCCTCCCCCCGGAGGACTCTGAAGGCCCCCATCGCGAGGGCCTCCATCTCCTCCTCACCCGGATAGACCTTGACTTCAGCTATGAACTCGACCCTGCTGCGAACCATGTCCACGAAACGCCCCGCATGTGCAAGGCCGCCCGTTATCAGGATGGCCCGCACGTCGCCCCGGAGCACGCAGGCCATCGCCCCGATCTCCTTGGCCACCTGATAAGCCATTGCCTCGTACACAAGGCGGGCGTGCACGTCCCCGTGCGATATTCTCCTCTCCACCTCGACCGCGTCGGACGTGCCCAGGTAGGCCACGAGGCCGCCGCGTCCGACCAACTTCTTGGTCAGCTCTTCCTTTGTGTACCTGCCTGAGAAGGCGAGACGCACAAGGCACGCCGTGGGCACCCCACCCGCCCGCTCCGGACTGAACGGCCCCTGTTCGTTGGCGTTGTTCACGTCGACAATGCGTCCCCCACGGCACGCAGCCACGGATATGCCTCCGCCGAGGTGAGCGACGACGTAGTTCGCGGACTCCGGGTCCACTCCCATGTCTCGAGAAGCCCGCCTCAAGGCCGCCTTGATGTTCAGCGCATGGCTCAAGCTGCGCCTGGGCAACTCCGGAAGACCTGACACTCTTGCAAAAGGCTCGAACTCGTCGCATGACACAGGATCCACCACAAAGGCCGGCACACCCCATCTGTCCGCTATTGCCCGTCCGATGAGGCCTCCGAGGTTGGAAGCGTGCGGCCCCTGCACCTGATTGCGCAGGTCCTCTAGCATCCTTTCGTTGACGAGGTATGTGCCGCCGCAGACAGGACGCAGGAGACCGCCTCGCGCCACAACCGCAACGACACGGGCGGGCTCCACCTTCGCCTCTTCGAGAGCCTTCATGATCTCCGAGAGCCTGTATTCAAACTGGTCCATGATGCTGGGAAACAACACGGCAGCCTTGTGGTCGTGGGCGAGCTTCCGTTCAAAGAGGGGGCCCGAGGGTGTGTACAGGGCGATCCTGGTCGCGGTCGAGCCGGGATTGATCACGAGCACCTGCAACGTTTCCACCTCGGTTCGTCTCCCGCTGCAGACCTGGGGATGTCTGCCAGGTTTCCAGCGCGCCGCCGCGCAGCCGGCACGAGCCCAAGGTTCTTGCGCGCCTCCGTCCTGCGTCGGTCGGCGCGCCAACGCCCCGTTGGGGTACCTAGCAAGTATCGTGCCACCCATCCGAGACGCCGCTGTCCCGCCAGCACGCGAGCTTTGCTGACTCCGAGCGCGGCGATGTCTATGGCTGTGCAATCACGTGCAGTGTCCTCACAAAGGTGTGTGCAAATCCTTGCATAAAGTTTGCGACCGGGCGACGGGCTTCTGAAGGGATCCGGTCCGACATGAAGAAAGATTTACTTGCCTCATCAGCGTGCGCCCTGCGGACCAGGGGGACGAGCGCGGGCTTCCGCCACGCGACGAAGCAAGAGGCGGCGGCGCGAGGTCTCTTCGCGTCCGCGGCCGCGATGGGCGTCGCCGTCAAGGCCACACAAACCCACGGTGGCTGTGGGTACACGCGAGAGTGGAACGGCGAACGGCGCACGCGATGCCGAGGTCGCAAAGACGTGGGATGGTACCATCGACATGACAAGGCTGGTCTTCGCGTCCGCCCTTCTCAGAAAAACCAGGGGAGACAAGGAGAGGTGAGCGATTGTGGCCAGTGCGAAGGTCTCTCCGCGTTCGTCGGTGCTGGTTGGCGCAGCTAGGACTCCGTTCGGCAGTTTCGGCCGGACCCTTCGTGACATGAAGGCGACCCAGCTCGGCGCGATTGCGATCCGCGCGGCAGTGGAGCAGGCCGCCATCAAGCCCGATGATGTAGATTATCTCCTCATGGGCATGGTGGTGCAGGCGGGCGCGGGACAGGTCCCGTCGAGGCAGGCAGGGATCGCGGCAGGTCTCCCCGTGACGGTGCCGTCAGACACCATCAACAAGGTGTGCGCCTCGGGCCTCCGCGCCGTGAACATCGCTGACATGATGATCCGCGCGGGCGAGGCGCATGTGGTCGTCGCGGGCGGCATGGAAAGCATGAGCCAGGCCCCTTACCTCATGGACAAGGCCAGATGGGGAGGTTTGCGACTCGGCCACGGCGCACTCATCGATGGAGTCATCAAGGACGGGTTATGGTGCCCATTCGGTGACATACACATGGGCGCGCTGGGCGACGCGGCCGCGAAGAAGCACGGGGTCTCCCGCGAGGAACAGGATAGGTGGGCGTTGCGCAGCCACCAGCGGGCCCTTGCCGCGATCCGCGAAGGCCGCCTTCGAGAGGAGGTCGTCCCGGTGGAGATCCCCCAGAAAGACGGGCCGCCTCTCATCTTCGACACCGACGAAGCTCCGCGACCCGACACGTCCCTCGAGAGACTCGCGCGGCTTCGCCCGGCTTTTACCGCCGACGGCACCATCACCGCGGGCAACGCACCGGGCCTCAACGACGGCGCGGGAGCGCTCGTCGTCATGGAGGAGGCGAAGGCCCGCGCTCTCGGCGTGAAGCCGCTCGCCAGGATCGTCTCGCACGGGGTCGCGTCGGTTGAGCCTCCGGACATGCCGGAAGTGCCCGCGCTGGCCGCACAGGCGGCGCTCGAAAAGGCGGGTCTCTCCATAAGCGACATCGGGCTCATCGAGGTGAACGAAGCCTTCGCCGCCGTCGCCCTCATCAGCATGAAGCTGGGCGGCTGGGACGAGGAGAGAATCAACGTGAACGGGGGGGCCATCGCCCTCGGCCATCCCATCGGCGCGAGCGGAGCGAGGATCCTCATGACGCTCGTCTTCGAAATGCGGAGGCGGGCGGTCCAGTTCGGGCTTGCGACCATATGCAGCGGCGGGGCCCAGGGCGAAGCGACCGTCGTGGAGCTGTGCGAGAGCTGACGCGCGCCGTGAAGCGGAACAGGATTGAAAGAAAGGAGGCCTGCCGATGGGCATCTCCAAGCTGGCGATTGTGGGCGCGGGGCAGATGGGGACAGGGATAGCGCAGGTGGCGGCGACGGCCGGTCTTTCCGTGACGCTGCTGGATGTCTCGGAGGATCTTGCGAGAAAGGGCCTCGCCGCCGTGGACAAGGGGCTTGCCCGCGCCATTGAGAAAGGCAAGATGGCGCCGCAAGAGAAGGACGTCGTGCTCGCTAGGATCCGCACCGGGGCGGACCTGTCCCTCGCGTCCGACGCAGACATGGCGATAGAGGCAGTGGTTGAGAGAGTTGACGTCAAGAAAGACGTCTTCCGAAAGATAGACGTCCTGCTCGCGCCGGACGCCATAATCGCCTCCAATACGTCCTCCATCTCCATCACACGGCTCGCGGCAGCCACCGGACGGCCCGAAAAGGTCATCGGCATGCACTTCATGAACCCCGTCCCTGCCATGAAGCTGGTGGAGATAATATCAGGCGAGGCCACTTCGGACGAAACTCGCAAGGTCGCCTGGGAGCTTGCCGAGAGGATGGGCAAGGTCCCGGTGGCGGTTTCCGACTACCCCGGGTTCGTCGCAAACAGACTGCTCATCCCGATGATCAATGAGGCGGCATATTGCCTCATGGAGGGCGTCGCCTCCCGCGAAGACATCGACACCGTGATGAGGCTCGGTATGAACCACCCCATGGGCCCGCTCGCCCTTGCCGACCTCATCGGGGTCGACACCTGTTTGTACATCATGGAGGTCCTCTACGAGGGCTTCAAAGACCCCAAGTACAGGCCCTGCCCGCTGCTCCGCCGCATGGTGGACGCGGGCCACCTGGGCAAGAAGGCTGGAAAGGGGTTCTACACGTACTGAACGGACGGCAGTGCGGGAGTGCCCCCGGTTTCTCATCTCACCAGTCGAGGAAGGGATTAGATGGCGCGACCTGAAAGGTTCCGTCTTTCCAACAGAGAACTGGAGGTAATCCTGAACTCCACCCACGACGGCATGATCGCCGTGGACCGCGACGGGCTCATCACCATCTTCAACGCCGCTGCCGCCCGTATCACCGGGCTCGACCCGGACGATATGATAGGCAAGCGGGCGCAGGAGGTGATCCCGAACACCCGGCTCCACATCGTGCTCGAGAGCGGTCAGGCCGAACTCAACCAGCAGCAGGTCTTGGGCGGTGTGAAGATCATCACCAACCGCGTGCCGGTGCGGGACACCGAAGGCAACGTCATCGGGGCCGTCGCGGTCTTTAGGGACATCAGTGAAGTGATCGCCCTCGCGGAGGAGATCACCAACCTCCGCCAGATCCAGGGCCTTCTTGAAGCCATCATCAACTCCACTCAGGACGCCATCTCGGTCGTGGACGAGAACGGCAATGGACTCCTCATAAACCCCGCGTACACGAGACTGACGGGCCTCACCGAAGAGGATGTCATCGGCAAGCCCGCGACCACCGACATCGCCGAAGGCGAGAGCATGCACATGAGAGTGCTTCGCACGCGCCTCCCCGTGCGGGGGGCCCGCATGAAGGTGGGCCCGAGGAAAAAGGAGGTCATAGTCCACGCCGCGCCGCTCATCGTCGATGACGAGCTCAGGGGGAGCGTCGCCGTGATCCACGACACTTCGGAAATCCGGCGGCTCACTGAGGAGCTCGACAGGGCAAAGAGGCTCATCAGGCGGCTCGAGGCCAAGTACACCTTCGACGACATAGTCGGGATGAGCCCGAAGATGGCGCGCGCAATCGAACAAGCCAGACGTGTGGCGGCGACGCCGGTGACCGTCCTCCTCCGGGGGGAGAGCGGGACCGGTAAAGAGCTTTTCGCGCACGCCATCCACAACGCGAGCGACCGGGCGCACGGCCAGTTCATCAGGGTGAACTGCACCGCCATCGTGGATACGCTCCTCGAGTCCGAGCTCTTCGGCTACGAGGAGGGCGCGTTCACCGGAGCGAGACGAGGCGGTAAGCGAGGGCTCTTCGAGGAGGCGAACGGCGGGACGATCTTCTTGGATGAGGTGGGAGCGACAAACCTCGCGCTGCAAGCGAAGTTGCTCCGGGTCCTTCAAGAGAGAGAGGTCGTGCGGGTCGGGGACACGCGGCCGATACCGGTGGACGTGCGCGTCATAGCCGCCACCAACACCGACCTCGAAAAGGCGGTCCGCGAGGGGCGCATGCGGGAAGACCTGTACTACCGCCTCAACGTCGTCCCCATCTTCATCCCGCCGCTGAGGGAGCGCATCGAGGACATACCGCCCTTATGCTACAGCCTGATACGCCGGTTCAACCAAGCTTACGGGCGGAACGTCAGCCGCATTTCCGAGGAAGCCCTCGACATCCTCACCGAATATGACTGGCCTGGCAACGTGAGGGAATTGGAGAACGTCCTCAGCCGCGCCATCATCAGCATGCACTACAGCGAGGTCGAGATCCTCCCGGGCCATCTGCCTGCCCTGGGGAGGTCCCGGCAGGGGCCGCAGACAACGCAGGTGAACGCAGAAAACGAGGCCACGACCGGGGAGAAGCGGTTCACCCAAGGCGTGCCTAGGCTGCGAGAAACCGTCGACCGCGCTGAAAGGCGGGCAATCCTGCGCGCTCTCGAGGCGGCTGGCGGCAACAAGACGGCGGCGGCGAAGCTCCTCGGAATAGGCTTGCGCAGCCTCTACTACAAGATCAGGCGCCATGGGATCTCATGACCCTCAGGTCCGGCCCGCCGCGCCGCCGCCCGAAAGGCGGGCGCGCGAAACACTGATCTGCCTCGGATCCGGCGCCCACCCTCTACCTCCGGCGTCTGTAGCCGCCGCGTTGTTCCGGCCTGGCCGGCATCCCTTGGCGGCGCCCGGCCTCCACGGCGCTATCCCTCGGGAGCACGTCCTTGCGCGACAGGTTTATCCTGCCCTGCCTGTCTATCTCCGTGACCTTGACCTCGATTGTGTCACCCACTTTGACGACGTCCTCGACCCTGGGGACACGTGTGTGGGCCAGCTCAGAGATGTGCACGAGGCCTTCCTTGCCGGGCAGGATCTCCACGAACGCACCGAAATTCATTATCCGAGTGACTGTGCCCGTGTAAACCTTACCGACCTCGACCTCAGCGGTGAGATCCTCTATCATCTTCCTGGCCTTCGCGCCAGCGCTTTCGTCGACGGCCGCGATGAAGACCCTGCCGTCATCCTCTATGTCGATCTTCGCGCCGGTCTCATCGATGATGTGCCTTATTATCTTGCCGCCGGGGCCGATGACGTCGCGGATCTTCTCGGGATCGATGGTCATCCGTATTATCCTCGGAGCGTATGGCGAAAGCTCTTTGCGCGGCTCAGGTATGACCTCGAGCATCTTCCCGAGGATGAAAAGCCTTCCTTCCCTGGCCTGAGCAAGGGCTTTCTCGAGGATGTCCCTGGTTATGCCCGGGATCTTGATGTCCATCTGAATGGCCGTGACGCCGTGGTCCGTGCCCGCGACCTTGAAATCCATGTCGCCGAGGGCGTCCTCAATCCCCTGGATGTCAGAGAGGACGACAACTCTGTCACCTTCCTTGACAAGCCCCATGGCGATGCCTGCGACTGGCCGCTTGATGGGAACGCCGGCGTCCATGAGGGCCAGGGTTGACCCGCACACACTGGCCTGCGACGTGGAGCCGTTCGACTCGAGTACCTCCGATACAAGCCGAATGGTGTACGGGAAAGTCTCCTCGTCAGGGATCATGGCTGCGAGCGCCCTTTCAGCAAGCGCCCCATGCCCTATCTCGCGCCGGCCCGGGCCCCTCATCGGCCGCACCTCGCCCACGCTATACGGCGGGAAGTTGTAGTGGTGCATGTAGCGCTTGGCTTCTTCCTCGCCCAGACCGTCGAGGAGTTGTTCTTCCCCGATCGCTCCCAGTGTCACGCTGGTGAGCACCTGCGTCTGGCCGCGGGTGAAAAGGCCCGAACCGTGCACCCTCGGGAGCACGCCTACCTCACAGGATATGGGCCGGATCTCGTCGACCTTGCGCCCGTCGGGTCGGTAACCCTCTTGGAGGATCATCTTCCTGACCTCTTCCTTGACGATCTTGTCAAGGACCATGGTGACGTCCTTCTCGTACAGCGAGAAGTCGTCGCCGAGGGCCTCCCGCATCTCCTCGACCACCGTCACCTTGACAGCGTCTGTGCGCTCTTCACGCGCGAGCTTGTCCTCGCTCTTCAGGGCGCCGCGAAGGTCCTCGGTCGCACGTTCCCTCACCCTCGCCTCGATGCCGGGGTCAGGCCTGTATAGCGTTACCTCCCGCTTGGGTTTGCCGCACGCAGCCACGAGTCCCTCGATGAACTCGACGATCCCCCGGATGGCCTCGTGGCCAAAGGATATGGCCTCCAGGACCACGTCTTCGGGCACTTCGCTTGCGCCCGCCTCCACCATGAGGATGGCGTCTTTCGTTCCCGCAACCACAAGAGAGAGATCGCTCTTGAGGGACTGTTCGAGGGTTGGGTTGATGACTAGCTGGCCGTCGATCCTTCCGACTCGCACTCCGCCGACGGGTCCACGGAACGGGATGTCGGAGATGCTGAGGGCGGCGGATGCGCCGATCATCGCTGTCACGTCGGGTTCGCAGTCCTGCTCGACCGACAACACCGTGCACACCACCTGCACGTCGTGCCTGAACCCTTCGGGGAAAAGCGGCCTTATCGGCCTGTCGATCATGCGGGCCGAGAGGGTGGCGACTTCGGAAGGCCTTCCCTCTCTCTTTATCCACCCGCCTGGGATCTTGCCCACGGCGTAGAGCCTTTCCTCGTAATCCACCAGAAGCGGGAAGAAGTCGATGCCTTCTCGCGGCTCTTTCGACATGCATGCCGTGACCAGCACCACTGTGTCGCCGTACCGGACCAGGACGGATCCGTTGGCCTGTTTCGCGACCTTCCCGACCTCAAGCGAAAGTCTCCTCCCGCCCAGAATCATATCCAGGCAGTGGTGTTCCATTACAAATCTTTCCTCCTCAAGCTATCGCTGTTACTTCCTGAGGCCGAGCCTGTCGATGATGGCGCGATACCTTTCGATATCCTTCTCCTTGAGGTAGTTGAGGAGATTGCGCCTCTGACCGACCATCTTCAGCAGCCCGCGTCGCGAGTGATGGTCCTTCCTGTGTTCCTTGAGATGCTCCGTCAGACTGTTGATCCTCTCAGTGAGGATCGCGATCTGCACCTCTGGGGAGCCTGTGTCATTCTCGTGAAGCCTGTACTTCTCGATGATCGCTTGCTTCTCGCCGGCGGGTAGAGCCACGCCGTTCCACCTCCTTGAACCCTTATCCCCCCACCGCCAAGAAACCCGCCGGAGGAGCGAGGAATCCTAGCGCTGGGTTCATCTTTCTTGCGGCGGAATCGGGACTTCCGCCACGCACCAATTCTATCATACAACCGATCCGTTGTAAACGACGCCGCGCTCCGCCGGGCTGCTTGCCCCCTGCCCCAGACGGTTCCGTCGTTCACCTGGGCGGAATCTTGCTCACCCGTCCCGCGGCCGCGTCCTCTCCACATTCAGTATACCCCGCACGGTCGGCGGCGAACACCCTTTCAGCGTTCTTGACGTCGTCCGCTATCTGGGACGCGAGGGCGGCCGCGGAGCTGAACCTGATCTCGTCGCGCAGCCTCTTGATGAAGGACACCCTCACAGTCTCCCCGTAGATGTCGCCCGTGAAATCCATGGCGAACACCTCGATGCCGGGGACCCTGCCCTCGAACGTCGGCCGCACCCCCACGTTGGCCACGGCGCGGAGTTCCCTCCCGCGGACATGCGCGATCACGGCGTACACCCCCCTTGCCGGCACAGCCAGTTCCGCGTTCACCTGCACGTTCGCCGTGGGATACCCGATCGTCCGCCCGCGCCCTTCCCCCGGAACCACCGTGCCCTTGACAGAGAAAGGCCTGCCCAGCATTGCGGACGCCCCGGCCACGTCCCCCCGCGCGAGACGCGCCCGGATCTCCGTGCTGCCGACCGGAACCCCCCCGATCGCGACGGGCTCCGCGACCTCCACGTCGAAGCCGTGCTTCTTGCCCAGCTCCGCCAGGATGGACGCGGTGCCGCTGGCGCGCCATCCGAAGGTGTAGTTGAAACCGACCACCGCCTTCGTGGCCCGCAGGCCATCGACCAGCACCTCGCGGACGAATTCCTCCGGCGTCGCGCGGGCGAAGGCCTCGTCGAAACGCGCCACCACCGCGACCTCGATTCCCGTCGCCGCGATGAGCGCGAGTTTGTCCTCGATGTCTGTGAGCTGTGCAGGAGCTGACTGCGGCCGGATGACGCGGAGCGGGTGTCTCTCGAAAGTGAAAGCCACGGCACGTGCCCCGCAACACTTCGCGTAGGCGACGCACCTTCTGAGAATCTCCTGGTGCCCGAGATGCACGCCGTCAAACGTCCCCAGGGCGATCACGGACCTTGGTACGTCCGCGGCGTCGACCCTTGCCACATCGCTTACGACTTTCACGTGGAACCTCCTATCCCCAGCGTCACATGACGAAGCTTCAGCCCACGAACATCCTGAGGGGACGAAGACGCAGCCGCCCTCCGCCGGATCTCTCGGCGCGCGCCACGCCGAGAAGCTCGCCGGTGTCCCTGTGTACCCGCACAAGCCCGGCGATGCATCCGCCGTCGAAAATCGCGTCGAAAACCGCTTCAGCCCCCGGTGGAACGCCGCAAGCGTGCGCGTCTGCGGAGTCTGCGGGAACCTCGGCCTGCGCGCCGCTGGATATCCTCCTCGCGTCCTCGCCGCGCACCACCACGGCGGGGAGATGGGAGAGCCCTGCAGAAATCGGCAGGACCAGGTCCCGCAGGTGGTTGCTCCTTGTAGACGCCTCGATCTCTTCCAGAGTGTGCGCGTCTGCCAGGAGGAACGGCCCCACGCGCGTCCGGACGAGCGACCCGAGATGCGCGCCGCACCCCAACGATTCACCCACGTCCGCCGCAAGCTGCCGGATGTACGTCCCCGAGGAACAGACGACGTTCACCGTTATCCTGCTCCCCACGACAAGCGGCTCATCGGGCCACGACTCCACGTCGATGCGGTATATCGTCACGCGCCTGGGTTCGCGCTCGATCTCAATGCCCTCGCGCGCAAGCTCGTATAGTCGGCGTCCTTCGTGATGGACCGCAGAAACCATCGGGGGCACTTGAAGGATCTCTCCTTCGTACGCGTCGAGCACCTCGCGAAAGAGTTCTTTCGACACTCTCACCTCGCTCGCCACCCGGACCACTCGACCCGAAGCGTCGTGCGTATCCGTCACCACGCCGAGGACTATCTCTGCCTTGTAAGCCTTCGACAGGCCCAGTATAAACCGCATCGCAGCGGTCGCCCTGCCCATGAGGATCACGAGAACGCCTGTGGCGTCCGGGTCAAGGGTTCCTGCGTGACCCACCCTCTTCTCCCCCGTGACCCGCCTGATACGCGCGACCACGTCGTGGGACGTCATCCCGCCTGGTTTCGCCACCACCAGTATGCCGTCGACACCCTCCATGGCCCGCGAACCTACCTCGCCGCCATCATGTCGTATATCTTGCGGAGCACGGCCTGCCTCGCGTCCTCCAGCGAAGCCGCTTCTATGCTGCAGCCCGCGGCTCTGGAGTGGCCGCCGCCGTTGAAAGCCTCGGCAAGCACGCTCACGTCGAACTCCCCCCTCGACCTCATGCCGACGCGGATCTTGCCCTCCGTGCTTTCTCTGAAGAGGAGGGCCACCTCTACGCCTTTGACCATGCGAGGATAGTTCACGAAACCCTCGGTCTGCCCCTCATCCACTCCGAATTCAGACAGCCACTCGCGCCTGATCTCGACCCACGCGACTTTTCCGGCCTCGTCAATCTTCAAGGTATCGAGCACGCGGCCGAGGAGCTTCAAGCTGCCGAGCGTCTTGGTCTCGTACACTTGCTCGGAGATCTTGAACGGCTCGGCACCTTTTTCCACGAGTCTGGCTGCGATGCGGAGGGTGGTCGGGCTCGTGTTGGAGAACCGGAAGAATCCGGAGTCGGTCCCCACGGCCGTGAAAAGGCACGTCGCCATGTCCCTGTCCACCGGCACTCGCATGGCTGTCAGGATCCTGTAGACCTGCTCACCCACGGCGGCCGCGCCCGGGTCAACGTAGTTGTACGTTCCGAACATCTTGTTGGTGACGTGATGATCGACGTTGATTACGGGCATCCCCGAGCCGATCTTACCGGCTATCCCCTCGATGCGGTCGAGGTCGCTCGAATCGAGGACCACAGCCACGTCGAACTCCCCGGAGATGCGATCCGGCGTGACTATCCTGCTGGAACCCGGCAGAAAGCTCAAGCTTTCAGGCGCGCCACCGGGACAGGAAAGGACCACGCGCCTTCCGATCTTCTGGAGTCCGAAGCCGAGGCCGAGAGAGGAGCCGATGGCATCCCCATCGGGCAACACGTGGGTCGCTAGGAGAAACGACCGGTACCGCACGAGGATACGCGCGATGTCTTCATGGCTCTCCACTAGTCCCGGCCTCCCTTTCCGTTTCCCGTCTCCTTCGTGCTGTGGATCTCCTTCAGGAGCTCGAACACCCGCGCTCCGCGCTTTATCGACGTATCGTACCGGAAGACTATCTCCGGCGTGTGACGAAGCCTGATGCGCCGCCCTATCTCACTGCGCACGAACCCGGTCGCGCTCTCGAGGGCAGCCATGGTCTCATCGACCTGGGCCTTGTCACCCATGACGCTTACGAAGACCTTCACATGTCGCAGGTCGTCCGACACTTCCACGTCGGTCACAGTGGCGAACCCCAGCCGCGGATCTTTGATTTCACGCGCCAGGATGTCCGCCACCTCGGAACGGATCGCTTCCGCAACCCTCTCAACCCTGAGTCGAGCCATCTCCCATCACCTTCCGACGCCAAACCATGGCCTTCAAACGATGGTTCTCTCGCAGCTTGTCACCTCGAGACCCGTCTCCATCTCGACGTCGCGCAGTACGCGCGAGAGCACGCTCTCCACGAGCTTCATTTCGTTGGACACACACGCGACCCCGAGCGTGGAGCGCTGCCACAGGTCACACTCGCCGACCTCGGCGATGGCCACGTTGTGCCTGGCCCTCACCCTGTCGCAGACCCTCCTGACGACGCGCCGTTTGTCTTTGAGAGACGAGGCTCCGCCTATGAAGACCTCGAGCTTCAGAACGCCGACTATCATGGCCCCTCCTGCAGTCGTCGGCGACCGCCCCCGAGAGTCGAGGGCGTTCCCGGGCTCTCACCCGCACGTCTTTACAGCTCGCGACGGGTTTCCTCCACCTTGAAGGCCTCGATGACGTCGCCTTCCTTGACGTCCTGGAAATTCGCGAGGCCGATCCCGCATTCGTACCCAGCCGCAATCTCGGAGACGTCGTCCTTGAACCTCTTCAGCGACTCGATCCTGCCTTCGTGGACGACTACGTTGTCACGGAGGACTCGCACCAGCGAGTCTCGGGTGATCTTGCCTTCGCTCACTTTGCACCCGGCCACAACACCGATCTTCGGAACGTGGAAGGTGGCCATCACGTCCGCTCTCCCCACCGTCACCTCGTGCTTCTCCGGTTCAAGCAAGCCTTCCATGGCCGCCTTCACGTCGGACGTAGCATCGTAGATGATCCTGTAGAGGCGGATGTCCACGCCGTCCCTCTCCGCCATCTTCCTCGCGTTGACGTCGGGCCGCACCTGGAACCCTATGATGATGGCTCCCGACGCGGAGGCCAACATGACGTCGCTCTCTGTAATCGCACCTACTCCGGCGTGGATCACGTTCACCTTGACTTCGTCGGTGGATAGGTTCTCCAGGGACTGCCTGAGCGCCTCCACCGATCCCTGCACGTCAGCCTTGATGATCAGATTGAGCTCCTTGACCTCACCCTCTTTGATCTTACCAAAGAAGGCCTCGAGGCTGACCGCTCGCGCCCCCTGGATCTCCTCGGCGCGCTTCCTCTCGGAGCGCCTTGCGGCAAGCTGCTTCGCCAGCTTGTCTTCGGAAACCACGTGAAGCACGTCGCCGGCTTGCGGCACCTCGGAGAACCCCAGGACTTCCACGGGCATGGAAGGCCCTGCGGCGTCGACCGGCTTGCCCTGGTCGTCAGCCATGGCGCGAACCTTGCCGAAGACCTCGCCCGCGACGATGGCATCGCCCACTCGAAGCGTTCCCTTCTCAACCAGGACCGTGGCAACCGGCCCCCTCCCCCTGTCAAGCCTCGCCTCGATTACAGTGCCCTTCGCCGGCCGACCGGGGTTCGCCCTGAGGTCCCTCATGTCCGCGACGAGCAGGATCATTTCCAGGAGCTCTTGAATGCCTTGCTTGCGGAGGGCGGATATCTCGACGGTTACGGTATCCCCGCCCCACTCCTCAGGCACGAGACCTTGCTGGGCGAGCTCTTGCTTGACCCTGTCGGGCTGGGCGTTCGCCTTGTCTATCTTGTTTATCGCAACCACGATGGGCACTTTCGCCGCCCGAGCGTGGTTGATGGCTTCCACGGTTTGCGGCATCACGCCGTCGTCCGCCGCAACCACGAGAACCGCTATGTCTGTCACCTGGGCGCCGCGGGCCCGCATGGCAGTGAATGCCTCGTGACCAGGCGTGTCAATGAAGGTGATCTTCCTACCCCCGAGCTCCACCTGGTAAGCGCCTATGTGCTGGGTGATGCCCCCTGCTTCCTGAGCGGTGACGTTAGTCTGACGGATAGCGTCGAGAAGCGAGGTTTTGCCATGGTCGACGTGCCCCAGCACCGTCACCACGGGCGGCCTCGGCTTGAGAGCCTCCGGCGCGTCTTGGACGTCCTCGATCCCGAACTCTCGTGCCTCCTTCTGCTCGAGGGGCTCCACGTCGAAACCGTGCTCGTCGGCGACGAGGCTTGCGGCGTCGAAGTCAATCTCTTGGTTGATGGTGGCGAGGACCCCCATGGTCATCAGAGACTTTATGACCTCCGCAGAGCCGACGCCGAGCTTCTCCGCCAGCTCTCCCACGGTGATGCTGGGCGGCAAGGCGATCCTCGTTTGCCTCTTGGGATGCTCCCTCTTCCGGGCGGCCGCGGCGGGCTGTGTTGCAGTCGCGTGCCTGGGCATCCGCGCTTTGATGATGGCTTCGGCTCGCGCCTCCCGCAGCCTCTCTGCGCCCTTGCCGCTCTTTATCAGTTCCAACCTGCGCTCCGGGCGGCGTTCCTGCTGCTCCTTGCGATCCTCCTTGCGCTCCCGCCTGGCGTCAGGCTTCTGAAGACGCTCGGCGGAAGGCCTCCTTGTGTCCGCGACAGGGGCCTGAACTGGCCGTGGCCGCGGGCTTGCCGCCGCGCCTGTCGCCGCCGCGCCTGTCCCAGGACGACCTGGACCAGGGCGCCTGACAGCGGGCTGCTTTGCAGGAGGTTCCTCCGCAGCAGGCTGCCTCGTCACAGGCTGTCGGCCCGCGTCGACCGCGACAACCAGGGCTTTTTCCGCCTCGTCTCCCCGCCGGACGGGTCGTGCCTCTCCGCCGCGAGCCTCATCAGGAGGCGCGACTCTAGGCGCGGGAGGTGCAGGCCTGGCGGCCCTGGCGGCAGCTTGATCCGGCCGGAGCGCGGCTTCGCCCGGCACCACCTCCGCCGACGGCGCCCGCGGCTCCGCGGGAGCCTGCGATGGAGCGGCGGTCTTCTCAGGGGCGGTCGCCTCTGGAGCTTTCTCAACGATCTTCGCGGTGGCCTCCTGTGTCTCAGGACCCTCCGCTCCCGGGCCCGGAGCCTGCACAGCAGGCTTCTCCGGCTGGCGTGCAACAGGTGGGGCCGCGGGAACCGCTGAAGGCGCCTGGCCCGCAGCCGGCCGCGCCCGATCCGGAGGAGCGGGCGGCACCGCCGGACGGATCTGCCTGGGCCTCTTCAGGATGTCAGGCCTCGCTTCGGGCCTTCCCTCGGACCTCGCCTCGGACGGTCCGGCGGCCCCTGGAACCCTGGGCACAGCGATTCCCGCAGTCCCAGGACCGGGGCGGGCGGGACGGGCTTGAGACCTCGTCCCCGCAGGCGGCACCGTTGGAGCGATCTGCGCCGGCCAGTGTCTCGTAACTCCGGAACGCTGCACCCCGGGACGCTGCCCGACTGAGGGAGCGCCGGCCGGCGTCCACCTGCGCTCCTGGCGCTCATGGGCCGGGATATGGGCAGGCCCCGGTCTGCCGTCGGAGGCGGGCTTCGGCGCCCGGCCCGTCCTCTGACCGGAGATAACCGCAGTGCCGGGGCGCGGCGTCCTCATGTCGGCGGCAGCAGGACGAGGCTTTCCCGCACCATGCCCTGGCACCGACCCCCGCGGAGCGGCTGGCCTCGGCAACGGAAGGGGCTTGGGCTTGGGCTTCGGCTTCTCGCGGGGTGGCGGTGTCTCCTTCGCCACCGGTTTCTCCTCTTCAGGAGCGGGTTGGGCGCGCCCCGCGGCCGGGCCCTCAGGGTCCTTACGCCCCTCTTTCTCGGCAAACCTGTTCTTTATGAACCTAACTACGTTGTCCTCCAGGGCGCTCATGTGGTTCTTGTCGCGCACGCCGGACTCGGCGAGGAGGTCAAGGATCTCCTTGCTATTCCTACCGAGCTCGCGTGCGAGCTCGTATACCCTGGTCTTCTTCCCCATACACCCACCACCTTCAAATCTTCGCGGTCTCAGGCGGGAGGCTTTCCACCCGCGTACGAGGAGATCTGACGCATGAGACCATCCACCACTTCTCCGGGCACATCCGCCTCAAGCGCCGCGTCCAGCCTCTTCCCTTTTAGCGCCAATTCCAGACATCGGGGGTCGGGGCAAATGTACGCTCCCCGCCCGGAGCGCTTTCCCGTTGGGTCCACCTCGACCAGACCCTCCGGCGTGCGCACGATCCTGACGAGTTCCTTCTTGGGCCGGACCTGCCTGCACCCCACGCATGTGCGTTGTGGGACTTTCTTCACCTTTTGACGGGTTTTGCCCCTCGCCATCCTCGAAAACCACCCGCTTTCACCTGGTTCGAGCGGAAGCCCCCGCCACATGCCCCTGCAAGTTACACGCCTCTATATGTCGATGTCCAGGTCGAGATCGTCGTCGAGATCCAACTCCCGTCTGGACTTCTTGGGGGGCCGGCTCTTTCTCGGAATCTCCTTCTCGAGACCTTCGCCCTTCTTCGCCTTGTCCTTCTTCTTACGCTTGCCCGGAGCCTCACCCGAGACCTCCTTCTCCGCTTCAGCAGGTGCCTCAAGCCCCTGCCCGCGCACGCCGGCGACCACCTCTGCTTCTCCCGACGGGGCAGCGTCACCGAAAGGCTCCGCCTCACCCGCCTCAGCGGGGAGGACGGGTTGTACCTCAATGCCCTCCCGCACGGCGCTGTCATCGTCCGCCGGCGGTGCCGGCTCGCGGTCCGGCTGCGCCGCTTGGGAGTCCTGCGCGTAGGCTCCGTCCTCCTCGGCCTCTGCCCGCTCACCCTCGCGGGACTCATCCATCTCCGTCTCCATCGCCGGGGGTTCACCCACCGCAGGAGCCGCCGGGGCCGCTTCTTCGGCCCCAGTCTCCACGCCGGTCTCCGGCTCTTCCCCCGCTTCGGGGGCGCGGGCCTCCTGCTCCTGCAGGGCTCTCTCCGCGGCCAGGCGTTCCTCTTCTTCCTCAAGCAAGCGCGCCTGCGAGTCGCTCTTGATGTCTATCTTCCAGCCCGTGAGTTTGGCCGCAAGCCGCACGTTCTGGCCTTCCTTCCCGATGGCCAGCGACAGCTGGTTGTCCGGCACTATCGCTCTCGCGGAATGGTTCGCCTCGTCCACACGCGTCAGAATGACTCGCGCGGGACTGAGAGCGTTCGACACGTATATGCCGGGATCGTCGTGCCATTGGATGATGTCTATCTTCTCGCCTCGCAGCTCGGCGACGATCTTCTGTACTCGCATCCCGCGAGGGCCCACACAGGCACCGACGGCATCCACGTTCGAGTCATATGAGAGCACGGCCACTTTCGACCTGCTTCCGGCCTCCCTGGCGATGCCCTTTATCTCCACGGTCCCGTCGTATATCTCCGGGACTTCAAGCTCCAGGAGCCTCTTGAGGAGGCCCGGGTGGCTCCTGGACACGACCACCTGCGGCCCTTTCGGCGTCTTGCGCGCCTCCACGATGTAAACCTTTATCCTGTCACCGAACGAATAGCTCTCCCGCTGCACCTGCTCGGACACGGGCATGACCGCCTCAACCCGACCGAGGTCGACGATGACGTTGCGCATCTCGCGCCGCTGCACGATCCCCGTCACCACGTCGCCTTCCCTGTTGCTGTATTCCTCGAAGATCACGCCCCGCTCGGCCTCGCGGATCTTCTGGACCACCACCTGCTTGGCGGTCTGCGCTGCTATCCGCCCGAACTCACGAGGCGTCACCTCGACTTCGAAGACATCGCCTATCTGATGCGTAGGATCCACGGCCCGGGCCTCATCCAGCGATATCTCCTGCCTGGGATCCCGCAGCACCTCCACGACGTTCTTGTGGGCATAGACATTGATGTCTCCGGTTTCAGGGTCTATCTTGACCCTGACGTTCTGGGAAGAGCCATAGTTCCGCTTGAAAGCGGAAACCAACGCCGTCTCTATGGCCTCGAGCAGCGCAGCACGCGGGATCCCCCGCTCCTTCTCAAGTTGTGCAAGAGCCTGAATGACCTCGGAATTCATCATAACCCTCCTCGCCACCCGGCGGATTATCCCGTATCACGGCCTGCAAAATGCGGGCATTGCGCCCGCCTGCCGAAAACCGGGAGACCTCGGGCAGCCCGCCTCCGAATCTAGATCTCCACGACGAGCCTTGCGTGGCTTATCTTCTCGCGGGGTACCTCGACGGTGCGCCCTTCCATGTCAAGCCTGACCTTGCCGTCGACCATGCCGAGCAGCCTGCCCTCGAACGACTTCCTGCCGTCTACAGGAGCATACGTGTTCACGAGCACCATGCGCCCGCGAAACCGCTCGTAGTCGCCTTCGCGCCTCAACGGTTTCTCCCCCGAGGACGAGACCTCCAGGACGTAGCTCTGCGGAATCGGATCGAGTTCATCCAGCTTGCGGCCTAGTTCGTTGTTGACCCACTCGCAATCGTCCATGGAGACCCCTTCAGGGCGGTCGATGTACACCCTGAGGTACCACTGTCCGCCCTCCCGGACGTATTCCACGTCCACAAGATCAATCCCTTTTCCATCCATCATCGGTCGCAGGATCTCCGTGACCAGGTTCTCTATGTCCTGGGGCTTCACGTCATCTCCTCCTCTGATCGAGCGCGCGATGCAAGCCTCTGGGCTGGGCCGCCGCTCGGCTCCGTCCACCCGGACGAGATGAAGCCGAACCACCTCACAACATGAGAGAGTGGGTTTCCCCACTCTCCACAGTTGCCGAAGCGTCGACGGCTCGAAGGCTCCATGGATAGAGTATAGCACACCGGACGCCGCCGTGCAACAACGCCAAAGCGCAGCGACGTAAGCCGCCATTCGGCGGAATGTCGTCGCCCCGGAAAGAAGCGCTCTCTGCGGGCATACGATCGTCTTGACAAACGATGGGAGGCTTCCTGAGATGACAGGAGAAGAAAAGGTGGTCGCGGCCATGGCCTGCCTCAGGGCAGCCGGTGCCTTAGTCGAGGTCTTCGGTGCGCTCTTGATGCTCAGGTGCGGCCGTATCGCGACCGGGCTCAGAATCAACGCGATCCTAGGAGCCCTCGGTCCCGTGGTCCTCGCGCTGGTGTGCGGACTCGGACTCTCTGGCATCGTGGGCCGGGTGTCGTGGGTGAAACTGCTCATCACCCTCTGCGGCGCAATGCTGATCATGGTAGGGGCAAGGTAGGCAGGGGCGGCGAGGCGTGCCGCCGTGTCATTCTCTTGAAATCGGGCAGGTGCAAGTGTAGAATAAGGAAGGCGACACAGGACTGGACGAGCCTTTGACAACAGGGAGGAGATGTTTTTGAAGAGATACCGGACGGAGGATCTCCGGAACGTGGCCCTCATCGCCCATGGCGGGGCAGGCAAGACCAGCCTTGCCGAGGCGATTTTGTATGATGCCGGCGCGATCGACAGGCTTGGCAGGGTGGACGATGGAACGAGCACCATGGACTACGACCCCGACGAGATCAGGCGCAAGATATCCATTTCCACTTCAGTCGCACCGCTCGAATGGAAGGGCGTGAAGGTCAACCTCATTGACACACCCGGATACGCCGACTTCGTCGGCGAGGTGAAGAGCGGGCTGCGGGTGGCGGATTCAGCGATCGTCGCGGTATGCGCGGTTTCCGGTGTGGAAGTTGGAACGGAGAACGTGTGGAAGTTCGCGGACGAGCGCGGGCTTCCCAGGGCCATCGTCGTCACGAAACTGGATCGCGAGAACGCCGACTTCTTCAAGACGGTTGACGCCGTGAGAGGCGCTTTCGGAAACCGCTGTGTCCCGGTGCAGATCCCAATAGGCTCGCAGGACAGTTTCCGTGGCGTAGTCGACCTCATCAGGATGAAAGCGATCGTATACAAGGACGGGGCCGGGGCGAATTACGAGGAGACGGACATTCCCGCAGACCTCGCAGGACAGGCGCGGGAGTTGCGCGACGCGCTCGTGGAGATCGCCGCGGAAAGCGACGACGAACTCATTGAGAAGTATCTCGAGGGCAACGAATTGACGCAGGAAGAGATCGTGAAGGGTTTCCGGGCCGGGGTCGTCCAAGGAAAGGTGTACCCGATCCTGTGCGCTTCCGCGCTCCGGAACATCGGTGTGCAGCCAGTCATCGACGCCATAGTGTCGCTCCTGCCTTCGCCGGTCGAAGCGGGCGCTGTGGAAGGCAAGGCGCCAGGGTCAGACGAGAAGGCCGTGAGGGCTCCAGAGGACGGCGCGCCCCTGGCGGCGCTCGTGTTCAAGACCACGGCGGACCCGTTCGTGGGCAAGATCAGCATGTTCCGCGTCTACTCCGGTCTCCTCAGATCGGACTCGCAGGTGTACAACATCACCAAAGACGCCCAGGAACGCATCGGCCAGGTCTTCTTCATGAAAGGAAAGCAGCAGGAGCCCGCAGGTGAGGTGGGTGCGGGCGACATCGCGGCGGTGGCGAAACTCTCAGTGACAGCGACGGGCGACACATTCACAGACAAGGCCAACCCTATAGTGTTGCCGGGCATAGACTTCCCCAAGCCCACCTTGGCGATGGCCATGAAGCCGAAGAGCAAGGGCGACGAGGAAAAGATCGGCAGCGGCCTCGCGAGGCTCGCCGAGGAAGACCCCACCGTCGTGGTCAGACGGGATGTGGAAACGTCTGAAACCATAGTCGAAGGCATGGGAGAGGTCCATATAGAGGTCATCGCGGAGAAGCTCAAGCGCAAGTTCGGAACGGACGTGGTCCTCGAGACTCCGAAGGTGCCGTACCGTGAGACCATCCGCGGGACCGCGAAAGTCGAAGGGAAACACAAGAAGCAGACCGGCGGCCGAGGCCAGTACGGCCACGTGTTCCTCGAGCTCGAGCCGCTGCCTCCCGGGGGAGAGTTCGAGTTCGTGGACAAGATCTTCGGAGGTGCCGTGCCACGGCAGTACATCCCGGCCGTGGAAAAAGGGGTGCGGGAATCCCTTCAGGAGGGCGTGCTCGCAGGGTACCCGGTGGTCGATGTCAAGGTCACCCTTTACGACGGCTCATACCACCCAGTGGACTCCTCTGAAATGGCGTTCAAGATCGCCGCGTCGATGGCGTTCAAGAAGGGAGTCATGGAGGCACATCCGGTGCTGCTCGAGCCCATAATGAACGTTCAGGTCGTGGTGCCCGAGAACCAGATGGGAGACGTCATGGGCGACCTCAACAAGAGGCGCGGAAGGATCATGGGAATGGAGCCTCACGGCAAGTACCAGGTCATCAAGGCGCAGGCACCCATGGCTGAGATGTTCAAGTACGCCATAGATCTCCGCTCAATCACAGGCGGGCGCGGGTCATACTCGATGGAGTTCTCTCACTACGAGGAGGTCCCCGCGCAGATCAGCCAGCAGATCATCGAGAAAGCGAAGAAGGAAAAGGAGCAGCAGGGCTGACCGGACCGCGGATCCCATTCCCGCCCGGCCGTCATTCCAGCGACGAAACGCACGAGGGAGCCTGCACAGCGCAGGCTCCCTCTCTGAATAAGTGCGGGCGGCACGGGGAATACGAAGACTGACTGCGGGTCCGGACATGGTCACGCTTTCTCTGGGGGCTGCCGGTACCTGAGCGCGAGGTATCTTCGAAACCCGGCAAGCGAGAGCGCCGTAGCATGCCAGTTCTCACGAGCCCGCGCCGCCCCGAAGCGCGGCGGCACGAGCCCACCGGCTCGCAGCAAGCTGAAGCAGGGTTGCGGATCCGCGTCGAACGCATGTCTATCCGCACCCAGGAGGTCACGACCCATGCCGCTGCTCACTTATGATTCGCCCAACACGACCAGGGTTTTCGGCAGAGGACCGTATCATACCAACGTCGCCGTAACACAGCTCGTCTTCGGACGAAGGTCCAACGCAATCGTCCTGGCGAGCTCTGAACGCCCGCTGGATGCCATCGCTGCCCTCTCCCTCGTACACCAGCCCATCGACGGGCCGGTGCTCCTCTGCTCACCGGACGGTCTCGACCCTGTCGTCCTTGACGAGATTCGCAGGCTGGCGCCCATCGGTGCGGAAGGTCTCGCGCAGGTGATCATCGTTGGGGCGCTCGGTAGTGATGTTGAACAGCAGGTGGCCTCGCTGGGGTTCTCGGTGATGAGGCTCACCGGCATGAACGCTTACCACACCGCGGCTGAGATCATGAGGTTCCTCGGTTACCCGGGAGACGTCATGCTACTCTCAGGTGAGCACCCGCTCTCCGGCCTCTGCGCCGGAGCCATGGCCGCGCACGCAGGGGTGCCCGTGCTCTTCACCCTCAGAGACACCCTGCCTCAGGAGACGGCCGGAGCGATCCGCGCCTCCGGGAAGTCTGTGAACGTGTTCATCGTGGGAAGCCGCAACCTCATCTCGGACCAGGTCGAGGAGGCGGTTCGGGACCTCACTTCGGGCACGGTGGGGAGGATTTCCGGGGAGGACCCCTTCGAGCTCTCGGTGAGATTCGCAAAGTACCGCTCGGCGGACGGCAGGTTCGGATTCGGCAAGACAGACAAGCACGGGCACGCGTTCACCTTCGTCAACCCAGGGAGGTGGCAGGACGCGATATCCGGTGCGCTCCTCGCGCACATGGGGAAGCACGCACCGATTCTCTTTTGCCGCAAGGACGACCTTCCGGCAGTTGTCCGCGATTACCTGCTCCGCGTGAACCCGGCGCGGGGACGCCCCGAGCCTCCGTTCATGCACGGCTTCATAGTCGGCGATTTCGACGCCGTGTCCGCCTCGGTGCAGATCGAAATAGACGACACCATATCGATAGATGGGAAAGCTGATCGTGAGGTCGTGCACACCGTCGCTCCCGGCGACAACCTTCTCCAGATAGCGAGGCGCTACGGCGTGCCGATACGAGACATCGCCAGCGCAAACCAGCTCTCGGCGGAAACCGGCCTCGCGCCCGGGTCGAGGCTCCTCATACCATACGCCGTCACGGGAGCGCCCCCGGCGCCTCCAGCGCAGGAGCTGCATTGACTTGCGGATACCGCGCGGGCGGCACCGCAAATGACATGCGCTCAGAGGCTCAGAACCTGTACACGACGGTCACCCCGGACGTGAATCGATGCGTGTTCCTCGCCTCCCTGAGCGGGTATTCCCGGCGCTCGATTTGCGCCTCACAGGTGATCTCGGTGTCTCTGGATAGGTCGTACCTCATCTTCCACGTGATCTCCGCCTCAGTGTAGTCGTCGTCCCTCTCCGACGGGTCCGCGTGGAGCCTCCTCGACAGGACGCACCCCGCGGAAAGCGAGAGGTTGCGACCCACCGAAGACTCGAGCTCTGCGCCGACGCTCTGGCCGGTGTACTCGTTCTTCGCACATGCTGGTACCTTGCGCTCGAACGCCGTGCCCTCGAGCGTGAGCGTGCCGACTGCGGTGCCTCCCATTGACAACGACGCAGAGATCTCCCGGTCGAGAAGGTCCTTTTCGCGGGCAAACGGAAAGTCCTTGTCAACATGAGAGAGCGCCAGGCCAATGGAGAGACGCGGCCGTGGGTCCCACGACAGCGTGACCTCGCGTTTGCGCTGGTTATACGTTCTGGTGGGGGAGCCGGGGTACACAGCACGCTTGCCCTCGAGCCTGACCTTTCCTTCTACGTTACCGGCTGGGTCGACACCCACCTCACACCACGCCACATTCGTTGCCGAGCTCTTGTACGGCGCAACGCGGTACTCCCTGTCAACGAAGCTGACCCCCGCCAGGGCGGACATCACCGCCACGGGAACCACGCTCACCTCGCCCGCGACCTCTCGGCGCTCGTGGTCGCTGGCCGGCCGGCACGGAAAGACCACTCCCTCTTTCTCCCATGCGACCTTCGAAGACACCCGGCCTGAGGGCGATTTCCATGCCAGCACAGCTCTGAGGAGACGAGAGATGCGGTCGTCTGCGGGATCGCCGGCGTCGTCGGTCTCAGAGGTCCGGCTGGTCCTGGCGTCCAGGTCAAGCGTGAACCCTCCTCCAGGCCTTGCCGCCAGCGCCACGGCAGCGTATCCCAAGACTCCGCGGCCCGCGGGGTGAGGCCTCGCGCCCGCCGTGACGTCGCACGACACCCCTCCCCCGGCCTGCAGACGCAGCTTGCCGTCCACCGCCATGCCCAGCTCCATCGCCGCGCCCCCGGAATCCTCGTGAGTAGACGAGAATTCCAACGTGAGCTTGCCACTCAGACGCGCCGCCGATACGGCGCCGCGCTCGGCGCCTTTGCTGGCCGCCATGAGACTGTTCGAAGGGAAACCCCAGGACGCTGCGAGCACACACACGAACGCGCCGACCAGCCTAGCGAGAGCTGTGTTGCCGCCTCTCATGTACGCACTTCCTCCCCGAAAGCGTGGAGTCCGCCTGCGCTGTAAGGCTGCGCCCGGGGCCCCTTGCCGGCACGCAGGCGTCTCCATGATACCATGTCTTGCCATGGATGCCAATCCCACTTTCGGGTGGTACTACCTTTCGCCGTCAACACAACGGAAAGCCCTCCGGCACGACACCTATGTGCATGCCAGAGGGCTTTTCAAGTACCCCTGCCCAGGGTCCCGGGTCGCCACACGGCGCTGGCACCCGGCCGACCTTGGGAGCTCCTCGCAAGTCACCCCAAATCCTGGCTCGGCCGGACACCCCGTTCCACCGCCCGCTGGCCAGCGAACCCTACGAGACCTCGCCCGCGGGCACATCATTCCAGGCCGCCGGCCCCAGGGAACGGCCCGGAACCACGGTCATTTCCGTTTCTTCACAAGTCCCAATGAGACGGCCTTCGCGTAATCCTTGCAGCTTTCGCAATCCTTCCAGCAGTCCATGCAGCCTTCTTCCGAGTCCCAGCAGTTGTCATGCCTCGCGTATACCGGACAAATAAGGTACAGGCTCGCAGGGCATCCTCTGAGTTGTCGGCAGCTTCTCAGGCTCGCGACGGACACGCCCTCCGGAAGCTCGACCTCAGCCACACGGCACCACTCCTTCACGTCAGTCGCCTCAGCCGTTCCCTTGACGCCCAGAGTGTACCACACGGCGCCGGGCGAGTCAACTTCGCCATCTCGGTGTCTCAGTTCAGACTCCAGGTCAGAAGAGCGTCCCTGTGAACCTTTCCACGATGATCTCCTCCAGAGTCGGATGGCCGATCTCCTCGAGCTCATAGCGGACACGCAACGCCGGCTTGGTGACGTTCATCACTCGCCGCAAATCGATGGGCGTGCCGATGATGACAACGTCGGCTGGAGTCCGGTTTATCGTCTCCTCGAGCTCCCGTATTTGTTCTCTGCCGTACCCCATGGCGGGCAGGAGAGGCTCGAGGTCGGGGTATTTCCTCAGGGTGGCCTTGATGGACCCGACCGCGTAGGGCTCCGGATCCACGAGTTCCGCCGCGCCGTGACGCCTCGCGGCTATCACCCCGGCTCCGTAAGTCATGCCCCCGTGGGTCAGCGTCGGGCCGTCCTCGACGACCAAAGCCCTCTTCCCCCTTATCATGTCCCCCTGCTCGAGCACGATGGGAGACGCCGCCCGCATGACCACCGCGCGCGGGTTGATCCTCTTCACAGAGGACTCGACCCTGTCCACGTCCTCGGGCTTGGCGGTGTCAACCTTGTTCAGGATGATCACGTCCGCCATGCGGAGATTCGTCTCGCCGGGGTGGAACGACGTCTCGTGGCCGGGTCTGTGAGGGTCGGCGAGGGTGATGAGGAGGTCTGACTGATAGAAGGGCATGTCGTTGTTGCCGCCGTCCCAGAGCACGACCTCCGCCTCTCTCTCAGCCTCCCGCAAGATCGCGCCGTAGTCGACCCCCGCATAAACCACGAAGCCCGTCGCGATGTGCGGCTCGTACTCTTCCCGCTCTTCTATGGTCGTGTCGTACCTGTCCAAGTCCTCAAAAGTCGCGAATCTCTGAACCCTCTGCTTTATGAGATCCCCGTACGGCATGGGATGGCGGACCACAACGGTTTTCTTGCCGTGCCTCTTCATGATGTCCGTCACTCTGCGCGTCGTCTGGCTCTTGCCTACCCCGGTCCTCACAGCCGTAACCGCTATGACCGGCACCTTCGACTTCAGCATCGTAGTGCCGGGACCCATGAGGCGGAAATCCGGCCCCTTGGCCAGTGCAACGGACGCCTTGTGCATCACGTCGAGATGCGAGACGTCGCTGTAAGCGAACACCACCTGGTCCACGCCATGAGCTTCGATAATGGCAGGCAGCTCATCCTCGGCGAGGATGGGAATGCCGTCAGGATAGCCCTCGCCCGCGAGCTCGGGCGGGTAGCGCCTCCCTTCGATGTTCGGAATCTGTGTGGCCGTGAACGCCACCACCTCGTACTCGTCGTTGCCGCGGAAGAACGTGTTGAAGTTGTGGAAATCCCGACCCGCAGCGCCCATGATCACTACCTTCGTCTTCCTTGCCACTTGAGATCTCACTCCCGTCCTCACGTCGATGGTGTTGCCCCGCGCCACCCGGCAAGCCCGAGGCTTCTCAACATTATGGCGATGGCCGCCTCCGGATGCGATCTCCCGAGCACGCCGCATGACGCCATCACGTAGTCCCGGTCCACCGCGCATCTCGCGTCCGGCGGCGGCAGCAGCCGAGTCTCCCCCCGCCGGCCCTTTACGGCTTCCAGTATGAGCCGGCCTTCAGGGAGCCTCGTCGCGGCGCCGCCCGTCCCGACGATCCACTTGACGCGCGTGAGGTCCTTACCCTCCGCCACCGTGATTCTGCCCAACGGGCCGTAGAGGTACCGGACATCACCCGCGTGGCGCGTGACGGCGATCCGGGCCGCCTCCCTCGCGAGTGCGAGCGCGAGGCGCATCCCCTTCTCCGTTGAAGGAACCGGCTCGAGCTCGGCCAGCGCCTCGGCCGGGTCGAAGCCGAGGTCGTCGGCGAGCTTCTCCCTGCCCACAAGGTCCACGATGTTGCCGGCGTTCACGAACACGCCGAGGTCGCCCTCTACCGTGCGCTTCGCGACGGGCTCCGGGCTGACGAGGATCTTGGCGATCTCCTGAGATCCCTCGGTCACCGAATGGACGTCCGTGGTGGCTCCTCCCACGTCGACGACCACGAGGTCCTCTATCGTTTCGTAGAGCAGCTTCGCGGCCGCCATCACGGCGCCCGGGGTCGGCATGATTCCGCCGTGCGCCTTCTCGCGCACCCGGTCCATGCCCGGAGCGGTCACGATGTGCTCTTCGAAGAGCCTCTGGATCGCGCGCCTCGCGGGCTCGATGTTGAGCACGTCTACCCGGGGGTACACGTTCTCCACGACCGTGACGGCGACCCCGGCTTCCTCGAAGATCGCCCTCACCTCGTCATGGATGGCCCTGTTGCCGGCATATATCACGGGAGCGGTCACGTGTGCTCCCGCGATGAGTCTGGCGTTCTCGAGCACCGTCTCTCTCTCGCCGAAGTCCACGCCGCCCGCCAGGAGTATGATATTGGGACGTATGGCCCGGAGTCTCGCGAGGTCGGCCTCTGACAGGCACCCCGCGGTCACCATCTTCAAGACGGCACCGGCTCCGAGCGCCGCCTCTTTGGCAGCCTTGACCGTCATGTCGTACACGAGCCCGTGGACGGTCATGCGAAGCCCGCCGGCGGCGCTGGACGTTGCGAGGAGCGCCCCGTACTTGACGGATGTCGTCCCGAGGACGCACCCGAGGTCCTCCACGGCCCTCTGGAGGCCGATCGCGACGTCGCCTTCCTTCACGGTCGTGAGCGCCTTGCCTTGCCCGAGGAAAACCGGGTTCGGGCCGTCCACGCCGGCGAAAGCGTTCACCAGAGTCGTGGTGCTGCCGATCTCGGCAACCAGGACGTCTATCATCTGGCAGCCTCCGCACCCGGTCCGCTGCTCGCATCCGGCCCGGTACCCGCCTCTCCTGCTGTGTTCGGCCTTGCTCTCCGACCAGCGGCTTCGCCTGGGCCCCTTCCGGCCCCAGCCCTAGTACCCGCCCCGGCCTCTCTCTCGCGAAGTCTACGGACCAAGAAACTAGCCACGTCTATGCCGCGGGTCCCCCTTCCGAACCCCGCGTCCATGCCAGACTCCGTTGCGACATCCCACGTGACCTGCGTGCCCCCGGCCACCAAGAGCACTCTCTCGCGGATGCCCTTCTCGAAGCACAAGTCGGCTAGTTTCCTCATGTTAATCCTGTGGACGTCAGCGTGGGTGATTATGGTGCTGACTAGTATGGCATCGGCGCCCACCTCTATTGCCGCGTCGACCAGCTTCTCAACGGGACACGAGGTCCCGAGGTAGTGGCATTCGATGCCGAACCCTTCGATGCCGCCGTGCTTTATGTCTAGTATCTCCCGGAGGCCCACCGAGTGCTCGTCCTGGCCCACGGTCGCCGCGACCACTTTCACCCCCCGGTCCTTCACGAACCTCCTGATCTCATCGGCCGGCAGGGTTTTCTGCTCCTCAGGGAGTTTGAGGCTGGAAAGCTCGACCCCGAAGGGGACCTTGCCTTTTACCTCGACCACGGTGCCCTCCGCAGGGTGCATGACCTCCTTGTGGATGGCCTTCGGCTCCTCCAGGCCGAGCCTGCGCGCGGTCTCGAGCGCCGCCGCCTCCGCACGGGCCTCGTCGAGAGGCCAGAACATGGTCATGGTGACGACCCGGTCCGCGGCCCACTCGACCTCGGGGTAAACCATGCCCGGCGGGCCGGCCTCGAGCGCCGCGAGCCTGGTATCGACGTTGTCCGTGGGGTCTAGCTCGTCGATGTACACTATCTTCTCAGGGTTACACAGGGTACATCCCCCGATGAGATCGCATGGCCTGTCGGCCCTAGTTCCCTCTGGGAGGTGGTTGTCGCCGAAATGAGCGCAGACGGGAGCCATGTAATCTGGATCGCGCGGCACTATGGTCCCTGCTGCGACGCCCCCTTCCGGGTCCCGCGCGATCCCGTCGCCGTTCCGCTCGGGGTACATCCCCGAGTCGACGAAGAATCCACGCCGCACGGCCTCGAAGTACCCCCCTACGCCCAAGATCTCCTCCAGGAACAAGACGGCCCGCTCGGTGATTTCTCGTGCTTTCCGCTCTAGTTCGCCTTCGGGGTTCTCGTCAAGCCTCACCATGTCGCGCAGCCCATCCAACCCCACCAGCACTTGCTTCGCGGTGGCGAGGGCCGCGATGTTGTTGTAATGCCATGGGACGTTCCGTCCTTCGTCAGGGGTGATGGTGCTCTGGATGTCGGCGCTCGTGAGCCTCGATAGCATGAGATTGAGAGCGTGGGTGACCGTGGCCTCGCGCGTGGAAGACTCGATGTACTTCGTGTTCATCTGCGCCCGGAACCTGTACCCCGCGAACAGCCTGCGAAGGGCCACGGCGTACGGGAGATCCAGGCGCATCTCGGGCGCGGGCGGGGCAGTCGGGGGAACTGTGGAAAGGCATATGTTCTCTTTCGCCATTCCCACCTTCACGGAGTAGGCGCAGTTGATGGCGTGTTGCACCATCAGCTCGGGCATGACCTTCCACGCCTCGCGCGCCGTGGCGTTCGCGTTGTGCGCCCCGTCTATCTGCGCCATCCCTGCCCATTGCATCAGGGTCTTGGCCACCGCGGCATCCACGAACGACCTGTGCATGTTCACGTTCCTGTAAAGCACGTTGTACTGCGGGTCCTGGTGAGCCCCGTTCACGCCCTCCTCGGCGAAAAGGACGGCGATCTCCGGACCTGCCACCCCGCTCACGTAAGAATGGAAGTTTATCGGCCGGCCCACTTCGTCCTCGATGAGATCGAGGGCTTTGCGCGTCGCGCGCACTTGCTTTCGCGTGATGGGAACACCGCCCACCCCTTCTGGAGTGCCCTCGATGAGCCCGTCGAAGTGGCTCTGGCCGGTGGTGCGAATGACCATTATGTGGTCCGCCCCGTGCCACGCCGCCATCCTCATCCGCCTTATGTCGTCCTCGAAGCGACCCGACGCGATCTCCGTGGTCACGACAACCTCGGGCTGCGGATCTACACCTCCGAAGTACTTCGCCGCGGGAAGCGCCACCGACCGCTCCAGCGGGCGCGATATCTGTCGGTACTCGAACGGCCCCAAACGCGTTCCCGGGGGCAGGTTCTCGCGCCAAACCCAGCCACGTCGCCTCGGCCTGTAATGCTCGAGGTCTCGAAGGATTTCCCGCACGTCCAGCTTCTCGCCGGTGGAGAGTCTCGTTCCGCCCACGGCGCCTCACCTCCCGGACCCGAAGAGGCCCGCCGCCTCATCCCACATCTTGCCCTCGGCCAGGGCGACCCCCGCGTCGCGCACGCTCATCCCCCGGGCGCTCGCGAGTTTCCACACCACGTGGCCCGCACCCTTGCCGAGAAGGCCCCTTTCGACGCACTTGTCTACGATGGCCTTCGCCTCCAGGCTGGAGAACCCCATCCGGAGAAGCACCGACCTCTCAATGGAGGGTGACGTGTGGGTGCGAGCGAGGTCCACCAGGGGCTGCACCACCTTGTCGGCGAGCTCCCAAAAGTATCTCGCAAGCTCTTCGTCGCTCATGTCTGCAAGATGTCGGCGCCTTTCCTCGAAATCGTCCGGCCGCGTCATCTCCCTCGAACCTCCCCTACCCCGAGCCCGCGCATGGTGTCCTCCACAAACGCCACGGTGGAGTTGGTGTCCTCGGCAAGGAATCTCACGTCCCCCTCGGATATCTGCCGGGCCTTCGCGTGAGACAAGGCGTTTCGTATGTAGGACTTCCGCATGTCCGCGAGGGACACGTCCTTCACGCGGATCTGCGACGGGTGCTCAGGTATGACTATCCGTCTCCCGGGCACGTTCTCGCGGGGATCGCCGCGCCTCACCTCGACTCCCATCTCCCGCGCGAATGAAAGCTGCGCGTAAGGATGTTTGCCCGCACCTGTGTACTCGGTCTCTTGCACCACCACAACCTCGTCGCGGTCCATCTCCCGCGCGATTGCGATGGCAGCCGCGAGGGACGTGTTCCCTGCGGGACCCCGCTCCATGCCTTCCAGCTTCGCCAGCATCTCGGTGACATAGAAGACCTCGCCTTGCGTCACAGTGACGTACCTATCCATGTAGCGCAAGGGTCTCGCGGCGTTTCGAGGAACGTCCGCCCTGTCGGGCCACGTCGCGAAGGGAATGCCGAAGCCAGTGTGCCCGGTGGTGAAAGACTTCCTGTTGAAATCGGTGTCGCTCGCCATGTGAAGGCCGGCAAGGTCAACGCTCGCGGCGACGACTTGAGTCTGGCGGCAACCTGCCTTGCGGAGGCCCCGCGCCGTCCCCGTGACGTTCCCGCCGCCCGCATGGGTCACTATGACCGCGTCCGGGAACCGCCCCGTTAGCCGCAGCGTCTCCGTGCCCACTTCGTACCCGAGGGTTTCGATGCCCGCGATGCTGAACGGCGTATAGAGGGATGCGTTGAAGAAACCCGTCTCCTCGAGGAGCCTCAGGAACACATAGAAGAGCTCGGGCCCCACGGTGAGCTGATGCACTTCGGCGCCGTACGCCTCGCACGCCCGTCCTTTCTCGATGATCTCCGGCTGGCCGCGCCCCATCGAGTCGTAAGTCTCCTGCACGATGATACACTTGACGCCCCGCTTGGCCGCTTGCGAGGCCACCGCCGCCCCGTAATTGCCGCTGGTGGCGGCGATGACCCCGGGGTAGCCCTTGCTCTTCGCGCGGTACACTGACACCGACGCACGCCTGTCCTTGAAGCTTCCCGAGGGGTTCGCGGACTCGTCTTTCACGAGGATGCGCGCCCCTTTGCCAGGGCCGGAGATCCGGCGCACGACCTCCGTGATGTTGCGGAGTTCGACGAGGGGAGTCCGCCCGACGCTGGTCTCTTCCTGGATGGCATGGACCTCTTCGAGCGTGTACCCGACCTCGTCCATCATCCCCTCGTAATCGAAGGCGATGGCGCCGGTCTCGAACTTCTCGTAATCGATCCCCACGGCTGATTTCATTATGTCGTGGCGTCTCGCCATGACCTCCGCGTAGCTCGTGCCGGATGTCACTGCTCTTCACCCTCTCCGGGCTCACCGGCCCCTCTCGTTCCCAGAAGGCGCCACAGCTCCTCGCCCACGTGCAGGAGTTCGGGCACGGGCCTCGCGAAGGAATGCGGGTACAGGGGGTTCACCTCAACGAGCCGCCCCTTCACTTTTCTTCCGAGCACCGTCGTAATGGTCACCTCGTCCCCCACGAACGCGTCGCGATCGAGGTAGCCCTTGACGCGCAGCTCCAACGGGACCTTCTGGGTGTCTTCGGGCACCTGTGGAGCCCGCTCGCCCGGCTTCAGAATGATGGTGTGTATCTGCACGTACTCCCCTGCCCGGACGCGCCCGGCGCTCCCGGACTCTGTCGCCGCGTCACGGTCGCACACTTTCGCCATCCCCTCTCGCCGCCCGCGCGAGGCTCGCGACGTCCCCCATGACGCACGCGGGCACACGCAAGTCTTTCATGGTGACGAGGCCCGGCTCCGCCTCCACCACGTGCGGTATCATGTTCACCGCGATGGCGATGGTGCCTATGCCGCCTGGTATCTCAGGCTTTATCGCGAGGTTCACCGGAGGCGTGCCTTCGATCCATATGTAGTCCCCGGTCTCGACACCCTCGAGGCCCGGCAGCACCTGCTGCGGATGCTCGAGGGTGATCACCTCCTCGCCGTTTACGAAAGCGTGGGCGGTGTGGTTGCACCCCGCGACCATGCCAGGCTTGACATCGACATGAGGTGTCTGGCGTCTGGTGTTGGATACAATGGGCTCCCGGGTCTGGGTGATCTCGTCAAGCCTCCATCCGAGGGCGTCCGCGATCATGCCGCACGACTGGACGAATCCTATGTGGCCCACGATAGTGCCTTTCGCGATCCCATCCCTGAACTCTTCGACCGTGGTACCGACACCTTGGGTTCTCATGACGGTGGGCCCGAAAGGAGAGAGGTCGTTGACCCGCCTGGCCTTCACCCGCTTGACGTGCGTGCATATGCCCGTAAGCGCGATGATTAGGGTATCCAGTACGAAACCGGGGTTGATGCCGGTTCCGAGGACGCTCACCCCGTACTTGCGGGCAAGCTGGTCGATCTCAGCGGCAAGGTCCGGGTCGCTCTGCCGGAGATACGCCATCTCCTCCGCGACCGTGATGACGTTGCTCCCCGCGGCCATGGCCGCGTCCAGCTGCGGGTAGATCTCCCTCGCAAACGACGAAGTGGCGTGAACCACGACGTCCGCGCCAGCCTCGAGCGCCTCCTCCGGATCGTTCGTGACCCTCACGCCGAGCTCGCGTCCCGCGCCGAGGACATCCCCGAGGTCGCGCCCGGCCTTCTCGGGCCGCGTCGCAATCGCCCCCACGATCCTGACCCCTTTCCGCTCCAGCATCGCCTTGGCCATGCCGGAGCCCATCGCACCGAGCCCCCAACACACCACTGTGATCTCGTGCACTTCGATCACTCTCCCTGCATGATTCCTGGCTGGCCGTGCAGCACCATCTCGGCCGCGGAGGTTCCGCGGAGGTTCGTTGACATTGCAGCCCACGCGCTCCACCGGGCCGTGCGGGCGGACGCGCAGCGAAGCGCCCAGCGGCACGTCCTGCTTGGAACGGTACGTATGCATGGTTGCATGTTTATGCATACAATGCATACGTCCGGCCGAAAAATGTGCCGCCTCCCCCACTTCAGATGTTTGGCAGCCTGTCGCACCTAGGTTCTCTAGTTCTGACTAGGTTATTCTACTCGCGAAACGGGATTCCTGCCTCATCGGCCGAGGGTGGGGAAACGCCTCCGTCCGAGAACGCGGGCCGGAAATGGTACCTTTGACTTGACGGGGACACCAAATGAAGCTGACCAAATGGAGCTGAATGGACCACCCGCGCGCGGGTGGTCCATTCATGCAGCAAGACGCAACTCTTTTTATGGTCCTGGCCTGCCCTGTCGCCCGGGCTTTCGTCTTCCAGGAATCACGGGATGTTCCCACACAGCGGTAGCGGCTGCCGAGAGCCGCCGCTGGGGGCTACTGGCAGGATCCGTAGTAGATCTGGTTGGGAACTGGGGCGGGCGGGCTGTCGTGGACGATGGCGGGAAGCACCCGCTCGTCCTCGTCATCCATATTCCGCTCGCCCCCGCGAAGCTCCTCGCGGCGCTGCAGAGCCACTTCGAGGACTTCATCCATGTGGTCCACGAACACGAGCTTCATTCCCTCCAGGACGCTCTTGGCAATCTCCTCGACGTCCTTTCGGTTCTCGCCGGGGAGCACCACTGTTAAAACGCCCGCCCGGTGCGCCGCGACGACTTTCTCCTTGACGCCGCCCACGGGGAGGACCCTCCCGCGCAGGGTGATCTCCCCGGTCATGGCGATATCGCACCTCACCGGCCGCCCCGAGAGCGCGGAGGCGAGAGCGGTCGCCATGGCGATCCCCGCAGATGGTCCATCCTTGGGTATGGCGCCCTCAGGCACGTGGATGTGCACGTCCCGATCCTGATAGAAGTTGGGGTCGATCCCGAGTTCATCCGCGCGGGACCTGATGTACGTGAATCCGGCCTGCGCTGACTCCTTCATCACGTCCCCCAGCTTCCCTGTGAGCGTGAGCTTCCCGGTGCCTTTCATCACCGAGACCTCGATGGCCAGGATGTCCCCGCCCACCTCTGTTACGGCGAGCCCTGTCGCAACGCCCACCCTGTCCTCGGACTCCGCGACACCGTAGCGGTACTGGGGTATCCCGAGGTATCCTTCGATGTCAGCGGAGTCGACGACCACACGAGGCGTTTCGGCGCCCGCTGATTCCTTCACCACTCTCTTGGCGATCTTCCGCAGTATCGAGGAGACCTCTCGCTCGAGGCCGCGCACGCCTGCTTCGCGCGTGTACTGCCTGATGATCGTCCTTATGGCGCCCTCAGTGAACTCGATGTCGTATTGCCCGAGGCCGTTCTCCCTCACTTGCTTCGGCACGAGGAAATGGAGGCCGATCTGGACCTTCTCCTCCTCAGTGTAGCCCGGTATCGAGATGATCTCCATGCGATCCGCCAGAGCCCTGGGAATCGCGTGCAACACGTTTGCGGTCGTGATGAACATGACATCTGACAGGTCGAACGGGATCTCGATGTAGTGGTCGCCGAAAGCCACGTTCTGCTCCGGGTCGAGCACCTCGAGAAGCGCCGATGATGGGTCTCCGCGGAAGTCATAGCTCATCTTGTCCACCTCGTCGAGGAGGATCACCGGGTTCTTCGAGCCCGCCTGGCGCATCGCCTGGATGATCTTGCCCGGGAGAGCGCCCACGTACGTCCTGCGATGCCCGCGTATCTCGGCCTCATCTCTTACGCCGCCAAGCGAGAACCTCACGAACTTCCTGTCGAGCGCCCGCGCTATGGACTTGCCCAGCGAGGTCTTGCCAACGCCGGGGGGACCGACGAGACACAGGATCGGGCCTTTGAGCTTAGTCGTAAGTTGACGCACGGCCAGAAACTCGAGGATGCGTTCTTTGACCTTCTCGAGGCCGTAGTGGTCCTCGTCGAGAACCTTTGCCGCCGCCTCGATGTCGAGGCGGTCTTGCGTCTTGTAAGTCCACGGCAGGGTCAGGAGCCAGTCGAGGTACGTCCTCACGACGACGGCCTCAGCAGCCATAGGAGGCATCTTCTCGAGCCTCTCCACTTCACGGAGCGCCCGCTCTTCGACTTCCTTGGGCAGCTTGGCCGCGGCGATCTTCTCCCGGTACTCCTCGCCCTCTTGGGACCTGTCGTCTCTCTCACCCAGCTCTTTCTGTATTGCCTTCATCTGCTCGCGCAGGTAGTACTCTTTCTGAGTCTTCTCCATTTGCTTGCGCACGCGCGAGTTGATCTTCTTCTCGAGTTCGAGGATCTCCATCTCCTTCAGGAGAATGGCGCACAGCCGCTCAAGCCTGAGCTTGGGCGACGCGGCTTCCAACACCCTCTGCTTATCCTCGGTGCGCAAGGGCAGATGGGCGGCGATGTCATCCGCGAGTCTCCCGGGATCTTCTATGGCCTGAACGGACGTCAAGACCTCGGTGGGGATCTTCTTCCCGACCCTTACGTAGGATTCAAAGTATCCGAGGACGCTGCGCATGAGCGCCTCGGTTTCCTTCGTCATCCGCTCCGAAACCTCGAGAGGCTCCACCCTGACCTTGTAGAACGGATCCACCTGGACGTACTCGACGATCCTCGCGCGCTGGATACCATCAACCAGCACCCGGATTGTGCCGTCGGGATATCTGGCGAGTTGCTTCACTTCGGAGATGGTGCCCACTTCATGGATTTCCTTGGGGGCCGGCTCGTTCACCTTCGCCTGCTTCTGCGCTGCGAGCAATATGAGCCTCTCGTTCATCATCGCGTCTTCGAGCGCCGCGACGGATCTGTCTCTGCCCACGTCGAGGGGAACCGTCATGTAAGGGAACACGATCACGCCACGCAACGGGAGGAGAGGCACCAGGTCTTTTGTCGCTGCTGCTTTGGCTTCTTCCTTCGGCATGCTACACTTGCACCTCCTCGGCTACTCCGGCGGACTCGTCCCCGCTCCGCACCGCGAGCCGCGCTGCACGCCCCGCCCGGATCCGCAGCAAGTCACGCCCAGGCGCAGTGCCCTCACTACTCAGTGTATTCGGCCCGGCCTGTCCAATTCCTGCCCTCGACTCCAGGGACGCGTGCGCCCCGCACCCGGCTCTCGCCTTCAGGTCCCCTCGGTTCACGATGCGCCATGGTTGATAGCGCAGGCATGGTGAATCGGCGGCTTACAGTGGCAGGCAGAACGTAACGATGAGAAAACGAGGAAAGCCTCACCTCACAGGCAAGGCTATCACACGGGTCGGTATTATGTCAACGTACCCGGACTGTCAATTTCTGTCGCGGAGAGGAGGCGCTAGCATCCTGCGGAGAGACCGGCAGCCGCGACCTGGGTACGGGCGTTCGCACCAAGGGAACCCATGAGCGGCCCCGTGGCAACCATCGCGGCCTGAACCACCTCTTCGATCCGCTCCACGGGCACGACGAGGACGTCCTTCCTTTCTCCGAAACTCTCCTGCCAGTTCTCGCGGGGGATTATGACCTTGCTCGCCCCCGCCAGCGCCGCGGCCTCGACTTTCGCCACGATCCCGCCGACGGGCTTCACGTAACCGCGTATGGAGAGTTCGCCTGTCATGGCGACCTTGTTGTCCACTGGAGTCTCGGTGATCGCGGAGTAGATGGCCGTGACGATGGCGACCCCGGCCGACGGCCCGTCCAGCGGAATGCCACCCGGGAAGTTCACGTGGATGTCGTAGTCTTCGGGCCTGACCGAGAGGAACTTCCGCAGCGCAGTGATGACGTTTTCCACGGAGCCCCTCGCCATGCTCTTGCGCCTCATGATCCTCCCCGTCTCACCCATTTCCTCCTCGTCGATGAGCCCGGTCGTGACGACCTTTCCCGTCCCTCTCTCCACAGGTACCGCGGTGGCCTCGATCTCCACCAGCATCCCGTTCATCGCGCCGTACACGGCAAGCCCGTTCGCGTACCCCACCTGAGGTGCGCGGGGAACCTTCTTGAAGGGGCGGGGCGAGTACTGGCCGGAATTCACGACCCATTCGACGTCGGCCCGGGTCACAGTCTGTCTCCCCGACGTGAGTGCGGCCCCGCCCGCGATCTGAAGGATGTTCACTGCGTCGCGGCCGTTGGCCGCGTATCTCTTGATGACCTCGAGGGCCCCGTTTTCCAGGGTGAAACCCGCCTTCTCAGCGGCGTTCGCCGCGATGGTCCCGACCTCATCGGGAGTGAGAGCTCTGAAGAAGACCTCGATACACCTCGAGCGGATCGCGGGGGGGATCTCTTCCGGAGACCTGGTGGTGGCCCCGACGAGCCGGAAATCAGCCGGGAGCCCGTTTTGGAATATGTCGTGGATATGCTGAGGGATGTTGGGATCCTCCGAGCTGTAGTACGCGCTCTCCAGGAAGACCTTCCTGTCCTCGAGCACCTTGAGCAGCTTGTTTATCTGCACCGGATGAAGCTCGCCGATCTCGTCGATGAACAGGATGCCGCCGTGGGCTTTCGTCACGGCGCCCGGCTTCGGCTGTGGAATGCCTGCTATCCCTAGAGGACCTGCGCCTTGGTATATGGGATCGTGGACGGAACCAATCAACGGGTCCGCGATCCCCCGGTCATCGAACCTGGAGGTCGCGCCGTCCACCTCGACGAATTTCGCCCACTGCTTGAAGGGCGAGCGGGGGTTCCTCTTGGCTTCCTCCAGAACGACCCTTGCCGCGGCAGTCTTGCCTACGCCCGGGGGGCCGTACATCAAGACATGCTGAGGGTTCGGCCCGCACAGCGCGGCGCGCAGCGCGCGCAAGCCCTCTTCCTGCCCGACGATCTCTCCGAGCGTGGTCGGTCTGGTCTTCTCAGACAGTGGTTCCGTCAAGGAGATGCTGCGCATCTTCTGGAGCTTCTCCATTTCCTTGCGGGATTCGCGGTCGACGGCGACCCTGTTTCCCTGTTGAGTCCTGAGGAGGTTCCAGAAGTACAGCCCGATGACGATCCCGAAGAACAAGTTTACGAGCCCGAACACGTTGCCTGCAACGTCCATGGGAAAGCCGCCTCTGCCATGCTGGATGGGTGTCTCTCAAGTGTATTATGTCCATGACTCCGCGGCTTAAGTGGGAGCCAACGGATCAATGCGGCGGACTTGGCGGCCGACTTAGCGAGGAACCCCGTCGTCACGTCACGGGCGGCGGTGCCGCACTCTCGCGTCATCCCGGACGGCGCCCAGCGCGGACTCACCGGGTCGGGTCGGAGCCGGTCGGAGCCACCCGGGCCCGAGAAAAACGAAGGAAACAAGACGGGAGGCCCTCGTCAGGCCTCCCATTGAAATACGGGAGCAACTCTGTGCGCCGGCGGACGGGCTCCTAGCCCGGGCTCCCCGCCCGTTGTCCGCCGGTATGCGGCGGGCTCTCGCACGCTCTCGCGCTACGCCGTCTCCTCCCGCTTCCTGGCTCCCTTGCGCTCCTGCAGTACCATGGTGGGCTTTGCCAACCCCTCCACGACCTCCTTGGTTACGACGACCTTCTTCACGTCGCCGCGCGACGGGATCTCGTACATGATGTCGAGCATGATCTTTTCCAGGATCGAGCGCAGCCCTCTCGCCCCCGTGTTCCGCGCTATGGCCTGCTTCGCCACAGCCACGAGGGCATCATCGGTGATCTCGAGCTCCACGCCGTCAAGCTCGAACATCCTCTTGTATTGCTTGGCCAGGGCGTTCCTGGGCTCCGTGAGTATCCTCACTAGAGCCTGCTCATCCAGAGCGTCGAGCGGAACCACGACCGGCAGTCTCCCTATGAACTCTGGGATGAGCCCGAACTTGAGAAGGTCCTCGGGCATGACCTGCCTCAGGATGTCCCCGATGTTGGAGTCGATCTTGGGCCGAAGCTCGGCTCCGAAACCAAGCGTCTTCTTCCCTATCCGATTCTGGATGATCTTCTCCAGCCCGTCGAACGCGCCTCCGCATATGAAGAGGATGTTCGTCGTGTCTATCTGGATGAACTCCTGGTGTGGGTGCTTCCGCCCACCTTGCGGAGGTACGCTCGCAATCGTGCCTTCAAGGATCTTTAGGAGAGCCTGCTGAACGCCTTCGCCGGACACGTCACGGGTGATGGACGGGTTCTCCGACTTCCGCGCTATCTTGTCGACCTCGTCGATGTAGACGATGCCTTTCTCAGCCTTCTCGATGTCGTAGTCCGCCGCTTGGATGAGCCGCAGCAGAATGTTCTCGACATCCTCACCGACATAACCAGCCTCGGTGAGCGAAGTCGCGTCGGAAATGGCGAAGGGAACGTTCAGGATCTTGGCCAGGGTCTGCGCGAGCAAAGTCTTCCCAACGCCCGTGGGGCCGAGGAGCAAAATGTTGCTCTTCTGGAGCTCCACGTCGTCCACGCGCGTATTCGCGCCGATGCGCTTGTAATGGTTGTACACCGCCACCGCTAGGGTCTTCTTCGCGTCCTCCTGGCTTATGACGTACTGATCCAGGATCTCCTTGATTTCCTTGGGTTTCGGGATGTTACCCAATTCGACATCTGCTTCTTCGCCAAGCTCTTCCTCGATGATCTCGTTGCAGAGCTCGATGCACTCGTCGCAAATGTAGACGCCGGGTCCAGCTATGAGCTTCTTGACCTGGTCCTGTGCCTTGCCGCAAAACGAGCACTTGAGCTGGCCCTTTTCATCGCCGAATTTGAACACCCTACCACCCCCTACTTCTTCTTGGTCCTGAAGATCTCGTCTACGATCCCGTAAGCCTTCGCCTCCTCAGCCGACATGAAGAAATTCCTGTCCGTGTCCGCCGCTATCTTCTCCATGGGCTGTCCTGTGTGCTTCGCCAGGATCTGTTGGGTGATCTCGCGCAGTCTCACGATTTCCCTCGCTTGTATCTCGATGTCCGTGGCCTGCCCCTGGGCGCCTCCGAGAGGTTGGTGGATCATCACCCTCGAGTAGGGGAGTGCGTACCTCTTCCCCTTCGCACCTGCCGCCAGGAGAAGCGCTCCCATGCTGGCGGCCATGCCTATGCACGTGGTGGCGACATCCGGCTTGATGTACTGCATCGTGTCGTATATGGCGAGCCCGGACGTCACGACGCCACCTGGGCTGTTGATGTAGAGGTTGATGTCCTTGTCCGGATCCTCCCCCTGAAGGAACAACATCTGAGCGATGACGAGGTTCGCGACGTCATCGTCTATCGGGCCGCCGATGAAGATGATCCTGTCCTTCAGCAGCCTCGAGTATATATCGTAAGCCCGTTCCCCACGGTTTGTCTGCTCCACGACGATCGGAACAAGGTTCACGACCGACTCCTCCTCCCTTGCATGATGATTATATGCTGACCCGCCGAGACTCACTCGCCCTTCGCGAGCTGAACCAGGCGGTCTATGGTCTTCTCCCTCACTATGGCCTCTTCTACACTGTGAATACGTCCTGTTTTCGTCAAGAGTTCCCGGACCTCGTCCACCGTGCCGCCCTGCCTTGAGGCGATCTGGGCGATTCGGGAATCTACTTCGTCGGAAGTGGCGGCAAATCCTTCCGCCTTGCTTATGGCATCGAGCACCAGTTCGGACTTGACCAGCGCCTTGGCATCATCCCTGTAGCTCTTCCTCAGCGCTTCCTCATCCATGCCGCACGCCTCGAGGTATCCTTCCAGCGTCATCCCTTGTTGCGCGAGGCTTTCTGCGAGATCGCGGACCATGAAGTCCACTTGCCGGTCCACGAGAGGCTCGGGCACGTCCACCTCGGCCTCCTGCGTGATTCTATCCACGACCGCCTTCCTGTATTCCGCCTCCGCCCGGCTTTGGGCCGATTTTTCCAGACGCTCGCGGATGTCCCGCTTCATCGCGTCCAGGCTGTCGAACCCGCCCACGGCTTTCGCGAACTCGTCGTTCACGTCGGGCAGCTTCCTGACGCGGATCTCTTTCACAACCACGCGCGCGAGGGCCGGTTTTCCCGCAAGTCCTTTCTCTGGATAGGTCGCCGGCACGGTAGTCTCGATGGTCTTTTCCCCGCCCGGCTTGAGCCCGATCAGTCCTTCGCCCAGGCCTGGCAGATCCTGCTTTGCGGCGGCCTCGACGACGAGACCCTTGCCGCCGCCTCTCACCTCGAGGCGCTTGCCGTCGGAGGTCAGCTCGAGGTCCACGGTAACAAGGTCCCCGGCTTGAACTGCGTCATGGTCGGCAGGCTCGGCCGTGGCACGATTCCTTCGCAGGACTTCGATGTAACGGTCCACCTCGTCGTCTCCGACCTCTGGCGTGGTCTTCTCCACCCTGATCGCACGGTAGTCCGGGAGCTTGACTTCGGGCCTGACGAGCACCTTCGCCTTGAACTTGAGCGGCTTTCCCTCCTCGAGCTGCTCTATGTCGAAGTCAGGTTCGTCAAGGGGCTCGATGCCCGTTTCTTTCACGGCTTCCATGTACCCGTGGGGCACGAGGCGTTTCAACGCGTCCTCATAGAGCGCCCCTTTCCCGAGCCTCATCTCGAGGATCGGGCGCGGGACCTTGCCCTTTCGAAAACCAGGCACCGTGACACGCTGGGCAAGCCTTCGAAAACTCTCATCGAGGGCCCGGTCGACCTGAGCCTCGTCCACTTCGATGTCCAGATGAGCGAAGTTCCCCTCTATTCTCTCCACCGCAGCCTTCACCATATTCGCCGCCGCGAAGCCGCGGGGTTTCACTGCCCCGGGCAAATGGCAGCCTCCCTCCTCCTGATTCGCCTTCTTGTCGCCATCGTCCGCACGACGACGCCTTCAAACGAGAAACGAGCCACCATCCGGACGCCGCCCGGAGCGGCCCCAAGGCACGCCAGGCCGTTCGCCGGCCGGAACGGTCCGGGCCCCCTTGTCGCGGAGGACCCGCACTCGCGTGGCTGCTAAAGCGCGATCCCGCGCGATTCCGGTCACCGCCCGGCGCGACGCACAAAAACAATACCTCGGTAGGCGCCGGTCCAGCGACTGCCGAGGCAGCGTCGTTCGAGGCCTTCGGCCTATCGTATTCTAACATGCGTGCAGTGTGTTGTAAAGCCGCCCGTAAAGGCCCGGCTCCGCCGCGGCGTGGGTCTCGGCCATCCCGGAAGTGTGACGGGGCTCCGGTCGTCCGGACGGAGCGGCGGACGCGCGAATTGCGTGGCGACGTCATTGACGTGCGTGGGTGTTGACATGTCTTCTTGGGAGAAATTGACCATGGCAGAAGGATATCGGACAGCGGCGACGAAATACTCTTATAAACCCAAATCGCCTGTAGTTATAAAAAATACAGATAATCGATATAAATCGCTATTTCCCGATCAATAAGAGAAGAGGGGCGTGGGCGCGATGATCGCAGCTCTGTGAGCGGTCGCTTGGGGCTGTGGGAGCGAGTAGCGAGACCGGCCACTAGCCTGTCGTGGTGTGTGGTTCGGTCGTTTTGTCTCTATTCGACGGATTCGGAAGAGCGCAGAGGGAGCCGGGGTGAGATGGAATGGAAGTCGTTCGAAGGGCAAGGCGCTGGTGGCGCCGGCAGCGCGTAATCAACCCGGGCCGCATCGATTCCTGGCTCGTGGGCTTCTTCAGTGTTCTGGCGACAGCCGTCGTCGTGGCGGTTGTCGTACGCTTCGCGGGCTAGCCGCCGCTCACCTCGGCGCCTTCATGGGCGCCCAGCGCCGCGACAGGGAGAGCACCCGACTGAGGGCGGACGGGGATTCAGAAGCGTCAGCGTACCTGGCTAGCCAGGCCGCGGAGCCACTTCGAGAGATCCGTTGAGCCTTCCTCACGCCACGAGTCCGCGATGGAAGCAAGGCAGTCGAAATAACGACTGGGCCTGCGCGCTCTCCCATTGTCGGCCTTGTGGCCGGTCAGGTAGAGGGCATTTCTCGCCCTTGTTATCGCGACGTAGAACACCCTGCGCTCCTCAGCCTCCTTGTTCTCCCTCATCGCCATGTACGAGGGGAACTCTTGCTCCGACAAACCGGCCACGAACACGATGTCGAACTCGAGCCCTTTAGCCTGGTGCACGGTGAGCACGCGCACACGTTCATCGTCCGGGTCCAGGCGGTCGACGTTCCTCGCGAGGGCTACGAAGCCGAGGATCGACTCGAGGCAAGACATGGGGTCCAGCTCGGCGGAATCGCGGTCTTTGAAGACACGGCGAAGCTCCTCGAGGTTCGCCAGGCGCCGGGCGCTCTGAATGTCCCTGCTGTAGTAGGCTCGGAGACCCGACCTGGCGAGCACCCGATCCAGCAACTCAGGAGGCCGGAGCCGGCCCAGGTCTTGACGCAGCTCGGCGAGCTCCTCCGCCAGGGAGACGAAGGCGCCGGCCGAGTCGCGCACCGCGCGCATCCTCTCGGCGGCCGTCGCACTCACGATCGGCGCAAGGCTAGCGATCAAGTCGCAGGTGACCTCGACGTCGTCCGGTGCCCGGTGCGTAGGCCGACTGCTCACCTCCAGCCTCTGCGCCAGCGCCTCGAGGGAAAAATCGTCGCCGTCAAGGAACCGGCGGGACACCTCTAAGGTATCCAGGTACTCATGCCCACCTCCGAGGACATCCACCCGGACCCCGAGTCGCCGCGCATATGCAGCCACCATGCGAATGTCGAAGCTCACGTTGTGGCCGGCGAGTAGACTACCCGACGCGAAGCGTCCGAAATCCTCCAGCACGCGTCGCGGATCCTCGCCGCGGGCTGCGAGGAACGAGTCAGCGAGGCCATGGATCCTCTCCGACTCCCCCACGCTCACCGTGTTGCGGAGGTAACGGTGGAACCGTCCGACCGGCTTGCCCCGATCGAGGCGGACAGCCGCCAACTCCACGATCTCGTCCCCCTCCGGATTGAGCCCGGTCGTCTCGGTGTCGAACACCGTGATGGCGCCTTCCCTCAGCGCACCGAGAAACCTGCCGAACGGGTCCGCCGTCACGAGAGTCGACGGAGCCACCATGTCAACGAGGCGCAGGCCGAGCCGTCCGGCGGCGAGGACCCGGGAAATCGCACGGTCACCGATATTGCGCGGCGGGCGCTGCAGGATGCGCCGGAAGCTCCGGCCATCCGCGGGGTTGCACAGGAATCGCATGTACGCTATGGCATCCTTGACCTCTTGGCGCCTGAAGAACTCGTATGTCTCCACCGTCAGGTGAGGAATGGCCTGCTCATCGAGGGCCCTCGATATGGAGGCTCCCCGGGCGTTGGTGCGGGTGAGCACGCCTATGCGGCCATAGGGCACAGGGCGCGCGCCGGTGTCCGCGCCGCCGTTTGCGAGATCCCGTATTCTGCAGGCTATCCAATGCGCCTCAGCCTCGCTGTCGGGCGCGAAATGGACTACCACCGGGCCACCGGGCTCGGCGGCTGGACCCGGTCGAAGCACCGTGGTGCGCCGGCCGTACTCCCGCGCGACATACCCCGCGAGACGCACCAGCACACGGGTGGCGCGGTGGTTCTGCGTGAACGAGAATTCCCGGGCTCCGGGGAAATCAGTGTTGAACCTCTTGAGCACCGTCTCGGGCTGGGACCCCCGCCATTCATAGATGGTTTGGTCGAAATCGCCTGCGAGAACGAGGTTCCCGCAACGACAGGCCAGCGCCCGCACAATCTCGTATTCCGAAAGGTGGGTGTCCTGCATCTCGTCTACCTGGACCATTGAGAAGCGCTCCTCCCACCGGCCGCGGATGCCGGGATCGAGTGCCAGGATGGCCCGGGCGAAGTAGATGAGGTCCCCGAAGTCGAGGGCGTGATTGGAGGCCAGCTCCCGCTGGTACGCGACGGCCAGCCCGGGGTAGGCCGGGAGGATGCGTGTGAGGATCTTGTCAGACACAGTCTTCATCGAGAGCTCCGTGCGGGGGGCCCCGCTCTTGGCTCGTTCAATCTCGTCGTAAAGGTCGGTTAGTCTGGGACCGCCACGGTCGAAGCCGCGCCGGTACGGACGGGCGGCATCCCCAGCCCCTCTCAGGATGGAGCCTAGGATCTCCATGGAGTCTTCGTCATCGAAGATGGCGAAGTCCGAGGGAAGCCCTATGCGTTTCGCCTCAAGACGAAGCATCCACGCGCACAACCCGTGAAACGTGCGAACCACGATTCTCCTTGCCCGGTCGCCGCAGTGCACGGCGACACGCTGCCGCAGCTCCTCGGCGGCGCGGTTGCTGAAGGTCAGGCAAAGGATGCGGGACGGCTCGGTGCCCCGGCGGATCGCCTCGGCCGCCCGTTCCGCCAGCGCAAGGGTCTTGCCCGTCCCGACGGGCGCATGGAGCACCGCGCAGCCCTCCTGAAACTCAACGAACCCGCGCTGTTCGTCGCTGAGCGCGATGTGCCCAAGGCCGCTGCGCCCTACCGCCGCCGCCTCCGCCTCGCTCGCTGGACCCCGCCTGGCGCCCGCCCTCGGCGTCTTTCGACCCGTCACTTGTCAACGCCACCTCCGGCAAGGCCTGGACCTTAGTTGAAGCCGGGGCCGCTCCCATGCTCGGGAATCGGCTCTCGTGGCTGATTTCGACGGATCCTGGAGCTATCCTTCCAAGGCAGGATGAATCTGCCTAGGGCGCACGAACCCCGCGTTCGAACCCGGCGGGCCGGTCTCTGGTTCTCG
>JBLNDA010000107.1:0-5145 GCA_050261175.1 Clostridia bacterium
AGCCTGTACCTGATGAGGACTTCTCGCTCATCTGGCCTCATACGACAATCCCCTCCTCCATTACGGCGTGAATGAAGGGGGACGCCCTCAGGGGCGTTCTTAGCACTTCGTCAGGAGTGAACTCGACGGTCGTGATGACCTTATCCGCATCGAAGCCACATTCCCAGGCGAGTTCGCTGATGGTCTCCCTGATCTTGCGGGTTAGCTCGCGCACAATCAAGAATACGTCGAGATCACTCTCGGGCGAGAAGTCGCCGCGCGCACGGCTGCCGTATACACGAAGCTCGACCACAGGGACGCCGCTCTCGAGTAGCCTTTTCTTGAATCGCAATGCTACCTCACGGTCTTCATCGCTCAACAAGCCTGTCACCCCACAGTATGCTCGAACCGCCCCGCGGAGGTCGCTCGCCCGCGCACTTGCATCGGGGCTGCCTTGGGGCGCTTCAGCCTTCGTGTCTGGCGCCGCCGCCCGCCTTTTGGAGCCTGGCCCACTCGTCCTTCAGGTCCACCGTGCGGTTGAATACCAGCCGCTTCGCTGTGCCCGCACCCCGTGCCGCGTCCGCACCACATGCGTCAGTCGCACCGCCAGCCCCAGCACGGGCACCAGCGCCAGCACCAGCGGCAGCGCCTTGCGACGAATCGGGGTCCACGCAGAAATAACCGAGGCGCTCGAACTGGAACCGGTCGCCCGGGGCCGCGCCCGCCAGCGACGGCTCGACCTTGCACCCTGTCAACACCTTCAGAGAGTCAGGGTTTACGCACGAAAGGAAGTCTTCCTCGGCCCCCGGGTCTTCGTTCGTGAAAAGCCTATCGTACAGGCGCACTTCGGCCTCCGCCGCGTGCGCTGCCGACACCCAGTGCAACGTGGCCTTTACCCGGCGCCCGTCTGGGGCCGAGCCTCCTAGCGTGTCCGGGTCATACGTGCAGTGTAGCTCGGTCACCTCGCCCGTCTTCTCGTCCTTCACCATGCCGGTGCACTTGATGAGATAGGCGTACCTCAACCTCACCTCACGTCCGGGGGCAAGGCGGTAGAACTTCGGCGGCGGGTCTTCCCTGAAATCATCCCTCTCGATGTAGAGCACTCGCGAGAACGGCACCTTTCTCGTCCCCATAGAGGGATCCTCGGGGTTGTTCACGGCCTCCAGCCACTCCACCTTGTCCTCGGGGTAATTGTCGATGACCACCCGGAGCGGCCGCAGGACGGCCATCACGCGCTGCGCCCGGCGGTTCAGGTCCTCGCGCACGCAGTGCTCGAGGAGGGTGATATCCACGACGCTGTTGGCCTTGGCCACACCGATTCGCTCGCAGAAGGTGCGTATGGACTCCGGCGTGTAGCCGCGCCGCCGCAGGCCCGAGATAGTGGGCATCCTGGGGTCGTCCCACCCGGAGACCATGCCACGCTTCACGAGTTCCAGGAGTTTGCGCTTGCTCATCACGGTGTAGTTCAAGTTGAGGCGGGCGAACTCGATCTGACGGGGACGGCTCGGGACGCTCACGTTCTCGATGAGCCAGTCGTACAGGGGCCGATGGTCTTCGAACTCGAGTGTGCAGATGGAGTGGGTGATCCCCTCGAGCGCGTCGGAAAGCGGATGAGCGAAATCGTACATCGGGTATATGCACCACTTGTCGCCGGTCCGGTGGTGGGTCGCCCTCAAGATCCGATACAGGACTGGGTCGCGCATGTTGAGGTTAGGCGAAGCCATGTCGATCTTCGCTCTCAGGACGCGCGAGCCATCGGGGAACTCCCCCGCCCGCATGCGCCGGAAAAGGTCGAGGTTCTCTTCGACCGAGCGATTCCGGTAAGGGCTCTCCTTGCCCGGCTCAGTGAGAGTGCCCCGGTACTCCTTGATCTCCTCCGGGCTCAGGTCGCACACGTACGCCCTGCCGGCCTTGATGAGCTCGACCGCGTACGCATAGAGCTCTTCGAAATAGTCGGACGCATAGAAGAGCCTGTCTTCCCAGTCGAAGCCGAGCCAGCGGATGTCCTCCTTGATCGACTCGACGTACTCGACATCCTCCTTGGTCGGGTTGGTGTCGTCGAAGCGAAGGTTACAGAGGCCACCGTATTTGGCGGCGATGCCGAAGTTCAGGCAAATCGCCTTGGCGTGACCTATGTGCAGGTACCCGTTGGGTTCGGGCGGGAAACGCGTGTGCACGCGGCCTTCATTCTTGCCCCTCTTCAGGTCTTCCTCGATGATGTCCTCTATGAAGTTGGACGGCGTCGCGGAAGCCGCCCTCGTCTCAGAAGCTGCCGTCACTGTGTGGACTTCCACTGTGTGAACCTCCTTGGAGACTCCAACGGGCCCATGCATCGCTTTTCGCCCGTTTGCTTCGTTTGTCGCGCTGACGCAACTAAATTCTACCACAGGACCGCACACAGGTCTAGGTCGGGGCAGCGGGCGCGGGCGTTTCCCATGCTTTACACGACGCGTGTGCTGGCGTATACTTTCCCCTGGGATGCCATTTGCGCCTCTACGTGGGATCAGAGGCTGGTGCCTCCACTCGCGGTGTCTTCGGGAGGTGTGTTTCCCCGTGCGACGCGTCAAAGTCATCACCGACTCCACATCCGACCTCTCTCCGGAACTCATCAAGAAGTATGGAATCACCGTGGTTCCTTATGCCGTCAATTTCGGCTCCGACAGCTTTCAGGACGGAGTGGACATCTCCACAGCACAACTCTTCGAGATGGTGGCCAGGCGGCAGATGCTTCCCAAGACCTCGGCCCCAAACCTCGGGCAGTTCCGCCGCGTCTTCGAAGAAGCCTTGAGGGATGGGAGCGAGGTCGTGTACATCGGCATCTCGAGCAAGTTCTCGTCCGGCACGCCCACCGCGAAACTGGCCGCCGCGGACGTCGACGAGGGAAGGGTGACCGTGGTCGACTCGGCGAACCTCTCAGCCGGCATCGGGATCCAGGTGCTCCTCGCGTGCGAGTTGGCCGCGGCCGGCAAGACCGCTCGCGAGATAGCGTCGGCTCTCACCTATGTCATCCCTCGCGTGAAGACGTCTTTCATCATCGACACCCTGGACTACCTTAGGATGGGCGGAAGATGCTCAGGTGTTCAGGCCCTCGTCGGAAACCTGCTCCGGATACGGCCGGTGATCTCTGTGGTTGACGGCGGCATGGTGGTATCAGCCAAGGTGCGAGGCCCAAGGAAGAAGGCCCTCGACAAGCTGCTTGACGATTTCAGGGCCGACGCAGCCCGCGTGGTTCGGGACCGCGTCTTTGTGACTCATACCGGTTGTCATGAAGACGCGCTTTATCTGATGGGCGGGATCCGGGAAGCGGCCCCGGCCGTGAATGAGGTTCTCGAGACCACCGCCGGAGCCGTCATCGCAAGCCACTGCGGGCCGGACACAATCGGGATCCTCTACGTCGTGGAGTAGCGCCGACACTGCGAGAGGGCGCTCACGAGTCTGCGCTGGGATGTCGCGGGGGCTCCGCGACGCACACCTCCCAGCCGCGCCTGTGCTGATGGGGGCTGGGGGGCTCCGCGTCCGAGCCCACCATCGTTCACTCGCGCCTTCCGCACATCATCGCGTCCATCCGGCGCAACCATCACTGCAGGGCCCATCGTACCCACCGCCGCGCGCATCTCCGGCGGGCACAACGAGAAGGGAATGCGGACCTGTGCCCTGCACTCACGCCCCCAACGGCCCGCCGCTTGACCCGTCACCCCGCCCGGCATCGCCAACCCGCCGGCGCTACGCCTACCAGGGCGCCCGCTCTTATAAGGGACGAGCCGCCCCGCGGGTCGACTGACCACGCACTTCTACTCCGGAGCAACACGCAACACGACGGTGAACACGGATCCCGCCCCTGGCTCGCTCTCAGCCCGGATCGTGCCGCCATGCTGTTTCACGATTTGCATGGATATGGTGAGCCCGAGACCCGTCCCGTGCTTCTTCGTCGTGAAGAACGGGCGGAAAAGGTGCGACATGACGTCGGCGCTCATTCCCGGCCCGGTGTCGCGGAACTCGACTTCGACGAAGCGCCGGTCCGCCGAGGTCCTGGTCGTCACGCGCAGCTCGCCGCCTCCCGTCGGAGCCATCGCCTCGAGGCTGTTCCTGCAAAGATTCAGGAACACTTGCTCCAGCTTCCCACCGTCGGCCATGACCTCCGGTGTGTCATCAGCGTAGGCCCTTACGATCTTGATTCCGATGTCCGAGGCCTGGGGTTCCACGACCTCGAGCACTTCTTCAAGCATGCCGGTCAGGGAAAGCGGGGCAAGGTCCGCGGTCATGGGCCTCGCGAGCTGCGAGAAGTCCTCCACTATGTTGCCGATCTGATCGAGCTGGCGGAACAGGCGCCCTATCCTGTTCTTCATGGCATCCGATACGGCCGGGTCGGACTGCATCACCTGCAGGTAACCCTTGATCACCGCGAGCGGGTTCTTGATCTCGTGGGCCGCTCCCGCCGCGAGCTGCTCGAGGGTCGCAATCCGCTCCGCCATGGCCTCCCGCGCGCCATTGACCAAAGGCCGCGTCCGGAGCGACATGTTCTCCCATAGACCCGCGACGTCATCGCACACGCCGTTCAGAAACTCGAGCTCTGCTTGGGAAAACGCCTCGCTGCCCGCCTTGCCCAGCACCAGGACGGCGCTGACAGACCCTGCACTCCAGAGCGGCACGACGACCCCTGCCTGCCAGCGCTGGTGTGGCAGGGAAACCCGTTTGGCGCCGGGCGCACTCCCGAACGGCCTCACGTGTCGCAATACCTGGTGCACCCACGCCTCGGCGTTGGGTTCCCCGGTCGCGCGTTCCGAAACGTCCCCAGACGCCGGCGGGACCGCGGCCGCTGGGATATCTTCGCTCATTCCCGTGTGGCCGGGGCCGCCGCCGGGCGCGGCCTGGGGAAACGAACATGATTGAACGACCACGAAATCCTCAGACCCATCGCGGCGCTCTGCAAGCGCCCCGACTTCGAACTCCACGCTCGCTCGCAATCCCCTGAGGAGTACTTCAGCCGCATCTGCAGGACAGCTACACGTTTTGCTCACCGCCTCGAACGTTTCAGTAAGACCCGCCCCGAGGTTTCCCGCGGTATCGAGACGGTGCACGCCCGTCTCAGCAAAAGCCTCGCTGACAGCCTCGGCGATGGCTGCCACCAGACGCGTATCCGCCACGCCCGGCCGCTCCCCCGGGGGG
>JBLNDA010000108.1:0-49013 GCA_050261175.1 Clostridia bacterium
GCGGATGCGTTGCGTTGGGCGGGCGCGGGAGGGCCCAAGTCGGACGGACCCGGGGCCCCACCCGGTTCCGGCCAGCGCAGGTCGGTCCCTGCCATCATCGGTCCCGCGGCCGCCGTTGACAGGCCGGTCACAACTCCCTTCGCCGTCCCGGCGACGGGCGGGAGCTCAGGCCGGGGCCCCGCGGGAGGGGCCGAGTCCGGCGGGAAGCCAGGCGCGACAGGCGCACTAAGCATAGCAAGCGTGGCAACCATGGCGCGAGCGGCAGATGGTGGAGGACAAGCCGCCAAGGACTTGGCTTCCAGTAGGCAACCCCATCAGACCAGGCTTGTCACGGATGAGGACATCAGGGCGGTCGTCGACAGATTCCTTTCTGAGTTAAATCGTGCGAAGGGCGGCTGAAGTAGCGTAGGTAACGACCACGAGGTAATGACCACAAGGTGGCATGAGACGTACGTGGGCTGGCATCCGGGATGGGCGGGGTTGGGGCGGGACCGCACGCGAAAACGCACACTGTGACAGGGAGGCAGGACCGGTGGTTCAGGATGCACTGGGGATGGTTGAGACCAAGGGACTCGTGGGGGCCATCGAGGCGGCCGACGCGATGGTCAAGGCGGCGAACGTCGTGCTCATCGGCAAGGAGTACATCGGCGGCGGCTATGTGACGGTCATGGTCCGGGGCGACGTGGGGGCGGTGAAAGCCGCGACAGACGCGGGGGCGGCCGCCGCTGCGCGGGTCGGGGAGCTCGTGAGCGTGCACGTCATCCCGAGACCCCATACAGACGTCGATGGAATCCTGCCGAAAGCGTAAGGCCCGACCCATCGCCGGCCGAGAGACGGGCCCGGCGCCGCTATCGCGCGGCGGAGGCAGGTGGAGATGGACTACAGCTCTATTGAGGATCTCATCGCAAAGTGTGTGAGAGAGCTCGAGGCGAGGGGCCTTGCGGTCCCGGGGGTCAAGCCGCCGCCTTCTGTTCCGGCTCCTGATCCGAGCGGCGGCCTGCTTTCGGCCCAAGAAGGAGCCAGCCTGGAATGGCGGGCGGGCGGGCCGATGGTGCCGGTGGGCGTCTCCAATCGCCACGTGCACCTGTGCGCGCGGGATTTCGAGGCGCTGTTCGGGGCCGAAAGCGCCAAGAGCGGTCTGGCGAGGCTGCGGGACCTTTCGCAGCCCGGGCAGTTCGTTGCGAAAGAGATGGTCGCCCTCGTCGGCCCCAAAGGGGACATACCTGGCGTCAGAGTGCTGGGGCCGCTGCGGTCGAGAACCCAGGTCGAGATAAGCCGCACGGATGGATTTGCGCTGGGCATCTCTCCGCCGGTTCGTGATTCGGGCGACCTCGACGGTTCCGCCCCCATCACTCTCGTGGGGCCGGCTGGTGCCGTAAACCTGAAGGAGGGCGCCATCATCGCGACCCGCCACATCCATATGAGGCCGCAGGAGGCGTCTTCTTGGGGCCTTCGGGACGGCGACCGGGTGGAGGTGGAGGCTGCGGGGACGCGGGGCCTGGTGTTCCGCGGCGTCCTCGTGAGGGTGAGGGAAGACTTTCAGCTCGAGATGCACGTCGATACCGACGAAGCCAACGCGGCGCTCTTGCGAAACGGCGACATGGTGAGAGTCGTCGGCAGGAGCCCGGCGTCGAGGTAACCGCAAGACGGTGGCAGGCAGGGCCGCCGTGAGAGAGACGAGACGATTGGAGCCTCGAAACGGCTCTGGAGGGGTAAGCCCTGTGGGTCTGGCGATAGGTCTCGTGGAGTTTGCCAACGTGACCAAAGGTATAGAGGGAACTGACGCCATGGTCAAAGCGGCCGATGTTGGGCTTCTGCTGGCGCGACCCACCTGTCCGGGAAAGTTCACGACCCTCGTGTCCGGAGACGTGGGCGCCGTGAAAAGCTCGATTGCCGCAGGGACCGCGGTAGGCGCCGACGCCGTGGTGGACGAGTTCGTCTTGCCCAACGTGCATCCAGGGGTGTTTCCAGCGATAACCGCGACGTCCGACGTGCGGGAGGTGAAGGCGCTCGGCGTGATCGAGACCTTTACGGTTGCGTCCGCCATAGTTGCGGCTGACGCCGCTCTCAAGGCCGCGGCGGTCGAGGCCATCGAGCTGAGGCTCGCCATCGGGCTTGGCGGCAAGTGCTTCGTCACTCTTACAGGGGACGTGGGCGCAGTGCAGGCGGCAGTGAGCGCGGGTAGCGCCGACGCAAGCGCGAGGGGGCTTCTGGTCTCCCGCGTAGTGATCCCGTCGCCGGCGAAGGAGCTTGTCGCGGCTCTCTTGTGAGATGGGGGTGCTCGAGTGCGTGCGGTGATCACCGAGGCTGAACTGAAAAGGCTTGCGCCAGCCTCGAGGGTCCTGGTGCCGCGTGGCGCGATCGTAACTCCCGCAGCCAGAGACTACGCCAGGGATAATGGAATCGCGCTCATCGAGATGGCCGGCGAGGGCGTCTTCGGGGTCTCGCGCGGCGGGAACGAAGATGAGGCGCGCGCCTTCGTCTTCGCCGCGGTCGCACGCACGCTGCCAGGCACGCTGTCCCGTGCCGGTAGGTGTCCTCCCGGTGCAGAAGGCCGTTTCCTAGTGTGTGGTGCGCACCCAAGCGCCGAAACGAACGCCGGGGCGCGCTTGCAGCCGGACATGGGCGTTCAGGAGGTCATGGAGCGAATAGTCCGGGCTGCCATCGCGAATCTGGGACCACACGCCACCAGAGAGACTCTCGTCAAGGTATTGACTACCGTATTGATCCGCCTAGGCTACGCGGTTGCAGTGTCAAACATTACGTCGCAGGACCGGTGAAAGGGGGTGAACCCAAGTGGCCATGGAAGCGCTGGGAATGATTGAGACCAGAGGGCTCGTCGCGATGATAGAGGCTGCTGACGCCATGGTTAAGGCGGCCAACGTGAGGCTCGTGGGCTGGGAGAAGATCGGCGGCGGGTACGTGACTGTCCTGGTGAGAGGAGAAGTGGCGGCGTGCAAGTCGGCCTGCGAGGCCGGTGCGGCTGCGGCTGCGAAGATCGGCGAGGTCGTGTCGGTGCACGTCATTCCGAGACCGCACTTCGACCTTGAGGGCAAGCTGCCCATTTCCCTGCCGGAGACGAAGAAGGAGAAGGGCCAGTAGCGCCCTGCTCACCCCCGGACCGGGCGCGGCGACGGCCGCCGGTTCCACGACAGAACTGCGACTGTGCGGTCGCGCCCGGTGACGGTGAGGGCATACGAGCCCACACCCACATGAGTGTACCCCGGTCGAGCGAAGAGGGGGGATCTCCTTTGATCGCATGCAGAGTGGTGGGCACCGTGGTCTGCACGAGAAAGGACGAGAAACTCGTAGGTTCGAAGCTCCAGATCGTGGAGCCTATATCCCTGGTTGACCAGTCTCCCGATGGAAAACCCCTGGTGGCGATAGATACGGTTGGAGCGGGCGAGGGGGAAATCGTGCTCGTCGTGAGCGGAAGTTCGGCCCGCCAGACGTCGAGGACTCAGAATACGCCAGTGGACGCGGTCATAATGGCGATCGTGGACTCCATCGAGATGAGCGGCAAGTTGGTGTACCGAAAGAGCTGACAAGCGCTGACACGCCCGCAAGCTAGTTCCCTCGTTCCACGGATGCGGCTCGGGGAGTCGCACGACCGTGTGGGGGCGAAAGACGCGACGGGCACGGCGGGCGTCGGTCGGTTGGTCGGTTGAGCGTTGGATCCTTCAGGTGGTGGAAGGATGGCATCCGCGGCGGTGACGGACATCGTACATGCCATAGGAGCTGCAGGCGTCGTGGGGGCTGGCGGAGCGGGGTTCCCGACGCACGTCAAGTTGTCCGCGACCGTAGACACCGTGATCGCGAACGGTGCCGAGTGCGAGCCCTTGCTTGAGGCAGACCACGCGGTGATGGTGCTCGAGCCTGCGAGAGTGCTGGCCGGGCTCAAGATCGCCATGACCGCGACCGGCGCCACCCGGGGCTATGTGGCCGTCAAGAAGAAGCGCGGGACCGCGCTGCGTGTGATGACCGGGCTCGCCCAGAATGAAGAGGGAATCGAGGTGTTCGCCCTCGACGATGTGTACCCCATCGGTGATGAGCACGTGCTCGTTCACGAAGTGACAGGCCGGTACGTCCCCGAAGGCGGCCTGCCTCTCGAGGCGGGCGTCGTGGTGAGCAACGTGGCCACCCTTGCGCACGTGGCTGACGCGGTTGAAGGTCGCCCGGTGACCTCGCGCTACGTCACCGTTGCCGGGGCAGTCGCCCGGCCTGTCACCGCGAGATTCCCGATAGGCACCTCGGTGGCTGACGCGATTGCCTTCGCGGGCGGACCGCAAACCGAACGGTACAGGGTCATTGTGGGCGGGCCAATCATGGGCAAGCTTGCGCCTGACACGTCAGCCGTGGTGACGAAGGTGACAGGCGGCATCATCGTGCTTCCTGCGGACCATCCGCTGGTAAGGAGGCGCGAGAGCGACATCGGGACCATCATCAGGCAGGCCAGGGCTGCTTGCTGCCAGTGCATGAGCTGCACCGAAACGTGCCCGCGGCATCTCCTGGGGCACAGGATAGCCCCCCATCTCATCATGCGTGCTGTGAGCATGTCACCAGGGACGACGCCCGACACCGTCGGCGGCGCTTGGTTGTGCTCTGAGTGCGCGGTGTGTGCCACGGTCGGCTGCCCATCGGGTCTTTCGCCGGTCAGGGTGAACCAGGCCCTCAAGCAGTCCATGGCCAGGAAAGGCATGAAGAATCCATACCATGAGAAGGACATCTCTTCACACCCGCTGCGAACGGCTAGGCGGGTTCCCTCGTCGCGGATGGTGACGAGGGCGGGGATTGCTTCTTACATGACACGCCCGGGAGACGGTTTTGCCGAAGCCGGTGAGACTGCCCGTCACAGTTCACATACAGAGTGCTTGTCCGCGGTGTTCCAGCCCAACAGGGTAAACATCCCCCTGCTTCAGCACGTGGGGGCTCCCGCGGCGCCGTGCGTCAAGGCCGGGGATGAGGTGCATGAGGGAGAACCCATCGCCGAGATCCCCGCGGGGAAACTGGGGGCGAGAATCCATGCGAGCATTTCCGGGACAGTCACCGATGTCGGCGATGCTATAACGATCGTGGCCGGGAGGCGCAGACGATGAGGATAGTGATAGGCAGCGACCACGGAGGTTTCGACCTGAAAGAGGATATCAAGGCCTACTTGGCCGAGCTTGGCCACGAGTGCGTGGATTATGGCACACACAGCAAGGAGCCTGTGGACTACCCTGACTTCGCCTTTCTGGTGGCTGAAGCGGTGGCGAGGGGGCTTTTCGAGCGAGGCATCATCGTTGATGGCGCGGGCGTCGGTTCCGCCATGGCGGCGAACAAGGTGCCGGGCGTGAGATGCGCTCCTTGCCAGGACATATACACGGCCAGGAACAGCCGTGAACACAACGACGCCAACGTTCTCGCCTTGGGCGACAGGGTCATAGGCAAGGGCGTGGCGAGGGAGATCGTGAAGGTGTGGCTTGCCACTGAGTTCGCAGGGGGAAGACACCTGCGCCGCGTGGACAAGATCATGGAGATCGAGCGGAGGTTCCTTTCGAGAGGCGACTAAAGTCAGGCAAGCGTGAGCGGATGAGCGGGCAACGAGACGGGCGGCCGAAGGGGAAGCAGGCAAGCGAACGGACGGACCGGGAGGCGGGCAGGCGAGTGAGTGTAAACGGGTGAGGCGCTGTCCCGGATCGAGACCAGCGGGACGCCGCCCGGGCGGGACGCCGCCGGCGGGCGGCGTAGACCGGGGGCTGGTGTGAGGTGATTGCCCTGTTCATAGCGAGAGTGGTTGGGAAGGTAGTCGCTACTCGCAAGGACGAGAAACTGGAAGGCATAAAGCTGCTCATCATCGAGCCGCTGAAACGGGACGGCACCCCCTGTGGCAAGCCGTTGGTTGCCGTGGACAGCGTCGGTGCTGGCGCAGGTGAGATAGTGCATGCGGTGAAAGGGAGAGAAGCGTCGCTTCCTCTTCCGAGGGCGGGCGCTCCGGTTGATGTGGCGATCGTGGGGATAGTGGACCGCGTGTTCCCGGATGCTGGTGAACCCAGGTCCTGTTTCTAGGAAAGGGACGCCCGGCGTAGGGCGAGGCGTCATGATGTGGCCTCCCGGTTGACCCGGCGTGGCCGGGTGGCTGACACGCTTGAGGTGGGGCTGTGGTAATCGGCAGGGTAGTCGGGTCGGTTGTGGCGACCCAGAAGAACCAAAGTTTTGTCGGGTCCAAGATGCTCCTCGTGCAGCCTCTGGATCTCGACGGGAATGATTACGGCCAGGAAATCCTGGCTATCGACACACAGGACGCGGGGCCCGGCGACATCGTTCTGGTCGTGAGCGAAGGCAATTCCGCGCGACAGGCCATGGGGAAGAGCGACGCGCCTGTGGACTCGGTCATCATCGGGGTCGTTGACATCGTTCGCATATCTCGGCGCTTCGAAGGGAGGTAGGCCGTATCTCGCTCGAGCACACAGCTTTGGCTGAGCGCGATATGGCATGGTCGAATGGGAATTGACGAGTTGATCGAGAGAGTCACCGACGATGTGATAGCTGAGATGAAAAGGCGAGGCGAGATCCCACAGGTGACAGCAAGTCAGCCGGTGGCGTCGCCGGGCCGTGCGGTCTCGTCCGCTCCGGGGTCCGCTGGTGGCCCGAGAGTGTTGGTGATCCTGGCGGGCGACAGGGCGCCACTCGAGGACGCGCTGGTCCAATTGGGACGAATCGGCGACCGCGGGCTGTCTGTCGCATGCCTCGTATCAGAGGAAACCAGGGAGTCGTGTGGCGAGAGCACCATAACCGGGGCGCTGGGTCACGTATCCTTCGTGGACGGGCGCGATGCCGTGGCTGCGGCCTCATGTGCCGACGTCGCGGTGGTCCCGGTGCTCCCCCTCCACGTGGCGGCGCGGGCGGCGTTGCTCACCGGGGGCGACGCAGTCACAAAGGCTGTCATCGCAGCGCTTGCGCAAGGCAAACGGGTCTATGCCGCAGCCGATGTGTTGCAGTCAGCCGGTCAAGCCGACCGAGGAAGCGCTGGGCGGGGCGGGCACAACTTCGCCCTCCGCAGGCAGGTGGACGAGTACCTCAAGAGGCTGCGCGAATACGGCATGATTGTGGTCGACTCCAAGGACCTCGGGCGTGAACTGGAGCGTGGGCTTCGCATAGTCGGTTTTGGGAACGCGGGTCCCTCGACGGGTTCGACCGCCGCGCTCCAGGTGTCCCGTGGTGCGGAGGCGGCCGCGCCGCATCGTGTTGAAAGCGGCGTGCCCGCGCTTGCCCGCGCCGAAAGCCCGCAATCCAGAGCCCTTTCTGGCGCCGCCACCGTGGCCGAGGTCCGGTCAGGGATTGGGACCGGCAGCGGGGGCTCAAGGTGCTCGAGACTCTTCGGCGAGTGCTCCGCATGTGGGAAGTGCGTCCAGGAGAACCCTGATGGCACGGCCAGGATAGTCGAGGCGGGCGCATCCCGTATCGGTGCCGCGCCCGGCGTCGGCGCAATCGCCACCGATGTGGCCGCCATGATAGACCATACGTTGTTGAAGCCTGACGCCACGAGAGACCAGATCGTCAAGCTGTGCGAAGAGGCGAAGCAATACAACTTCGCGTCGGTGTGCGTGAACCCCGCCAACGTGAGCCTCGCCGCCAGCCTCCTCAAAGGCACACCTGTCAAGGTGTGCACTGTCATCGGCTTCCCGCTGGGGGCGACGACTCCGACCGCGAAGGCCATGGAGACACGCGATGCCATAGCGAACGGCGCGACCGAAGTGGACATGGTCATCAACGTCGGGGCGCTCAAGTCAGGCGACTATGACCTTGTCAAGCGCGATATCGAAGCTGTGGTGGACGCGGCCCGCGGCAAGGCCATCGTCAAGGTCATCCTCGAGACGGCGCTCTTGACAGATGAGGAAAAGGTGAAGGCGTGTCTGCTCGCGAAAATCGCCGGCGCGGACTTTGTGAAGACTTCGACCGGCTTCGGCCCCGGCGGCGCGACAGTGGAAGACATCAGGCTCATGCGCAAAGTCGTCGGCAGCGACATGGGAGTGAAGGCGTCCGGTGGCATCAGGAACCTCGAGTCCGCACGCAAGATGATTGAGGCGGGAGCTTCGCGCATAGGCGCCAGCGCCAGCGTCGCGATTGTCAAGGGACAATAAGATGAGCAGGGGAGGAGGCGCTCCCCCCTGCTCTCTATCGCAAGCGGTTACGAGACTTGCCCAGAGATATGGGCACCTATCGCTCCGTGTTACTGCTGGAGTCCAGTAGTCGTAAACCCTGCCTGCTGCCCGACGTTCTGCTGCGCCGGGAGGTTGCTGGGCAGGTTGTACGCGCCGGTGGTCGTGCCGAGGTTGGCACCGAGCCCGGCTCTGAAGCCCGCTCTTACGTTGAGCGAGGTCTGCTCGACGAGAGATCTCTCGGCCGCCTCGATCATCCTCTTGACCATGTGGCCGCCGACCGCACCACACTGGGCGGACGGGATGTTACCCCAGTAGTCGCCCACAATCTGGTTGACGGGGAAGTTGATCTCGTTCGCGATCTCATACTTCCACTGGTCCAGGGCGTTGCCTGCTTCGACCACGAGAGCGCGATTCCTCTTCTGTCCGCGTGCCATTACTGCTTCACCTCACTTTCCTTTTCTGCTGGTAGTGTTACCTTAGGGCAAGACTGTATGTTAGCGAATGTGTGGCACAGTTGCTCATGACGTTCCATCCTCTGCGCAAAGCCGCGCCCCGTCTCGACCTGAGCGAACGTGTGAAAACGATGGCAGCTGGGAGGACCGTCGGGGATTCGTGGAGAAATACCACGGGCAGCACATGCCTGCCCTGGACGCAACATTCGCTCCACAAGGAGGTAATTCCACCATAGTGCGATTGCTTTTGCAGATGTTTTGGTCTTTCTTCAAAATCGGTGCGTTCACGTTCGGCGGCGGTTACGCAATGGTCCCCATGATCCAGAAGGAGGTCGTGGAGTCAAGGAAGTGGGTGGCAGGCGAGGAGTTCATCGACATGCTCGGCCTGGCGCAGACAGCGCCGGGGCCCGTCGCTGTGAACACTTCCGTTTTCGTAGGCTACAAGAAAGCTGGATGCGCCGGGGCCGTTACGGCTGTAGTCGGTGCAACCCTCCCGTCGTTCCTCGTCATCCTTGCTATAGCCACCTTCTTCTCCGAGATCAGGCGTTTTCCGGCCGTCGAGGCTGCGTTCGCCGGCGTGCGGCCGGCGGTCGTCGCGCTTGTGGCGGGAGCGGCATACAAGATCGGCAAGACGGCGATCCGCGATCTGCGTGGCGTGGCCATCGGAGCGCTCGCGCTCGTCGCCGTCGCGGTTTTCGACGTGCACCCAATCCCGGTGATCGTAGGGTCGGCGACTGTCGGGTACTTGGTGTTCCGGAGGGACTTCAAAGGAGAGGCGGAACCGCAGCCTCAGGCTGACCAAGACTCCGCAAGCCTGTCCGGGGGCGAGCATGGTCTCGACCCTGGTACCGGCCCTGGAGAGGCTTGCCCCGGACGAGACGGGTCCAGTCCGGCCGTTGCAGGCGACAGAAACCCTTCGTCACCCAGAGGGACTGCCCCTGTTGAGAGTGCTCACGTCGGAGACGAGAAGACGGGGGATTCCAAACGCCAGTGCAAGGTGGTTGACAGGCAGTGATGATACTGACTCTCTTCCTGACCTTCGCGAAGATAGGCCTCTTCACGTTCGGCGGGGGGTATGCCATGATACCCCTCATTCAAAAGGAGATCATCCAGGCTCACGCCTGGCTTACGACGAAGGAGTTCGTGGACATAATCGCCATAGCGGAGATGACTCCGGGGCCGGTCGCCGTCAACTCGGCCACCTTCGTCGGCTACAAACTGGCGGGGGTGCCGGGAGCGGCCGCGGCAACGGGTGGAGTGATACTGCCCTCGTTCGTGATCATTGTCGCCTTCGCCACCATTTTCCTAAAGTTTAAGGACGCCCCAGCCGTGAAGGCCGCGCTCAAGGGTCTTCGACCGGCGGTCACGGCGCTCATAGCCGCCGCGGCCATTTCGCTCGTGCGAGTCTCTTTCGTGGACAGCGCCGGGCCGATCATCGCCATCGCCGTGCTCGTGGGCACGCTCAAGTTTGGCGTGCATCCTATACTTGCGATCATGCTGGCGGCCCTCACGGGAGTGGCGCTCTACTGAGCGGCCTTGCGAAGCATGGCGGCGTGCGCTCGCGCCGCTTCGCCCGGCTGTATCGAGACGGTCGGGGTTTGCGGAAGCGGGCCGCCCAAGAGCCGCCGTGACACGGCGTTGGCCGGGACGGGGCAAGACGGGGAGGAATCGCCATTGAAACACAAAGGGCACTGTGCCACTGGGGCGGACGAAGCCCGCGGAGCCGGCGACGCAGCAAATGGCACCAGCCGGGTTCTCATGTCCGGGAACGAGGCCATCGCGCGGGGCGCCTACGAGGCTGGAGTGGGCGTCGCTTGCGGGTTCCCCGGCACCCCGAGCACTGAGATCCTCGAGCGCATGAGGGATTTCGAGGGGGTGTACGTGGAGTGGTCTCCCAATGAGAAGGTGGCGCTCGAAGTCGCCCTGGGCGCGGCGATAGCCGGAGTGAGGGCGCTCGCCGCCATGAAGCACGTCGGCCTCAACGTTGCGGCCGACCCGCTCTTCACGGTGGCATACACGGGAGTGAACGCGGGCCTCGTGATCGTGTCAGCAGACGACCCGGGCATGCATAGCTCCCAGAACGAGCAGGACAACAGGCACTACGCGAGGTTTGCCAAAATCCCAATGCTCGAGCCGTCCGACTCTCAAGAGGCCAAAGATTTCGTCGGGCTCGCTCTCGAGATCAGCGAGAGGTTTGATACGCCCGTGATGGTCCGGACCACTACCCGCGTCTCTCACTCATCGGGAATCGTAGTCCTGGGTCAACCCCGGGCGCGGCTCAGGCTTCCCTACGAGAAGACCGCCCCGAAATACGTGATGGTGCCGGGTAACGCCAGGCTGCGTCGCATAGAGGTCGAGGCCCGTCTGAAGGCCCTTGCCGAGTTCGCCGAGGGCTTTACGCGCAACGTGATCGAATGGAACAGCACCCGTGTGGGCGTTGTTGCCAGCGGCGTCGCTTACCAGTACGCCAGGGAGGTCCTGGGGAAGAACGCGTCCTATCTGAAGATTGCCATGACAAACCCCATCCCTGAGGGGATGGTGCGCAGGTTCGCGTCGCGCGTCGATCGCGTGTACGTTATCGAGGAACTCGACCCGTTCCTTCAAGAGCAGCTGAGTGCAATGGGGCTGAAGGTCATCGGCAAGACACGCTTGCCGGTGACAGGCGAGCTTACGCCTGAAAGCGTTCGCAGGGCGATGATCGAAGAAGGCGTTCTCTCCGGCACTGAGGAGGCGGCGGACAAGGTCGCTCTGGTCCCGCCGGTAGACGACGCCGGCGCCCCGCTGGAGGGCAGTGAGACACGCGAAGCCGTGGCCGTGCCGGCGCGGCCTCCCGTCATGTGTCCTGGCTGTCCGCATCGAGGTGCGTTCTACGTCCTGAAGAAGCTCAAGACCGTAGCCGCCGGAGACATCGGTTGTTACACTCTCGGTGCCGGCCCGCCCCTTTCGGCCTTGGACACCACGATATGTATGGGCGCCAGCATCGGAAACGCCATCGGGTTTTCAGTGGCGGCCAGCGTGGCTCGGGAGCCGCAAACACACGCCGCCGGCGGCCCGGCCGAAACAGGCGGGGCGCCGGTGATCGCGTCCGCCGCCGTTCCGCGGAAGCCCGTCGCGGTGATCGGTGATTCGACGTTCGTCCATTCCGGTATCACCGGACTCATTGACGCCGTATACAACCAGGCGCATATCGTCGTGCTCATTCTGGACAACGGGACCACGGCCATGACCGGCCACCAGGACCACCCAGCGACCGGCGTGACGCTGCGGGGAGCGCGAACGCACAAGCTCAGCCTGGAGGATCTCGCCCGGGCTTGCGGCGTCGAACGGGTCGCTGTCGTTGATCCGTACGATCTCGCCGCAACGGAACGAGCGCTCCGCCAGGCGGCGGACGCGCCCGGCCCGGCGGTGGTGATTGCGAGAAGACCGTGTGTCCTTCTGCCGGGCGCGAAGCCTCGAAGCAGGTACAGCATTTCGGAGGACCGGTGCGCCGCATGCGGACTCTGTCTGGGCCTGGGATGCCCCGCCATCGAAGTTCGCGACGGGCGGCCTCTGATAATCGAGGAGTCATGCGCAGGGTGCGGCGTGTGCGCCCAGATCTGCAGGCATGACGCGATAGCGTTACACGAGGTGGGTGAGGGTCGTGAGTGAGCCACGCAGACCGGCCGGCCTTCGCAGCGTTCTGATAGTAGGCGTGGGCGGGCAGGGCATTCTGCTAGCGAGCAGGTTCTTGGCGAGCGCCGCGATGAAGGCTGGCTTTGACGTCAAGGTCTCCGAGGTCCACGGGATGGCGCAGCGCGGCGGAAGCGTGATAACCCATGTGAGGCTGGGGCCGAGAGTGTACTCGCCGCTCGTGGAGATGGGCGCGGCCGATTTCGTGGTGGCGTTCGAGAAGCTGGAAGCTCTGAGGTGGTTTCCGTACACAAGGGCGGGCGCCACGATGATAGTGAACGACCTGGAGATTCCTCCGCTCCCCGTCATCCTCGGAACGGACAGGTATCCGACTGACATAACCCGTAAGCTTGCCACAAGAGACCGGCGGGTCATCGTGGTGAATGCCCAGGAAATGGCGAGGCTGGCCGGAAACGCCAGGTGCGCCAATATCGCCATCATGGGTGTGCTCGCCCGGTGTCTGGGCCCTGGCATTTCCGAGGAGCACTGGCGAGCCGCCGTAGACGACGTGGCGCCCCGCGGAACCGCGGAGGCCAACTGGAAGGCGTTTTCGCAAGGGTATAAAGGAGCGTCGTGATATGTCTTGCAGCAACTCCGTCGACATGAACCACAGCGCGACTCCGCTCGTGGACTTCCATGTCCATTCCACTTTCTCGCCCGACGGGGAAGACACGATAGACGCAATGTGCGAGGCGGCCGTGAGAGCCGGGCTTGCTGAGATCTGCTTCACGGACCATGTTGACTTCGAACCTAGGGACGAGAGTCATGGCTACCTGCGTTTCGAGGCTTACCGGGAGGCCGTGGAGCAGGCTTCGAGGAAATGGGAGGGCACACTGGCGGTCAGGATGGGAATCGAGGCCGACTACCAGACGTGGTACACCGGCCAGGTAGAGGAGTTCCTCTCCAGCCACTCCTTGGACTTTGTTCTGGGCTCGGTCCACTGGGTGGACAGCCTCTCGACGACCGGAGAGGTATTGGACAGTTACGGGCTGGAGGAGGCTTGCCGCCGCTATCTCGCGACAGTGCTCGGCCTCGCCCGTTCGGGCCTGTACGATTCCCTAGCTCACCTCGATTTCATCAAGCGATACGCTTTCGAAAGGTATGGAAAGGTGCCATTGCGGGCGTTCTCCGACGAGATTGAGGCGATTCTGCGCGCGCTCATAGAGAAAGGCACCGCGCTCGAGATCAATACCTCGGGTCTTCGGCGCTCTGTCCACGAGACGCTGCCGGGCGTGGAAACCCTCAGGCTGTACCGCAGGCTCGGCGGCGAACTCATAACTCTCGGGTCTGACGCCCACCGCGTCCGCGATGCCGGCTTCGCCATACCGTATGCGGTCGATGTTGCGAGATCCCTCGGCTTTCGTTATGTCACGGTGTTCCGGAATAGACAACCACAATTTGTCAGTATTGAGTAAACCAGGCATCCCACCCCCTTTTCACTAGCACAGGGTTAGGCAGGGCGTCATCCAGCACGACCCTCACATAGCCCGCATTCAAGCCGGGAATCATATGCGTACCAGGTGAAAGGGGGGCTTGCAATGCCGGCCAGAAAGAATCGGCCTGCTGCGAAGGGCGCACGACGCCCGCTCGACGCGCTCAAATACGAGATCGCGAGAGAGATGAACCTTCCGCAAGAGGTCTATCAGCATGGCTACTGGGGTAATCTTTCGTCCAGGGAATGCGGTGCCGTCGGTGGACGCATGGTCAAGAGAATGATCGAGGCCGCCGAGAAAGCCATCGCTGAGCAAGTGGCAGCCGAGTCAGTGGCCGGATTCCGGTCCGGCCTGGGTCTGTCTGTGACTGGAAGCGACGAAACAGGTATCGGCGAAACCGACAGTGGCGGAGGGGGAACGCCACGAGGCTCATAGCGCCACCCTTGTCGTCGCGATGTGCTGAGTCCACGGCAGACATCACAGGCAGGTGCGGTCCTGACCTGTCTAAGCGGACCCGACTTGGCTTGATGCGACGAGGCGGGGCAGGCTCTCCCATGGTACCGCGCGAGACCTCGCGCGGTGCCTTGCTCTGACAGGTCTGGGGCAACTGACCGCTGAAAGGACCGGGTGCAAAAACGTGGATTGCACCTGGTCCTTTGCTGACTCCATTCGCCTCATCCCCACGGCAGTCCGCACGGTGGTACGGCTTCCCCTGCCTGGTGAATGTACTTCAGTACAGTAACCAAGCCACGTCATCCCCATACGTTCCCTCGCATTTATCCTGCGTGCCGTGTGAGACTATAGACAGAAAGCGCGAAGGGTGGTGAAGAGGAATGGCACGAGGAGCGGCTAGAAGGAATCGTCCGGTTGTCCCCAACGCCCTCGCGGCGCTCGACAGGTTCAAGTATGAGATAGCCAACGAGCTGAACCTGCCCAGCAACATCATCAATTCGGGCTACTGGGGTAGCCTGCCCTCCGCCCAGTGTGGGGCTGTTGGCGGACACATGGTGCGCAGGATGATCGAGGCCGCCGAGCGGTCCCTGGTTGAGGGCACGGTCGCCGGCGTGAAGACCGGATTCCAGGCCGGTCTCACTCAGCCTGCCGCTCAGCGACCGGCTCAGGCGGGATATGGGTTTGGGCAGGCTCGGCCCGGCTACAATCAGCCTATGTAATGAGACAGTGCAGGTGCAACCGTAGCGTTTTGAGCGCCCCCTCTCTTATGAAGGGGCGCTGTCGTTTTCCGTGGGCGCTGTCTCTCTTGTCTCTGTTGCGAATCCTTGGACTCACGGTCGAGGGTAAGCCGCCCGCCGGCGGGGAATACTGAGAATTGCCGCGAGGCTGCGCCGTGGCGGCGCGGCTGTGAGCGCGGTTTGAGGAAACTGTTCGAAAGACTGGGGTACGCGCGGCCCCGGGGAAGGAAGGAGATTACTCGTGAAGAAGAATGACAGACGAGAGTGCCCTAAAATGCCGGACAACGCCGAGGAAAGCATCAAGTGCAAGAAGTGCGGAAACATGTTCGGGGTGAGCGGCTTGTCGGCGGAGGACATGGTGTCGTGCCCTGTCTGCGGGGCATCCATGAGCGTGGCGGACTCGCTTCACATGAGTGCCTCGAATGAGGACTACTGAGAAGCCGGCCGCCATACGAACACGCTGACCGCGGAGGGCACATTGACCGGGCATGGCAACTAGATGGGAGGTTGGGAACCGTGGGGAAGCGGATTCTTGTGGTGGGCGGCGTAGCAGGTGGGGCAGGAGCGGCGGTCAAGGCTCGACGGACGTGTGAGGACGCCGAGATAGTCATCTTCGAGCGCACTCCTTACGTCTCGTGGGCGAACTGCGGCCTGCCCTACTACATAGGAGGCGTTATCCAGAGGCGTGAGGAGCTCTTCATCGTCAACCCAGGAAGGCTTGCGTCCAGGTTCAACATCGACGTAAGGACGCGGCACGAAGTCACAGCCATCGACAGGTTGCGGAAGACCATATCCGTCCGCAACCTCGAGACTGGGGAGTCCTGGGACGAGAGGTACGACGCGCTCATCCTTGCCACCGGGAGCGAGCCCGCTCGCCCCAAAATACCAGGGCTGGACGATCCCAGGGTGTTCACGTTGGTGTCAGTGGAGGACGCCGACAGGCTCCAGGGCTTCCTCGAGGAGCGTGGGCCGGCGGACGCGGCTGTGATCGGGGGCGGATTCATCGGCCTCGAAACCGTGGAAGCGCTCCTCGGGCGTGGAATCGCTGTTACGCTCATAGAGATGATGGATCACTTGCTGCCGCCGGTCGACAAGGAAATGGCCGAACCCGTTGCCATTCACCTCCGAGAGAAAGGGGTCAACGTCTTGCTCGGAGAGAAGGTGGCAGGGATAGCAGCAGATGGCAACACACGCAAGCTCCGGCTCACTCTGGCCAGCGGCAAGACCGTCTCATGCGATTTCGCCATCTCCGCTTTGGGCGTCGCGCCAAGGCTCGACCTTGCGAGGCAAGCCGGTCTCTCCATCGGTCAGGCCGGCGGCGTGGTGGTCAATGACAGAATGCAGACGAGCGACTCGAACATCTACGCGGCAGGCGATATTTGCGAGATAAGGCACCTTGTCACAGGGAAGCCTGTGCGCGTGCCGCTAGCGGGCCCCGCCAACAAGCAGGCGCGGGTGGCCGGGGCGAACGCTGCGGGCGCCAACATGAGGTACGCGGGTTCGCTCGGCACGATGGTCGTCAAGGTATGCGACATGACCATCGCCAAGACCGGCCTTTCCGAGAGAGAGGCGTCTTCCGAAGGGATTCCCCACTACGTCTCATACAGCCATTCCCAGCACCATGCTGGGTACTACCCCGGTGCGCGCATGATGACCGCGAAACTCGTGGTCGACAGGTTCACAGGACGTGTGCTGGGGGCTCAGATCGTCGGACGTGACGGGGTCGACAAGAGAATAGACGTGATTGCGACGGCGATTCACGCTCGTATGACCGTGGAGGACCTCGAGGATCTCGACCTCGCGTACGCGCCGCCGTACTCGTCCGCAAAGGACCCCGTGAACATCGCCGGCTTCGTGGCCGCGAACATCCACCGTGGCGAGGTCGACGCGATCGAGCCGGATGAGCTCGACGCCCTTCTCGAGCGGGAGCAGGTCCAGCTCGTGGATGTCAGGACTCCGGCCGAGCGCAACAGGACGGGCGAGATCCCCGGCGCGCGTCTCATACCCATCGACCAGTTGCGCGAGCTTGCGGGCGAGCTCGACCCTCACAGGAAGACGGTGGTGTATTGCGCCATCGGCTACCGCTCATACCTTGCCTACAGAATCCTCAAGCAAAATGGTTTCGATGACGTGTCCCACCTGGCAGGAGGGTTTGACGCATGGAAGATGTTCCACGGGAAACCCCAAGTCGTGTGAGGGGGGACCACGGGCGGAAGCCGGGTGCCCGTGACGCGAGGACCGCCCGATGTGTGGAGGCGGTGCTCATGCACCGCCTCCGCTTTCAGGGTGAGTGACGTCGTTTTCAACCGATAGAGACTGCAACCTTACACCGCTGGCCCTCTGGAGGCGCACACCCTATCCTGCTCCAGGTCCCTGAACAACGTAAGGTAGTCCACGAGGTGCCGAGTCGAGAGGAACCGCCGCCTCACATGCTCCTTGCCGGTGAGCCCCATCTCTCGGGATTCATCAGGGTGCGTGAGAAGGTACAGGACCCTTTCCGCGCACTCCTCCACCGAGCTCACCAGAAACCCCGACTTGCCGTTTTCGACCTGCAAAGGTATCCCGCCAACATCGCCCGCAACCACGGGGCGAGCCTTCCAGAGCCCTTCGGACACGGTCAAACCGAAACCTTCACGTATCGACTTCTGCACGACCACGTCGGCCGCGGTCTGGAAGGCGTTCACGTCGGCGTTCCCGATGCCGTTCAGGTTCGACAGCACATGCACGTCAGGATCCCCGGCCGCATGCTCCAGGGACATTCGGTAGTAAGCCGCTCCCTCCGGGTCATCGGCGGCCATGGATCCAACGAGAGCAAGCTGCACGCCGGGGATCTCTCGCTTCACGATGCGGTACGCGTCTATCACCCCGAGCGGGTCTTTCCACGGATCGAACCTGGAGACCTGCACGATGATGGGCCGGGAAGGGTCCACACCGTACCCGGCGACGATTTCCCTGGCTGTCCGCACTGGCATCTCCACGTTCTTTGAGCTCAGCGGATCGATGGACGGCGGGATCATGGCCAGTCGAGGCACGCGAAGACCTTCCTTGGCGTACGCCGGCATCGTGAATATCGCCGCGTCGTATCGCTCTACAAACGGCCTTATGAGGCCCCACGCCTCCTCTGCGGGGCTCGAGAGGTCGATGTGGCACCGCCAGATCCACCTGGTTTTCCGCCCGAACCGGTCCCTGAGGTGACTCGCGAGCGGGGCGGGCTGCGGATCGTGGACCACCACGAAGTCGGGGCTTCCAGAGAAGCACGCGGCTTCTCGCTCGTTTGTGGCCAGGTACGTTTCTATGGCCGACGAGAGGTCCTGGCCAGCCATGCCTTGCAGAGCGTTATGCAACGCCTTGGTAAAATCGAAAAACGCCGGCGGTGCCTCGATCGCCATCCACGTGGCCTCAAGGCCGATGTCTCTCATAAGCGGGACAATGGTGTGCAGGATCTCCGCCACGCCCCCGCCGTACGCGGTGGAATTGACGTGAAGGACCTGCGCCCCTTTGAGAGGCTCAGCGAGCGCCTTTGCTTCCTCGATCGCGTCCTCCCCCGCGACCCTTCCGTAGTCATTCAATGATTTCGTTGCGGTCTTGATCACTCTTGCCATTCCACATCGTCTCCGTATCCTTTCCCGTTTTCCACGACAGCGCTCGTCGTGGGGATTCATGCGCACACGCAAGTCCGCGTACCACGTCTTGTGCCGCAGCGCCCTGTCGAGCCGGCGCGCGCGGGGCGGGAGATCACTTGGACACCCATCCGACCATCCCCTTGACGTAGTAGCGCTGGAGAAAAGCGAACACCAGAATCGGCGCCAGCATCACGATTATGGTACCTGCGGTCAGAACCCCCCAGTCGATGTGATACATCCCTCTAAGAAGGGGGATGCGTTGGGTGGCGAGGAGCTTCTCAGGCGAGTAGATGAGGATAAGAGCCAGGAAGAAGTCGTTCCAGACCCACATGAACTGGAGAACGGCCGAGGATACCAAAGCGGGGATGCACATCGGCAGCACTATCTGGAAGAACACCCTGAAGTCGGACGCCCCGTCCACCCTCGCAGCTTCCTCGACCTCGATGGGAAGCGTCGAGAAGAAGTTCCTCATGAAGAAGAGGATCCACGGGATTCCCCAAGCGGAGTGGACTAGGACCAGCCCGAGGGGTGTATCGACAAGACCTAGGTTCTTCATTATCCGGAAGATGGGGACAGCTATCATCTGCTGTGGGACGGTCATCAGCATGACGATAGTGAGGAACAGGTACGTCTTCATGGCAAACCTGAACCTGGCGAATCCGTATGCAGCGATGGCGGCGACGAAGAGCGGCACGATGGTGCCTGGGATGGCGACTTTCAACGAGTTGACCATGCCCTGGGAAAGCGGGGCGGCCGGGTGGTTCCACGCGCCGACGAAGCTGCGCAGAGTAGGCGTGAACGACTCGAACCTCCACCAGCCGTGGATGATCTCGCTGAGCGGCCTTATAGAGGCCATGAAGACTCCGAGGAACGGGATTATCCATACCAGCCCGATGAGCCACGCCAACGCATCCCTGGATAGCGCTGTTACCGCTTTCCTTCGCACCTTCCCGCTCACCTCGCCTCTCGCGCGGACCTCATCATCATCGGGGCGGCCACGAGAGTGGTCAGCAGCATGAGCACGCACGCCACCACGGCCGCACTATTCGAGTTGAACTCCCGGAACGCGTAGAAGTACATCTGAAGCGCAAGCACGTTGGACGCTCCGCCGGGGCCTCCCATGGTCGCCGCATACACCACGTCGAATATCTTCAGATCCCATAGGAAAGTCATCGTCACGACTACCTCGGTAATCGGCTTGAGCAGCGGGAAGGTTATCCTGAAGAACATGGAAAGGGGCGATGCCCCGTCTATCATCGCCGCCTCATAGACTTCCGACGGGATCGTCTCCAGTCCTGCCGAATACAGCACCATCCCAAAGGGGACCCACAGCCACAGGGATCCCAGGATGAGCGAGAAAAGGGCGGTCTCCGGATATGCCGTGAGCGTCTGCGGGGTCCCGCCGACCAGCCGCACGATGCCGGGCACTATCCCTATGCTGCCGTCGAACATGAACCGCAGGATGATTCCGCCCACTATCATCGGCGTGACCATGCCGAGAAACACTACGGACTTGATCACGGAGCCGCCCCTCACGCCTCGCAGGACGACCGCGAGGGCGAGGCCCAAAAGCACGGTCAATGGAAGGTGAATGACGAGCCACATGAAATTGTGGACGAAAGCCCCGTACGGGAACCCTCTCTGCAAGCCCCTTGGATCCACCATCTCCGGCTGGCTCAGGACCTCGGCATAGTTGTCGAGGGCAACGAAATCACCCTTCGGTGAGAGGAAACTCAGCCAAACTGTGTTCACCACAGGGTACACTACGAAGGAGGCTAGCAACACCAAGGCCGGCAGAAAAAAGACCGGGCGGAGTAACCTCTCTCTCATGTTCAGAGCTCCTCTCCTCGCCCGCGGCAGGGTAGACGCATCAGTAGTCCTTCCGTTCACATCCGGACCGGGCGCGGCCGGGCGAAGGCCGCGCCCGGGTCACATGCCTGTCAACTCAACACAGAGGCGAGCAGCCCGCTAGGGTCACGGGGCTTTCTTTTCCAGAGTCTCGAGCACCTCGACGTACCTCTCGGGCCTCACCCACATGAGCTTCAGCTGATCCCAGAACGCGGGCTGCCACTCCCCTCCGATAGTGTCGTCCATGTCGGACAGCGCGACGCGCCCGGTGAGCAGCTCCGCCACGCCTCTGTCAACAGGCGGGTAGGCTTCGAGCGGCACTTTGACGTAGGTGGCGATGTGCCCGCCTTGTGCCACCTGAACCTCCTGCCCCTTGGTGGCGAGGAACTGTATGAGCTTCTTCGCTTCCTCAGGGTTCTTCGAGTACTTCGGCACGAAGGCGTAGTCAGCGCCGAAGACTATGCCCCTTGCCCCGGGCAGTGAGAAGACGCCGAGATCGCTCGGATCCTTCACCATACCCGTTATCCAGCTCCCCATGAAGTAGAGGCCGTAGTCGCCCTGCCACCAGAGCTCCAGAGCTTGAGTCCACTCGATGGGCTCGCTGAAGCGCTTCGCCTTGAGGAGAGGCACCAGCCTGCCCTCGAATATGCCCTTCACGACCGGGTCGGTCCACGCGATCTTGCCCTCGGTCAGCTCCTTGTGGAGCTGCGGGCCGCCGAACGTCGCGATGAAATGCTCGGTCACGTCAGAGAGCGGCCAGCCTACACCGTCACCGCTCACGATGGGCGCCTTGATACCGGGGATCTTCGCTATCTTGTCGAGGAGCGCGACGAACTCTTCCCAAGTCGCGGGCGGGGTGAGACCGTGCTTCTGGAAGAAGGACTTTCTGTACCAGAAGCCGGGCTTCACTTTACCGGTGTACGCTATGCCGTAAACCTTGCCTCCCACCTTGAGGCTATCCAAAGCGCCGGGCAGGTAATCAGCGTCCTTGACGACGCCCGTTAGGTCAAGCGCGTGCCCGGCCTCGCCCTGCTTGGCTATGAACCATGCCCACATGAAAATCACGTCGCCGGGTGCAGTCTTGGCTGAGAACTGGGCCGGCAACTGGGCTGAGAGGTCTTCGCCGCGGTAGATGCGGTACTCGACCTTTATCCCCGTCTCTTTCTCGAACGCCTGAAGGACCGGTAGGAACGCCTCCATCTCTGCCCCGGACCAGGGGCCGATACACGTCAGAGTCTTCGTCTCGGCGGCGAACGCCGCGCACGTAGCGACGAGAAATGCCGCGCACGCAACGAGCAAAATCCTCTTGAACACGTTCTCTTGCCCTCCCCTTTCCTTCCGAGATGTTCCGATTCCGCCCAACTCGAGTGATACCACCCTCTACCAGCTACTACCAGCTACACCGGGTCCACGCAGTCAGTCCCGCTGTCACCTCCCCGGCGCAAGGCCCTTTCTTCGGCCTGCGGCGTTCTCTCCGCGCAAAGCCTCAAGGACCCACCACGCTTTCACGCGTGATTGCTAAGGCAACTGAAGTCTTGCGCAGCCGGAATCCAGTCCGGCCATCGCGTGGAAATGCAAACGGTTGCACTAGGCACATCAACTCAAGCTGTGAGACAGCGTAACAGTGTTACGGTTTCGTTTTGCCGGCGCAGTGCAACCGGTTGCACTGCGTCCGTAATAGTGATTCGTCGCCCATTCGCGGAATCCTGCCTCACCGGAGGAAAGTGCGGGCGTTTTTTGGCGTGCGTGGTCAGGGCCGTCTCCGTCTACCCTGTGACGCTGAGGAGCCAGAACACGGTGGCGAGGTCCCAGCCGAGATCCCACGGCACATGATACCGGTCGGCGGTATGAGAGTTGACTACGACGTATCCATGGGAGTCAGTCCCGGTCACGACGGCCAGGTGCTCGATTCGTCCGCGCTCCTCATATGCTATCACGTCACCGGGGCCAAGGACGGCGATCGGCCCGTGCGGGAATCTCTCCGAGGGCGCCACCACGTCGGGGTATGTGCCCCGGGCGATTCTGACGGCGCGCCCGCTGGTAATCAAGAACCCAACGAGCGCCTCCGCCTGGGCCCAGGCGCGGCTTGCGCCCGCACCGGGGCCACTGAAAGTGTAGTGCCATGTCCAGTCCATGGGCAGGCCCCCTGCGTCAAGATCCCCAAGCACCTGGGACACGAAGTTGGTGCAGTCCCCTCCGAGTCCAGTGAAATCCTTGTACCTGGGGTTGTACTCCCCGTCATTACCGCAGCCCCAGGCAGACCCGCAGTACTCGTCGGCGTAGGCCACGGCCCTTCCCCTGTTGTATCGGGGCGCGGATGGATGGTCGGTGTCTTCAGATTCTCCCTGCGATGCGCTGGCGCCGGCGGGAAGGGGCCGGTCGCCGGAATTACGGGCCTGCTGGTCTCTGTGCTCGTCTCCAAGGGGCGCCGGCGGAGCAAGGCCTCCGGGCGAGGCCGAGCTTGGCCTCACGTCTCCAACCACGGAGTCCTCGTCGAGGGGATCGGTGTACCAGTCGCGCCTTACGACCCACGTGCCGTTCCGCCGCGCGAGCTCCACGAAGTGGCGGGTGCCGATGCCGAAGTGATCGGGTGGGGCGTGCGGGTCGGCCTCGTACACGTATGCGAAGCCGGCGCTCTGCCTGAGGCGAAGCCACGCCGTGTCGCCTCTGACCTCAGCTGAATCCACCTTGATCTCTACGGACGTGCCGACGAATCGTACGCCCCGCGCCTTGCTCCACGCCTCAACGTATCTCACCCGGCGGTACTCACGATCGAGCGCCCACCGTCCGTACTCGGACCCCAAATCGTAATGGCCGGCGAGGGCTCCGGCGTCGCCCCGGATGACCGATTCAGCCCGGTCGCGGAAGATCGCGTCGAGCCTGGTTGAGAGGTCCGCGTCGGGCACCATCGAAGGACCGCCGGCCGTTTCCACCAGCATGGAAGCGGCTGAGGCCGCGCAAACCGCCGCCGCAAGGAGACACACCAGGACGTGTCTGCGGCTCAGCACGCAAAACCTCATACGACACCCCTTCCCGCGCTCGGGTTTCCAGCCTAGCTCTCCTCCTTAGATTCCTGTTGATGTATATGCCCGGCTGGCCGCGAATAAAAGACTGACGGGAGAGAAAGCTGTGATGTGGACCGTTCTGGTAGCACTGTTCGGGGCCATATGCTGGGGGATCGCGCCGGTCTTCGGAAAGATGGGCCTCGCGAGAGTGGATCCCATCGCGGGACTCTGTCTTCGTACGCTCATCGCTTCCGCCATCGTGTCAGGCTGGCTCTTGGTCGGCGGGGGCCTGAGGGCGATGGAAACGGTGTCAGGCAAAGCGTCACTTTTCATCGCCCTCGAGGCTGTGCTCGCGACGCTCGTGGGTGACCTGGCGTACTACGCGGCGTTGAAGTGGGGAGGGGCAGCCCAGGTCACGCTTGTGATGTCGGCCGCCCCTCTCTTCACGTTGGTAGTAGCTGTGGTATACCTCCAGGAATCTGCCACGTGGGCCCAAGTGATCGGCGCAGTGCTCATCGTGTCCGGGCTCTTTCTCGTGAGCCTCGGCCCGCGAATCTAGCCTTCTTGCCCGCGCGTGCCTTCGCGTACCACGCGGCCGGGTTGCGGTGTCGCGCACGGGTGTCCCGGTGTCACCGCCGCCCGGGCCGGCGGTCGACGCAGAGCGTCCTCCGGTTGCATCCGAAACGACCGTTTCAGCGAAGGGCGGCCACTATCCGCTTCTGCTGTTGCGGGCGCAGCTTGATGAGGCCAAGCTCCGCTTTGACGATAGTCTCCACGGGAATCCCTGTCCTCATCGAAACCTCTCTCGCGCTTATGCCTGCTTTCTCGCGGAGCTTCAGCAGAGGAGTCATGGTACGGCCTCCTTCCTCAAGGCGGCTTCGTGCGTCATGGTTTCCGCTACCAGTATAGGCAAGTCTTGCATAGTATATGCCAGCATTCCGCGGATGAGACCTTCGCTGCCCCGCCTTGCGGGAGTCTCCGAAAAAACCCGGGAGCCTCTTGACACGGGAGATGACGGGCTATAGAATATGCCCGAATAGGGGATATGTAAGGAAACCTCACATGACCGGAGCGGGCGGCCGGTCGGCTGGCGGGAGGCATGGTAAGCAGTGGAAGTCTCACGGGATGCGCCTGTCTACACCATAGGTGCGGTGAGGCGGCTCACCGGTCTCACGGATCGGCAGATACGTTACTATGACGAAACGGGCCTCGTCGTACCGGCGAGGACCCCGGGGAACCAGCGGCTTTATTCCGAGGCTGACGTGGATGCGCTGAGAGAGGTCAAGCGTTTGCTGGCTCAGGGACGGCGGATCGACGAGGTGAAATCGATACTCGCTCTCCGGCACCGCTCGCAGCCGGCGAGCCTGGGCGAACTCATGAAGTCGAGCGACGCTGCGATGCGCTTCGGTGACTCGGTTTCCCTCAGATCCGTGTACCCGCTTGCCAACCGTCCGGAACTCCTCCGGACGATCGATATCCGCAGGAACCCGGCCCCTGCACAGAAGGCCCCTATACGTAAGGAATGAGGAGGAATCGGAATGCCAGGTCTCACCAAGGAGGATGTACTTAGGAAAGCGGAAGAGCTCAAGGTGAAGTTCGTCCATCTCCAGTTCACCGACATCCTCGGCGTCATCAAGAACGTCGCCATTCCCGTGGAGCAACTCGGCAGAGCGCTCGACGGCGAGATCATGTTCGACGGGTCGTCCATCGAAGGCTTTGTGCGCATCGAGGAATCCGATATGTATCTGCGGCCGGACCCTTCCACTTTCGTGATCTTCCCGTGGAACGGCGGAGACGCGGTGACGGCCCGGCTCATCTGCGACATCTACAACCCTGACGGGACGCCGTTCGAGGGGTGCCCGAGGCATACTCTGAAAAGAGTCCTGGCGGAAGCGGAGGCCATGGGCTTCACGTTCGTGGCCGGGCCCGAGCCGGAGTTCTTCCTCTTCACCATGGATGAAAAAGGCACGCCGACGACGAAGACCCACGACCAGGCCAGCTACTTCGATCTCGCCCCCCTCGACCGCGGCGAGCGGGCGCGCCAGGACATGGTGGTCACGCTCCAGAAGATGGGGTTCGAGATCGAGACGTCCCATCACGAGGTGGCACCCGGGCAGCACGAGATAGACTTCAAGTACACGTACGGTCTCACCACGGCCGACAACGTCGCCACGTTCCGCTTCGTCGTGCGGACCGTGGCCCTCACCCACAACCTCCATGCGACCTTCATGCCGAAACCGGTGTTCGGTATCAACGGTTCGGGAATGCACACGCACCAGTCGCTTTTCAGAGGCGATGAGAATGCGTTCTACGATCCCAACACCCCGAGCGGGCTTTCGGACGTCGCGCTGTACTATATCGGAGGCCTCATGAAGCACGCCAGGGGTTTCACGGCCATCACCAACCCGATCATCAACTCGTACAAGAGGCTTGTACCTGGATACGAGGCACCCGTTTACATCGCCTGGTCGGAGAGGAACAGGAGCCCGCTCATCAGGATCCCGGCCGCGCGCGGCAAACACACGAGAATCGAGCTCCGGAGCCCTGACCCGTCATGCAACCCGTACCTGGCGCTCGCAGTCACGCTGAAGGCCGGCCTCGACGGGATCAAGAACAAGATCCTTCCGCCGGATCCGGTGAACCTCAACGTGTACGGACTGTCTCCGGCTGAACGCAAGGCCATGGGCATAGAGAGCCTCCCGGGCAGCATCATGGAGGCAATCGAATGCCTGAAGGCCGACGAGGTCATCGCGGATACCCTTGGGCCACACATAGTCAGCAGGTTCATCGAGGCGAAGGAGATCGAGTGGGACATCTACCGCACCCAGGTGCACCCATGGGAGATCGAGCAGTACCTGAACGTGTTCTGACGGTGCGGCAGGAGCCGAGTCCGTCTATCCGTCCGCCGTCTCCGCCAAGCCGCACGCCTGTTCAAGACGTCACGCGGCTTCCTTGAGGCAGAGCAAGCCGACGCCGCGTGGCGAGGGGCACGGACCAGCCGGCTGCACCGTGCCGGCCGGTCCGCCCCCCTCGCCGTCCTATTGCCGTCCTATTCTGGGGCTCTGGGGCGCACGCCTCATCGCCCAGTCGGCGTTCAGTCATCCTTTCGAACCGCTTGATGGCTCGAGTTCCGGCGCTGCGATCACCTGCGTGTTCGCCCACCTGTCACCCAGTCGTCGTCCGTCGGCATCTGTTAGGACCAGTACGATCTCTATGAGAGCCAAGATACTGCCGACCAGCGGAGCCACGAGAAGCCCAAGGAGGGGTATGGCGGCCAGTAGCGGGCCGACGGCGAGGGTGACGTTGCGCTTCAGAGAGATTGGCATGTCGACGTCCCCGCCAGCCAGGTTGGCCACTTGCAGGCCCATGAGTTTCTTCCCGACACTCCTGTTCTTCCATTGAGCGTCCTTCGTCAATTGAAACACCAGCGCGTCTTTCGTAAGGGTATACGCGGCTCCGAGCAGACCTCCTAGAACCGGAATGACTACCGCAAGGATCCCCGAGATGACGCCGTCGATGAGAGCGGCCACAAACCGCTTTCCGAGGTCAGCCTTTGGGTGACTCATGAACTCACCTCCTTCTGCGCTTTTCTGGACTCTGACGGAGAATATACGCTAGCGTCTGCGTTTTTCCTCCATTTCTGAAAATCCCGAGTGTGCTGGCAGGGACCGGGCGCGGCCCGCCAGGGCGGAAGCGGGACGGCGAGGGGGGACGGGGAAGCGTCAGGGCGCAGGCGGCACGGAGGGGCGGCACGTGCGGCGGGCGCCGGTCGCACGGGGGTGCTCGTGCTCTGGTGTACAGCCCGTCCAGAATGGGTATATTATGGAAGGAAGAAACTTGCAGATTTGAAGAGGAAGAGCAGAGGGCGTGCAGAAGTTAAAAAGGTACGTTCCTTTCTGGGAGGCGTCCGGCCCGCAAAGGAGCGCTTTTGTGAGGTGGTTGGAGAAATGCCGTTTTCAAGAAACCCATGGTTGAGAGGACGTCGAGCGCTTTCTCTTGAGAGTCTCGCAGTGGTGTTGGTGGCGGCTGTTGCGACATCGCTTTGGTCGCTTTCAGTGCAAGCCGCCGCGCCGCCTGAGCTGAAGGCGCGCTCGGCGGTACTGACCAGCGCGGAGACAGGGCAGGTGTTGTATGAGAAAGAGCCCGACCTCCGTGTGGCGCCTGCGAGCATAACCAAGGTGATGACGATGCTTCTCGCCATGGAAGCTGTGGACTCCAAGAAAGTCAGTCTCGATGACATGGTCACGACGAGTACAGAAGCGAGTCAGATCGGGGGTTCCCAGATCTGGCTGGCCGAAGGTGAGCAGATGAAGCTCGGCGACATGATGAAGGCCATCGCCATCGTTTCCGCGAACGACGCCGCGTATGCGGTCTCCGAGTTCATCTCCGGGAGCGCGGAGGACTTCGTCAACCAGATGAACGAGAAAGCCAAGGAGCTGGGGATGAACGGCACGCACTTCGAGAACCCCGACGGCCTGCCGGCTCCGGACCATTACAGTACAGCCCGGGACATCGCCATCATGTCTCGCGAACTCGTTACAAAACACCCGAAGGTGCTCGAGTGGACAAGCACTTGGACCGACACTCTCGGGCGGAAGGGCGCAAGGGTTCGGCAGGAGGAGTCCTTTCTGAGGAATACCAACGAGCTAATACTCCGGTATCCGGGAGCGGACGGGCTCAAGACGGGGATGACCGATGAGGCGGGTTACTGCCTCGCGGGCACAGCCAGGCGAGACGACGTGAGGCTCATCTCGGTGGTCATGGGGCTTCCCACCAATGAGGACCGAATCGAGGACACGATGAAGCTCCTGAACTACGGTTTCCGCGAATTCGACCGAGTGCCCGTGGCGAAGAAGGGGGACGTGGTGGGCAAGGTGCGGGTGCCCAACGGGCGACGCGAGGAGGTCCCCGCGGCGGCGAGCACGGACTTTGTGGCCTTCGTGGAGAAGGGCAAGAAGGACTTCGTCGAGACGGCTGTCGTCTCGCTGGAGCGCCGCGCCCCCATTCGGAAAGGGGAGAAGCTCGGCGCCATAGTGGCGTCCCTTGACGGTCGTGAGGTGGCCCGGGTGGACGTCGTTGCCACGGAAGACGTGCAGAGGGCGAACATCTTGACCGTTATCGTCCGTGCGATCCGCGACTTCTTCAGGGGGCTCTTCGGACTGGGCAGGTAGAACGTCTCCGGGGGGCAGGCTGCGCGGCGAGGGCGCGCCGGGGAGCCCCGGGAGCCCGGGATCTGCCTCGAGCGTCTCGCGGGCGGCTTTCCGCCGAAGGAGGAGTTTCTGGTATTTCGCATAATCTATAAAACGCAATGGCTAGAATGGAAGACAAGAGACTGCTGATAGTCGCCCGGGCCAAGCTCAACCTCACCCTCGACATCCTCGGTCGCCGTCCCGACGGATACCATGATCTCGAGTCGGTGGTTCAATCCATCGACCTGTACGATGGTATAGCGCTGGGATCGACACCGGCGCACCATATGTCGGGGCAGGGGCGGGGGCTCGGCGTTACCCTGGCCTGCCAGAACCCGCTTGTTCCTCTGGGTCAGGAGAACCTCGCCTTCAAAGCCGCGCTTGCCCTGTCGCGTTATGCCGGCGTCGGAGCGGCGGTATGGGTTGACATAAAGAAAAGGATCCCAGTGAGCGCCGGGCTGGGCGGGGGAAGCGCCGATGCGGCGGCGGTGCTTCTCGGCCTCAACGAGCTCTGGGGTTTGGGCCTCGACGAAACGGAGCTTGCCAGGATTGGTGAGACGGTCGGGGCGGACGTGCCGTTTTGCCTTGCGGGAGGAACCGGGGTGATCAGGGGCAAGGGGGAGCGGGTCGAGAAGCTTCCCACCCTGGAGAACGTGTGGTTCGTCGTGGTCGTCCCCGGGGCCGGGATAAGCACCGCCGAGGCATACGCAACATACGACCAGCTCGCCGGGGATGAGGCGGCGGGCGGTCGCGATGGCGTGGGGCGCGCCACGCCCGCGATGATCGAGGCGGTGGCCGGGCATGACCTGCGGCGCATCGCATCTGGGCTTGCGAATGACCTCGGACGGGCGGCCGTAACCATGGTTCCCGTGGTACAGGACGCGAAGGAGGCGCTGCTTGATGCGGGAGCCTTGGGTGTGGGGATGTCCGGCTCCGGCCCGGCGGTGTTCGGCATTGCCGAGGACGAGAAAGCGGCAAGGCAGATAAGGCGCATTGTGCGTGAGGCGTACGACACGACGTTCGTATGCTGTTCGGCCCCGACAGGGCTGGAGCGCATTTCGGTGCGGCAATGGAGGCGCCGCGACTGAAAGTGGAGGCGTTGCGGTTGCGACTGGAAAGGAGACGGTACGCGTGGTCGATGCCGTAATCCTGGCAGGAGCTGACAACGACGGGAGGCTTGCTAGCTGCGACAACGCTCGCTATGAAGCCCTCATCGACATTGCCGGGAGACCGATGATCCATTATGTGCTGCGTGCTGTGAAGGGGTGTTCGAGGATCGGACGAGTCGTCGTTGTGGGGCCGAAGCAGGCTCTGGCGCAGGCTCTCTCGTCCGAAGACGCCATTCTGGTGGAGCGGGCGGGCTCTATCGTCGACAACCTCAAGGCGGGCATAAAGGCCCTGGGACCGCAGGAGAGAGTGCTCATCGTCACCGCTGACCTGCCCCTCCTCACAACCGAGGCGCTGGAGGATTTCTTCCAGAAAGCGGACGCGAGCCCGGCGGAAATCCATTACCCGCTTCTCAGCAAGGAGACGAACGAGTCGAAGTTCCCGGGGATGAAGCGCACGTACCTGACCGTTGCCGAGGGGACGTTCACCGGTGGCAACGTGATCCTGGCATCGCCTTCGGGGCTCGAGGCATGCGGCCGGCTCTTGGAGCAGGCCGTGGCCACGCGGAAGAAACCCTGGATGATGGCGGCGTTCCTCGGTCTGCGATGTACGGTCAAGTTCATCTTTAAGCGCTTGTCCATCCACGACGTGGAGAGGCGTCTCCACGAGATCGCGGGCGTCAGGGGCGCGGCTATCATTTCTGAGTTCCCGGAGATCGCTGTGGACGTGGACAAACCGAGTGACCTCGAGCTCGTGCGGAGGCTCGTGGCTTCTCCGGCCTGACGGTTTATGTGCGCGACCTGCGCGGGGCCGCGGCGAGCGAAGAGAAGAAAAGTATGGTTCTTAGCCTTCCATAAGCAGGAATCTATGGATGGATGTGGAATACACATCGTGGAACCCATCTGGGTGCCTATTTATGGAAGGCGGTGACAGGAATTGAACATCACGGAAGTGAGGGTCAGGCCGGTAAAGAGCGATGGGAAGACGCGGGCGATAGCGTCCATAACCTTCGACAACGAGTTCGTGGTCAAAGAAGTGAAGGTGGTCGAAGGGCCCACCGGTCTCTTCGTATCAATGCCCTGCCGCAAGGTGGGGGCCAACGGTTACAAGGACATCGCGCATCCGATCACGAAGGAAGCGCGGGAGGAAATCAACAAGGCGGTCATGGCAGCATACCAAACGCAGGCGAACCCTCAGACCGAGGCCAACTGAGAAAGAGCCGGGGGTGCTCCGGGGCTCGAGGCCGGCTTGAGCGCCGCCGGCTCCGGCGCCCGCTTCAACGCCTGCTTCAGCGTCGCTGGGCGGGGGCGTTCCTCCGCAAAAGCGCGGAGGCATGGGAGGTGCAGGGGCGACTTGACGTCCCTCGGCGGCTTTGCTATACTCGTAGTGCCGAATGACCAAGTAATTTGCGGGTTTGTGCTGGGGCGTAGCCAAGCGGTAAGGCACGGGACTTTGGATCCTGCATCCGGAGGTTCGAATCCTCCCGCCCCAGCCAGATTATGTACTCCGCGCTTCACGCGCCCTTCATTTGCCGCAGCATCTTCAGGAGCGTTTCCCGCGAGTTGAGTTCAGGGTCCTCGAGCACGGCGTCGAGGAGTCTCGCGAGCGCCTTCCCGACCTCGGGTCCCTCGGCCACGCCGAGCACGTTCATGACGTCGCGCCCGTTCACCGCGAGGTCACGCACTGAAAGAACCGGGCTTTTCGCCATTACGCTCTCAACCCTCGCAAGGAACGCGGCCATGTTGGCGCCGGGTCCAGGATCCGCGCCGAGGGACATTCTGTCCGCCTCGCGCAGCTTCTCGAGATCTCGAATGGCGTCCAATCCCAGCGCCGCGACCATACGGCGAATGCCCTTGTCCTTGGTGGCCGGGTCGTAGGAGAACATGTGGCGCTCGACGAGCAGCAAGACCTTCCTGACGAGTTCCCCAGGGTACCGGAGCCTTTCGAGCGCGCCGAGCGCCAGCGCGGCCCCGACCCTTTCGTGGCAGGGGAATCTCAGCGTACCGTCAGAGTCACGTTCCATCGTCGCGGGCTTCCCGATGTCATGGAGGAGAGCGGCGAGGCGGAGGTGGAGGACAGGCTCTATGATGTCCGTCACCTTGAGGCTGTGCTCGAACACGGTCCCGGCAGAGGGTGCGCCCGCGGGGACCGCGACGCACGCCTCGAGCTCGGGAAGGATGTGCTCCAGCAGGCAGGTCCGCTGTGCAAGGCGCACGGCGTCGCCCGCGGCGGGCGAAACGATCATCGAGGAGAGCTCGTCCCGAATCCTCTCCCAGGAGATCCGCGTGATGGACTCGTGACCGCCCTCAATAGCCTTCAAAGTCTCGGGCGCGACCACAAACCCAAGCTCCGCCCCGAGGCGAATCGCCCGAAGCATCCTCAAGGCATCTTCCTGAAAACGGGCACGGGGGTCGCCGACGGTGCGGATGACCCGCGCCTTGAGATCGGCCAGGCCGTTATAGCAGTCGATCACCGCCTTGCGCCCGATGTCGAAGGCCATGGCGTTCACGGTGAAGTCCCGGCGCGCCAGGTCGTCCCTGACATCCGATGAGAAGACGACGACATCCGGCCTGCGCCCGTCGCTGTACGTGCCGTCGCTCCGGAACGTCGTGACTTCCACGCTGTCGCGTCCCGACCGCACCGTGATGGTGCCGTAGCGTTTGCCCGTGGGCGATGCGCTCTCGCGGAAGACGTCCTCGACTTCATCGGGGGTGGCCGACGTGCAGACGTCCCAGTCTTTCGGCGTCTTGCCGAGGAGGGAGTCGCGCACTGCGCCGCCCACCACGTACGCGCGGTGCCCCCGAGCCTCGAGCTCCCGAGCCACGCGCGCGACGTGCTCCGGCACTTCGATATTCACGTTGGCGACGAGTTCGCAGCCGAGGTCCATGTCCCGAACCATCCTCGCAGCCCTGACTTGCGCTGTCCGCCGCCTGGGTCCCGCCGGGTTGGTCTCCCGCTTCGGGCGGGGGATCCAGGGACGTGAGAAGACGCGGCGGAGATCGGTCCCGCCCGACCCGCGATGCATCCCCGGTAGTGGCACGTCGCGAAAGACGCGGCGGAGAGACGGAGTTCAGTTGAGATCGTACACGAAGTATACCCGCGCCTTCAAGACCCAGTCAACCGGATCGGGGCGCGCACCGGTGCCTTCCTCCGGGCACCGGCCGGGCAGCGCACGTGTGTCGGTGTACGCTGTGCGTCTGGTGCCGGGGAAGCGACAGGGTGCGGCGCAGGCTGGGAATACTATATGTGCGCTGTTGCCGCGCGGACGGGTGACGCGCGGCTGCTGGGCGGAGGCACGCCCGCCGGTTGCCGGGTGGACTTGCGGCGGACACGCGCTTTTCACGGCGAGCGCTCCCGGCAGGATAGACTCGCGCGGCCGGTTCGGGTCCTGGGTCGCGCGCGCGAGTCTTGCGGCGCCCTGCCTCTGCCAGGGCCGGCTCACGGACAGGAGGAAGGACGATGATGCACCGCCGCGGGCCCGTGATCGTTCTCACTGTGATGCTGGCGTTGGGTTGTCTTGTCGACATCGGCGTCCGGCGGGTGTCGCATGCGCCGGACACTGCGGGAGAACCCGGAGGGAGTCTGGGTTCCGCGCCGTCTTCCGCGCATGTTGGGAGCGCTCCTCGTCAGACGGCAGGTCCGGCCCTACCCGGCAGCTCAGCAACACAGCCGGTGCGCAGCGCTGTCGGCCCGCAAGGTGAGGGCGCCCGCGCACTTTCACCTGGAATCCAGGAGGCGCGGATAGAGCCCGTGCGGGTGACGGCGGCCGCCGCGTCCCGTTCCAGCTCTGCGATGTATTCATGTGCTTGTGAGCACGACAGGGTCGTCCGGGCTGAGCCCCCCTATCCGTCCGGCGCCGACATCGCGGGTCTCCAGGGACATCTCGCAGCGTTCGGGTTCGACCCGGGCCCCGTCGACGGAGTGTACGGTCCCCGAACCGCCGCGGCGGTGGCCGCGTTTCAGCGGAGCAAGGGTCTCGAGCCGGACGGAGTCCTCGGTCCGGTAACCTGGATTGCGCTGGGTAAGGCGGCGGCGTCTCCGGTCGCGCAGAGTCCCACTCCGCCTCCACCTGGGAGGGTCGAGATCGTGATAGATACCGCGGACCGGGCCCTCACTGTGCTCTCAGACGGAAAACCATACAGGCGGTTCCCCGTCGCGGTCGGCAAACCGTCCACCCCTTCCCCCCAGGGTCAGTGGAAGGTCGCGTCGAAGGGTGCGTGGAGCGGAGGGTTCGGCACACGATGGATCGGCCTCGACGTGCCCTGGGGCAAGTACGGCATACACGGCACCAACAAGCCCTGGTATATCGGGGATGCGGTGAGCGCCGGTTGCATCAGGATGTTCAATCACGATGTGGAGCTCATCTTCGAGTGGGTTCAAATCGGAACTCCGGTCGTGATATGCGGGAACCCGTTCGGGCCCCTGCGCAGCCCCCGGCGCGAGCTGGGCCCGGGAGAGCGAGGTGCCGACGTCCTGGCGGCCCAGAGACGCCTCCGGATGCTAGGGTTCGATCCGGGACCGGAGAACGGAGTGTACGAGAAGCGCACGATCGAAGCGGTGAAGGCGTTTCAAGAGTCAAGAGGTTTGAGGGCGACCGGGGTGGTGACCCCCGACACGTACGACGCGCTCGGGCTGTACTTGTTTGAGTGACGTGAGCGAGGGGTTGAGACGGAGCGGAACTATGCTGGACAAGCGCGATAACCGTCAACACACTGTCAATAGACACATACCGCCCCGTAGTCGGAAGCATAGGTGCGCAAAGAGTGCGTATTCGGCCAGAAATCGAGTTCCTTCGAGATTCTCCATGCCACAGCCTTGAATACTGCCCAGAAATGTTATAGAATGGTAATGGGAAGTCATACCATATGCTTGCGGGGGAGGGGGATGGAAGTTGAGCCAAAGCGGGTTGCGAGTGGTCACGAGTGTTCTGCCCGGGGGTACCATCGCTTTGCCGGAGGAGGTACGAAGGCATCTCGGGCTCCAGCCTTTCGACGATTTGGCTTTCAGCTTGGAGAACGGGGTGATCGTCGCGTCGAAGGTCAAGGAGACTCGCACACAGTACGATACAGAGGGTTGAAGCGCGGGGGCACCTTGTCCGTTCTCATGGGTTGTGGCTGCTCTCATGGGTTGTGGCTGCAGGCGAGGGGGGTGGAAGCTGGCTCCTCTCGTCGCGTTTTGTGCGCCGGCTTGGGAGGAAACCACATGTCAGCGTTGAATATGTCTGCGGACCGGACGCACGGGCTTGCGCAGGGCACGAAGCAGGTCGAGCAAGGATGTCGAGCCTTGAAGGCTCTCTCGGCACGTTTGGTGCCCGGGCCCGCGTAGAACAACCCCGGGGGAGTGAACATGGAACAGTTCGTCGCCATCGTGCTGGCCGCCGGCCTCGGAACTAGGATGAAGTCCCGTGTGCCCAAGGTGATGCACGAGATATGCGGAAGGCCCATGGTGTCATACGTGCTCGACGCGGTCGAGGCTGCCGGAGCGACGAGGGTCGTCGTTGTCGTGGGACACGGGGCCGAACTCGTGAAGCAGGTCGTCGGGTCGCGCGGGGAATGCGTCGTCCAGGCCGAGCAGCTTGGCACCGGGCACGCCGTCATGACGGCGGAAACCGTTTTGGGCGGCTACGACGGCCCGGTCGCGGTGGTTGCGGGTGATGCGGCATTCCTCAGCGGGGAAGACCTCGCTGCCCTTGTCGAGGGGCACCGGGAGAGCGGGGCGGCCGCGACTGTCCTTTCCGCGGTCCTGGACGACCCCACCGGATACGGCCGGATCATCCGGAACGCGCAGGGTGACATAGTGAAGATAGTCGAAGAGAGAGACGCGTCTCCCGAGGAAGCGGCGATAAATGAGGTCAACAGCTCCATATACTGTTTTTCCGCCCGCGACGTCTTCGGCGCCCTGCATGAAGTGGCTCCCGACAACGCCCAGGGCGAATACTACCTTACAGACGTCATCGGCATCATGATCCGGAAGGGCCTCCGCGTACGGGTGGTGAGGGCACGCGACCCCCTGTCGGCGCGGGGGATCAACACGCGCGTGCAGCTCGCGGAGGCTGAGCGCATCTTCCGTGACAGGGTGCGCGAGCGCCTCATGCTGTCAGGCGTGACTCTCATCGATCCGCAGTCGACGTTTGTGGACGCCGGTGTCACGGTCGGGCGGGACACAATCATCCTTCCGTTCACGTTCCTGCAAGGCAAAACGGCCATCGGCGAAGGATGTACCATCGGCCCGTTCGTCCGGATCGTAGACGCGCAAGTAGCGGATGGGGCGTCCGTGTCGAACGCGGTGGTACTCGAGTCCACCATCGGGCCTGGGGCGACCGTGGGACCGTACAGCTTCCTCCGTCCAGGGACCGTCCTCGCGGAAAAGGCCAAGGTCGGCACATTCGTGGAGGTCAAGAAGTCTACCATAGGGAAAGGGAGCAAAGTGCCTCACCAGACGTACCTGGGTGACGCAACCGTCGGCGACGGGGTCAACGTCGGAGCCGGGACTATCACGTGCAACTACGACGGTTGGCGGAAGCATCCCACTATAATCGAAGACGGGGTGTTCATCGGCAGCAACTCAAACCTCGTGGCTCCTGTCAGGATCGGGAAAGGCGCGTACGTTGCTGCGGGGTCCACTATCACAAGGGATGTGCCTGAAGGCGCGCTCGGGATCGCGCGCGGCTTTCAGAGGGAGATCCCGGGCTGGGTGCAGAGGCGCCTGGAACGGCGGAACGACGCGGAGGGACACGGCGGGAAAGGCCAAGACGGGCCCTCCACCAAAGAGTCAGGAGGCTTGCGTAATGAGGGAAGCTGATGGAATCCACATGATGCTGCCGTCCTACAAGAAGATGAAGGTCTTCACGGGGCGCGCTCATCCCGCCCTCGCGGAGGCGATAGCGGCCCATCTCGGGGTGGGCCTTGCCGCCATGAAGGTGGACAGGTTCCGTGATGGCGAGATAAGGGTCGCGATAGAAGAGAGCGTCCGCGGCACGGATGTCTTCGTGATACAGCCGACGTGCCCGCCGGTCAACGAGAACCTCATGGAACTCCTCATAATCATCGATGCCATGCGGCGCGCCTCCGCCAAGACAGTCACCGCCGTGATCCCGTATTACGGTTATGCAAGGCAGGACAGAAAGACCAAGGCCCGGGACCCGATAACGGCCAAGCTGGTGGCAAACCTGCTAGTGACGGCGGGATGCGACAGAATGGTGACGGTGGACCTGCATGCCGGGCAGGTTCAGGGTTTCTTCGACATCCCGGTGGACCCGCTCCTGGCCATGCCGATCCTAGCAAAGTACATCCAAGACGCCGGGCTGACCGACTGCGTCGTGGCTTCACCTGACATCGGAGGGGTGGCAAGGGCGCGCGCCATGGCGGGGAAGCTCCACGCGGACCTCGTGGTCATCGACAAGAGGCGGCCTGAGCCGAATGTATCTGAGGTAATGAACATCATCGGCGATGTGGACGGAAGAAACGTAATCCTCGTTGATGATATAATAGACACCGGCGGCACAATAGTGCAGGCGGCCGACGCGCTTTATGAGGCGGGGGCTCGCGAGGTGTACGCAGCTTGCACCCACGCGCTCTTCTCGGGGCCGGCCAGAGACATCCTGACGGGGTCGAGCATCAAGAAGACCATCGTCACCGACACGATACCCATCGACGAGGGCAGGCGCCCGGAGAGAACGGAGGTGCTCTCGGTTGCGCCCCTCCTGGCCGAGGCGATTCGGCGCATATACGAGGAGCTTTCGGTGTCCATCCTCTTCGATTGAGTGAGACAGAAGGGGGCATCACGCGGAGAGACTCCGGGCGCGTCGGAGATGATGACGAGAGTCCCTGGAAAGCGCAGGAGAGCACGAGAAAGGGTATCACCGGAGCCTCCACTCCTGGGGGCCTCCGCTCCTGACTGGAGCTGGACGAGGCGACGGGGAATATCGGAAGGAGCGGTTATGACATGAAAGAAGTAGTCGTCAACGCACAGCTGAGAGAGAAAACCGGCAAGGGCGCCGCACGCAAGGCGCGGGCCAGGGGCGAGGTGCCTGCCGTGGTATACGGAAAGGGGAAGGGCTCCACTTCCATCAGCCTTGATGGGAGGGAGTTCTCCAGGGCGGTGCAGGCGGGGCTCGGCGCCGGCAAGCTGGTCAAGCTGGTCATCAGCGGTGAAGGGAAGGCCGGCACCGAGAAAACCGCTCTCCTAAAGGAAGTCCAGCGAGATTTCGTGCGAGGGGACGTCATCCACGTCGACTTCCAGGAGGTGTCCCTGACCGAGGCCATAACCGCCACTATCCCGGTGGTGTTGGTGGGTGAGGAAAGACGCCCGAACGATGGCGGGGTAATCGAGCACCTGCTCTGGGAGATCCAGCTTCATGCCTTGCCCGCCGATATGCCTGACAGGGTCGAGGTGGATGTGTCCGGACTGCGGATAGGCGACTCCGTCAAGGTGGCCGATCTCAAGCTGCCGAAGGGTGTACGGGCGCTCGGCCACGCCGACGAGAGCGTGGTGACGGTGGCGGCGCCTGCGAGGGCGGTGGAGGAGAAGAAGCCCGCAGCTGAGGCCGGTGAGGCCGGTGGTGCCGGCGAGGCCGATACGACCGGAGAGGCAAGCTGAGGAGGAGAAGGCGGAGTAGACTAGTGAAACTCGTCGTCGGGCTCGGCAACCCGGGCAGCCAGTACGAAGGATCCAGGCACAACGTTGGTTTCCTGGTCGTCGACCTGCTCGCGAGGAGGCAAGGCGTCAGGATCACGCAGAGGAGATTCCACGCGCTCCTGGGGCAGGGTGAGATCTCCGGGGAACAGGTGCTCCTTGCCAAGCCCATCACTTATATGAATCGTAGCGGGTATGCCGTTCGTGCCATCGCGGGCTGGTACGGGGTAAGGCCTTCCGACATCCTGGTGATTGTGGATGACATGGCGCTCGAACCCGGCCGTATACGCATGCGGCCCAAAGGGAGCGACGGCGGTCACAACGGCCTGAAATCCATAATCGCTCTCCTCGGTTGCCAGGACTTTCCGAGGCTGAGGGTGGGCATCGGAAGGCCGGGCCCCTCCGAAGACGCTGTTAGCTACGTGCTCGGGTGGTTTACTCGCGAAGAGCTTCCTGTGATGGCGGAGGCGTTCGGCCGCGCCGCCGACGCGGTGGAGGCCTGGGCGACCTCCGGCGTCGACGAGGCCATGAACAGGTTCAACGCATGACGCATCCGCCGCCGTATGGTTTGCGTCGCGGGTGTGCCATGTACTTCTACGGCACGGTGAGCTTGAGAACCGTGCCTGGTGTTTAGGAGGAGTAGGGGCGTTCGCCCCTATCTCCCGGGCTGCCTGGCCAAGAGCTCCTCGGCCTTCTGAATCAGGCCTCGGACGATGAGCCCGGCTTCCCTCGTGGTGATGTTGCTGTAGTCGTACACGCCATTGTCCACGTTGATCTTGTCGGCGAAGCCGAGTTCCCGCGCGATCTCGTACTTCACCTCGTCCGAGACAATGCTGCGGTTTCGACCCATGGCTGCACCTCCGCCATTAGTGTACCCCGGTCCCTTCACAGCATGTTAGGGGCCGCTTGGCGCAGGTGCCTTTGCTCGTCTTCTCTGAAGTGAAACCCCTCCCTTGACCTTGCTGGAGAGCAGCTCCCCTACTCGTGGCGAAAGAAATACATGGTCCTGAGCAAATTTTGCCCGCCCGTTACGAGCCACTTCCCACGATGCCCGCGCATACCCCCACGTTATGCGTTTCGTGTCGAACGATGTTCCATTTCCAATTGGCACCATACTTGCTAGCTTAACGAGCGAGTCCATGTATCTCCGTGCGCCGGCAGCCGCGCGGAACTCGAAGACGGAGGGGGATCATGAAGGCCGTTCTTGGAGATCACACGCTCGCTGCGTTGTCGAAAGTCCTCGATGCGCTGTCGCTCCGACACGAGGTAATAGCTGACAACATCGCCAACGTCAACACGCCCGGGTTCAAGGCCAGGCGCGTCCTGTTCGAGGATCAGCTCAAGGCGGCGATCTCCCGTGGTGATCCCGGATCGTGGAGGCCCGCCATTGAGGAGGACCACCTCGCGGTGAGACGCGATGGGAACAGCGTGGACATCGACCTCGAGATGGCGTACCTGGCTGAAACCACGATCATGTACAGCGCCGTCTCCCGTCTTGTGTCAGATCGTTTCAGCCTGCTCAAATACGTCATCAGCGAGGGGAGGCGATGACAGATGGGCATCTTCTCGTCCTTCAGGATAAGCGCCACCGGCCTCGCCGCTGAGCGCCTGAGAATGGATGTAATTGCCAACAACATTGCAAACGTCAACACGACGCGCACGGAAGACGGGGGGCCTTATAGAAGGCGGCAGGCGGTGTTCCAAGCGCTTGCGGCCCGCCTCGGTCGCGGTGGCGCGGGCACGAGCGGGCCGCTCGGTGCGGGCCAGAGGGCAGCCGAAGCACCCGGGCAGGGCGTGGCGGTCGTCGGCATAGTGGAGGATCCATCACCGCCGCGCATGGTATACGATCCCGGCCACCCGGACGCGGACGCCCGCGGGTACGTGGCGATGCCCAACGTTGATCCCGTGAGAGAGCTCGTGGACATGATCTCGGCGACGAGGGCTTACGAAGCGAACGTCACCGCCCTCAACGCAGCGAAGACGATGGCCATGAGGGCGCTCGACATCGGCAGGGGATAGCGCTCAGGCGAGAGAGGATCGCGTCGTTCCCGATATGAGGTGCGGGCGTCGTGATGCGGAGCTTCAGGTCTAGGGGCGGGGTGGTGTAGTGGACATCAAAATCAACTCGACGCTGCAGAAGACACTGGATGAGCTCAGCCGCAAGAGCGCGACGGGAGCCCAGGCGACCCTGGAAGACTTCAAAGAGATGCTGGACGACGCCATCGACACTGTGAACAACCTCCAGAGGAACGCCGACAGGCTCACCCAGAAGCTCGCCACCGGCGAGCTCAAGGACCTCCACCAGGTCATGATAGCCGTGGAGGAGGTAAACGTCGCCCTGCAGCTCACGATGCAGATAAGGAACAAGATCGTCGAGGCTTACCAAGAAGTCATGAGGATGCAGGTGTAAGCCATGGCAGCCATCGGGCAGAACCTTGGGCGCCAGACGCGCTCGCTGTGGGACCAGATGACATCCAGCCAGAAGCTCATGGTCCTCTTGGCGATCGCCCTAGGAGTGGTCGCCATGGTGCTTCTCTTGAGCAAGGCGGGCAAGACGGAAATGGTGCCGCTCTACACCAACCTTTCAGCGAGTGATGCCGCGGACATCGTGGCCAAGCTGCGGGAGATGCGTGTACCCTATGAGCTTTCCGATGGCGGTACGACCGTCAGGGTGCCGTTTCCCGACGTGTACGAGACCCGGATGGACTTGGCAAGTCAAGGCCTGCCTAAGGGCGGCACTGTCGGGTTTGAAATCTTCGACAAGACGACTCTCGGCGTCACGGAATTCACTCAGAAGATGAACTACCGGAGGGCGCTCCAGGGTGAACTCACCCGCACCATACTGCAGCTTCGAGAGGTCGAGGACGCGCGGGTTCACATCGCCATACCGGAGCCGGAGCTGTACACCGATGAACAGAAGCCGCCGACGGCCTCGGTCATGGTGAAGCTGCGCAGTGGAGCGACCTTGACCAAGGGACAGGTGCAGGGGATTGTGAGGCTGGTTTCGTCGAGTGTGGAAGGCCTGAACCCCAGCAACGTGACGGTGCTCGACGTGGACGGCAACATCCTTTACGCCGCCAGTGAAGATTCAGAGACGGGCGCCATCGCGTCCCTTTCGGTGAGCCAGCTCGAGGCGAAGAGGGCGTATGAGAAAGACCTTCAGAAGAGCGTTGAGAGCATGCTCACGGAAGTACTCGGCCCGCGGAAAGTCGTGGTGCGCGTCAACGCCGAGATCAACTTCGACCGCCGGGAGCAGAATAGCGAGCTCTTCCAGCCCACACCCACGGGGCTTGGGGTGATCCGTGAGCAGACGAAAGTACATGAGGTGCGCTCCACGGCATCCGCGCCTGCTTCAGGGATACCGGGGACCGCGTCCAACGTTGACGCGGCGGCCGTGCCTGGCGGCGCGGCCGGCACGGGACAGATTCAGACCGGGGCTCAGGCTCTCTCTCAGACCCAGGGTCAGGCTCAAGCCCAGACGCGGCCTCAAGCTGCTGGCGCGGGCGGGCCGTTCGACGCAGCTGCAACGGCAGGGGTGGCAGGCGCATCCGACGCGAGCGCAGCGCCGGCGGCTAACCAGGCCGCGGCGGGAGGCGTCTATCGCACGGGGGCAAGCCAGGGGGAAACGAGCGGCGAGGAGAGGTCGGAAGAGGCCACCCGTTATGAGATATCCCGGGTCGTCGAGCATACGATCAAGGCTCCTGGTGAGGTGAGAAGGCTTTCGGTCGCGGCCATAGTCGCCGCTCCCCTGAGCGATAGTCAGCTTCAAGCCATCACGAGGTCCATCGGGGCGGCGGTCGGAATCGACCCCGGCAGGGGTGATTCGCTCATCGTCGAGGCCATGGAGTTCGGGGCGCCGCTGGCCCCCGAGGCCGAGACGGCGTCCGCTGCAGGGGCGAAGGAGGCACAAGAGCCTCTCGATGTTGGGGAAGTCCTGATGGCCAACATAGAATACGTTCTCGCAGGCATAATCGCGCTGTTCCTTGTGGGACTTGTCATCTCAGTGGTCCGCCAGAGGGCGTTCATGCGGCCTGTGCTGGTACCGGCGTCGGTACCGGCATCCATTCCTGTTCCCGGCGCCGGAGGAGCCGCGCCCGCGGCACCGGTGGCCGCTGCGGGAGAGGAGAGAGAGGGAGAAAGACAGGGAGAGGCCGGTAGGCAGGCGAAGGAGCTTCCCGTGCGCCCCGCGCCCGCTGCGGAGACAGCTGCAAGGGTGATATCCGGATGGATGGACGAGGACAAGAGGTGACCAGCCTTGGCGCCATCCACTGAACTCAGCGGAAAGAGAAAGGCGGCCATAACTCTCGTGACCCTCGGGTCGGAGATGTCGGCGGAGATATTCAAGCACCTTGACGAGGCGAAGATCGAGCAACTCACCCTCGAGATCGCGGGCTTGGGCAACGTGCCCCACGAAACCCGCAGGCAGGTGCTGGAGGAGTTCTACGAGAAGTGCGACGCACAGGAGTTCGCTGCGGGTGGCATCGAGTATGTGAGGCAGGTCCTGGAACGGGCGCTCGGCCCTCACCGCGCGTCCGAGATCATCGACAAGATCACGGCGTCTCTCCAAGAGAAGCCCTTCAGCTTCGCGCGTCAGGTGGACCCGGCCCAGCTCGTGAACTTCATCGAGAACGAGCACCCTCAAACCATTGCGCTCATCCTGGCCTATCTCCATCCCGAGCAGTCAGCGGTGGTGCTCTCGGCTCTCCCCGAAGGGCTCCAGACCGAAGTGGCCGTGCGGCTTGCTGAGATGGACAGGACATCTCCTGAGGTCGTCGCCGAGGTAGAGAAGGTCCTCGAAAACAGGCTTTACGCCATTGGAGGCCAGAGCTACAACTTCGCGGGTGGGACGAAAGCGCTGGTGGATGTGTTGAACCGCGTGGACAGGGCTACGGAGAAGACCATCCTCGAAGAATTGGAGGAACAGAACCCGGCGCTTGCCGAGGAGGTCAAGAACCTCATGTTCGTGTTCGAGGACATCACGCTCCTCGACGACCGGGCGATCCAGACCTTCCTCAAGGAGATCGACACGAAAGACCTCGCCCTCGCGCTGAAAGCCGCAAGCGACGAGGTCAAGAAGAGGATCTTCAGCAACATGTCGGAGCGCGCCGCTGAAATGCTGCGCGAGGACATGGAGTTCATGGGGCCGGTTCGCCTGAGGGTGGTGGAAGAGGCACAGCAACGCATAGTAACCGTCATCCGCAGGCTGGAGGAAGCCGGGGACATCGTCATCGCCAGAGGCACGGAGGACGAGGTGCTTGTCTAGGATCATCAAGGCACAGGAGTTGCGGGGGAATCCCACGCTCGTGGGAAACGGACAGCTGGAAACGCTTCTTGCCGCCCTGCCGGAGGCGGCGCTCTCAACTCGGGGCGGTGCGCGCAAGTCGCGGGAGGCGGGAGCCGATCCGGCTGCGCTTGCCCGTTCCCTCATCGAACAGGCCGAGCGGGCCGCCAAGGCGAGACTCGATGAGGCGACCCAAGAGAGTGCGCGGATTCTCAAGGAAGCCTACGACAAGGGCTACGAAGACGGGCGTGCCGAAGCCACCGCGAGAGTGATGGAGCGCGCGAAGGAGTTTCTGGAGTATCTGGAATCCCTTGTGCGTGGAGTGGCCGAGACCGCGGAGAACGCGGTGAGAGCGGCGGAGGACACCGTGGCACTCCTCGCGATCGAGGTCGCGGAGAAGATCTTGAGGCACGAGGTGTCGATCGACGGGTCCGTGGTCCTGGAGATGGTCCGGGAGTCTGTTGAGAAGGCGAAGGCCGGAGGGTCCATCAAGATCAGGGTGAGCGCGTGGGACCTGGACCGGGTCAAGGATTTCCGTGATGAGCTCATTAAGATCGCCGACGACGTGGAATCCATCGAGATCATTGAGGATCCCAGGGTTGAGCCGGGCGGGTGCATCGTGGACACCGAGTTCGGGTCGGTGGACGCAAGGCTTGGAACGCAGCTGCGCGAGATCAGGAGGGCTTTCTTTGGCAACGGCGATGGCAATGTCAGCTGAAATCTCTGCGCCCTGCCGCCGATCTCGTGGGAACGGGTTCGTAGCGAGCCTGGACGTGTCGAGATTCCAGAGCGCCGTCAGAGCTTGTGACCCGTTGCGGGTGAGCGGCAGGGTGGTGCAGGTCATAGGGCTTGTGGTGGAGTCCATGGGCCCACCCGCGCATGTGGGCGAGATCTGCCGGATATACACGCGGGGCCAGAGAACGCCGATCCAGGCGGAGGTCGTGGGGTTCCGGGAAGGCAAGACCCTCCTGATGGTTCTCGGCGACAGGAACGGCATTGAACCCGGGAGCGAGGTCGTGGCGAGCGGGCGTGAGGCCACGGCACCGGTGGGCGAGGGACTTCTCGGACGCGTCATCGACGCCTTCGGCCGGCCTCTCGACGGCAAGCCGCCAATCAAGACGGAAGCGGAATACCCGCTCATCAATACGCCACCCGCCCCGCTGGAACGCGCCAGGATCTTGGAACCTCTCGCCCTCGGCGTGCGGGCCGTGGATGCGGCGATAACCTGCGGCAAGGGGCAGAGGCTCGGGATATTCGCCGGGAGCGGCGTCGGCAAGAGCACACTGCTGGGGATGTTCGCCAGGAATACCTCCGCGGACGCGAACGTGATAGCGCTCGTCGGCGAGAGAGGCCGCGAGGTCCGCGAGTTCATCGAGAAAGACCTGGGCCCCGAGGGCCTCAAACGGTCGGTGGTGGTCGTTGCCACGTCAGACCAGGCAAGCCTCGTGCGGCTCAAGGGGGCTTTCCTCGCGACGGCCGTTGCGGAGTACTTCCGCGACACCGGGCGCGACGTGTTGCTCATCATGGATTCCCTTACCCGCCTTGCCATGGCGCAGCGGGAGGTGGGACTCGCGATCGGGGAACCGCCCACTACGCGTGGGTACACGCCGTCGGTGTTCTCGATGATGCCGCGGCTGCTCGAACGCGCGGGCAACTCGTCGTCAGGCAGCATCACAGGCCTTTACGCGGTGCTGGTGGAGGCGGATGACATGAACGAGCCCGTAGCCGATGCGGCGCGGAGCATTCTCGACGGCCACATCGTCCTCGCGCGGGAGCTTGCCGCCATGAACCACTATCCGGCCGTGGACGTGTTGGCGAGTGTGAGCAGGGTGATGGCGGACGTCGCGGACGAAGCGCACGTCGGGGCTGCTGCGAGGATGCGGGAGGCGCTCAGCATCTACAGGGAAGCGGCGGACCTCATAAACATCGGGGCGTACGTGCCCGGGACCAACCCGAAGATCGACTGGGCCAAGACGATGATCGACAGCATAAACGCCTTCCTCAAACAGGGGATCAATGAGAAGGCAGATTATGGAGAGACCGTGTCCAGACTGCGGAGCATGTTCGGATCATGAAAAGGTTCAGGTTTCGCCTGCAGAAGTTGCTCGAGGTGAGGCGGCTGAAAGAAAACGCGCTCCGGCAGGAGCTTGCGCGGGCCCAGGAGGCGCTCCAGCGAGAGAAGGCCGTCCTCGAAAGGCTCGGAGCCGCGCACGGCGCGACACTTGAAGGACTGCGGGCGAACGTCGGCGGCACGCTGGATGTCCAGTATATCGCCGCCTACCACCGTTACCTTGGGTTCCTGGCCCATCGCATAGAGGAACAACGGGCGGTCGTGGACCGCGCGGCCCGGGAGGAGGCCGCGAAAAGGGAGGCGCTCATCGCAGCGCGACGCGGGCGCAAAGTGGTCGAGAAGCTGAAAGAGCGGGCGTACGCGCGCTACCGCGAGGAGGTAGCCCGGGCGGAGCAGGCGTTCCTCGACGAGGTGGGATCCATGAGATACGCTCGGAAAGGAGGTGAAGACTTGAGTGGAAACGTTGTTTTCCGTGTGCTGGGACCTGACGCAGGCGAAAGCTGAGACTTGCCCGGGCGGCGTGGACAGGGTTCGGGCGAACGGGGGTATCCCCGCAGACGCAGATAGAGGAAGCCGCGACGCCGCTGATTTCGAGTCCGAGCTTGCGGCGCGCCTCGGAACCACCGGCGCGAACACCCGAGGGCCTTGGGCCTCCTCGGCCGAACGGGATGCCGTCCCGGTTGGTACCGGTGTGGACGGCGGCCCCGGCACGGGTGCGGAGCGCGGCGCGCGCGAGGCCGACGAGGTTGACGAGCCGGGCGAGGCTGGCGAGGCTGGCGACGCTTGCCGCAATGCCCGGGCAAAGCGCCACGCCCCACGCTGCTGGTCAGCTGGCGCAGGCCTCGCCCTTTTCCAAGAGATGGCCGAGGCCGGGCTTGCAGTGAAGCACGGAGGCTTGGTGTTCCAGGGCGCTCGAGCTCAAGCTGAAGAGACGGCTACGGGCGTGGACGCGGTGCCTGCGGCGGCGGCTCTGCCGGAAAGCGCGGCCGTGAACCCTGCGGCACCCGGCGCCGGGAACGTGAGAGCAGAGCCGGCGTCAGGGGCCTCAGGCCACGGAGCTGGACGGGCAGTTGCGGAAGAGGCGCCTCTGCCGGCGCACGCACGCCCCGCGGCGCTGGCGCCCCGGAACGGCACACTGGCGTCGAAGGAGGCGGGCGCGGGAGAGACGAGAGAGGGACCGCCGACGGCCGGCGCAGGTGGGATCTCCTCCCCGGACGGCAACGCCTCAGGGGTTGTGCCCGTGACGGCGCGCAGCCGAGGAGGAGCCGCAGAGCCGAACCATGCTCCGGGCGCTGAGAACAGGATCGCGGGTGCAGGAGACGCGGGCGGCCGGGAGAGCGCCATGACCCCATCAGCTGTGGGCGGCGGGGCGAAGGACGCGACCGCTGCCGGGGCTGGAGCTGCAGCAGCCGCAGGCGACGGGTCTGGGCAGACGGTCCAGAGTGACGAGGCGCGGCAGGGAGGTCCAGCCACGCACAGGGTTTGGCAGGACAGGTCCGCGAGAGGCGACGGCCCAGCGTGGTACATTCCGCCTGACGGGCATGGGGATGCAGGGGAGAAGGCTGCCCTGCCGACCCTCGCGGACGGCGGAACCCGGTCAGCGGCACCCGCGGCACGCAGTGAGACGGCCGGCCGGCTGATTGTCCAGGAGAATCCGGGGACGGCGAAGCCTGCAAGCGCCGCAAGCTCGCGAGAGAGCCACCTCGCTGCCGCCGGTTCAGGGCCAGGTGATGCGGCCGCCAGCGGAACAGCCAGAACGGAGGAACATCGACTGAGCCCTGCAGCTGGCATCGAGCTCGAGATGGTTCCAGGCGACGACGCACCCGTGCGGCCGATGCGGCCCGGGCAGAGGGAGGTGTCCGAAGTGACGGATGGCCTTTCCGGGAACCTAGGGCTGGCATCGAAGGAAGGTTCGACGACCCGCGGCGCGCAAGACAGGGCGGATACAAGGGAGGTTTCCGTGCCCGCGAGCGCAGACGCAGCGCGGAGCGCTTCCAGGCCGGAATCGCCAGCGCAGAAGGCAGCCTTTGCGGTGTCTCGAGAGATGCGGTCCGCGACCCATGGCCGGGGTACAGATTCGGCCTTGAGTGCGTCCCGGATGGAGGGTGCGAAGGGCGGTGCCGTCCTCCGTGCGCAGTCGGCTGGACAGAGGCATGAGGCGTCCAGTTCATCGCGGCCCCAGGGTGCGGCAATGTCTGGTCCGCACGCCGAAGCGCTGGAAGAGGACGGGTCCGCGTCCGACGTGACGGCCGGTGTATTGCCGGAGAGCTCTTCCGAAGGCGGCGCGCCGCCACGAAGCGTCTCTGTCATGCAGGCAGCGGCACGTGCGGACTACGACGGTGACAACGGCGACGCGGGTCGTGGAGAAGCCGGCGCCTGTCCATGGAGCCATGCGGATGGGCTTGGGGAGGCTGCCTCCGGACAAGCGCCCGAAGCATGCCGCATGATGATTGGGTTGGAGGGCACCGGTCAGAACTTCGAGACGCACATGGAGGCGGAGATGCGGTTCACCGGGGAAAGCCCGCATCACCTGCATGCGCCGGCCGGAGAGAGGACGCTCAAGGCAATCAGGAGGTGGCACCGGGGTGTCCTCGACGTCGACGACGTCCCGGCGCGGGGTCCCGCTGTCGGGCAGGACGTGAGCGGTCCGGAGGGGAAGGCGCCCGGTGTTGAGGAACCTGTGCCAGGATGCCACGAGGCGGCTCAGAGTCCGTCCCGTGGGGAGACTGGGAGGACGGCCGGCGCGGCCGCGGAACGCGCTGCGGAGCATGAGGACGCTGAACCCGTGTCAGACAAACCTTCTGCGGCAGCTTCCAGCGTGCTCGATTCGCGGGAAGTGATGGCGGAGAAACCTCCGGCGCCGTGTGGCCGCGGGATATCCGAGCGCGAGGCGCCCGTTACAGCCCGGACCGTCGTCGATCAAATAGTGCGGAGAGCGGAGCTTCGTCTCGGAAGGTCTGAAGCCGAGATGGTCATAGATCTGAAGCCCGATGTCCTGGGCAGGGTGCACCTTCGGATATCCGCAGAGCCCGGGCGGATCGTGGCGCAGATCAGGGTCGAGAGCGCGGTGACGAGGCAGCTTATCGAGGCGGGACTGGGTGACCTGAAGGCCGCTCTTGCAGAGAGAGGGCTTGATCTCGGGAATGTCGCCGTCTCCGGAGGCTTCGGAGCTGGGATCGCTTGGGATGGGGCCAGATCTGGGTGGTTAGGTGACAGCGCGGGGCGCGGTACGCCGGGGGCCGCGCCGGGCGGCGGGAGCTCAGACGCGATTCGCGCGGTGCCGCCGTTCCTTGCGGCACGGCCGTTCCAGGGAACCATCCACCTTGTGGATTGCGTGGCATAGCGTACCGGCGACCCTGGGCCTGGC
>JBLNDA010000109.1:0-40549 GCA_050261175.1 Clostridia bacterium
GCCCGCTCAAGTGTTCGGGCTTGACGTCACCTACGCGTAGCGTTTCAGCACTGGCCGTGGAGCCAAGAGCCTTACTGATCGCCCGAGCTACCTGTTCTGTATTGCCGAAAACCGAATCGTATACTATCAGGACCTTCATCTGAAGTGGTTACCTCCTTCAAACTTCAAAATCCCAAGTAGTGATAACCAACCGCACCCTTCGTTCGAATCTTCAGATACACCTGAGGACGTACGTTCATCATCGCCTGCCGTATCACCTTCCTGCCATTGGAGATTCCTAATGAAAACCTCAAGGGGCAACATCTTTCTCGCTGTCGACAGTTTCGGCCGCAGGCTATCCGGAGCGGCCCGGCTTCTGTGGCGGGCATCCGCCGCGCGTCTTTCGGAGGTTGCGACGGTGTTCGCGAGGGCGTGTCCGTGTTTTCCCTCTGTGTTCTCTTGTGGCAGGACGCAGCCCCCAAAGTCCAGAGGAGCCTTTGATTACCGTTCAGGCAGAGTCGTCAAGGGGTTATTGATAGCAGCAGAAGGATTGTTGCTCACAAGAGCGAAAGAGTATACTGAATAGTCGGGGTTGAAGATTGCGGTTGAAGATCGCGCCTTGTTGATAGTGTGCAAGGCTCCTGAGGAGCTGGACGGTTTCCTCCGGGCGCTCACGTGTCAGTTCATGTCCCAGTTCATGTCCCAGAGGCGTTCTCCGACGGCGATTGCTTGCTGGCTGCCCGGTACGGGAGCCCAAACCAAAGGCGATACTGAAGGATGCTTGGGGCCTACTTGGGGCTGGTAACGCAGGATGAGATGGAACCGGCGATCGCCACGGCCCTAAGACTGGAGCAACTTCACTATGGTCTCCAGTTGAAAGGACATGGCAGCTCAAGAGGAAGACTGGCGATAGACGCATAACAATCGGCCAAAGTGGCTTCATCCTACGTAAATAGAGTGGTGTGGGTGAAAAGAATGGTGAGCCTTGATTTAAAGCCGGTTGAAACTGTAAGCACATCGACCCAGATCATCGAGCAGTTCGTGGAGATGATTCGTACCGCCAGACTCAAACCCGGGAACTGCCTTCCCTCGGAAACAAGTCTGGCCAAGAGTCTGGGCACTAGTCGCGCGACGATCAGAGAAGCCTTGAGTGGACTCAAAGTCCTGGGACTATTAGAATCCGTCCCGGGCAAGGGTAATTTCGTCAAGAAACCTGGCGTGCATTATCAACTGGAGAGTATCATCGATACGATCAGGAGTCGAATGAGTTTTCTAGAAGCACTGGAAGCAAGGAGGGCAATTGAGGGAGAGGTCTGTTACTTAGCAGCCAAGAGGCGTACCGACTCTTCACTGCGGGAGATCGAGGATACTCTGAAGAAATGCAAAGACGTCAAGTCAGTGGATGAGTTCATCAACGTCGATTATGAGTTTCACCTCGCTTTGGCCAAGGCGTCCGACAATCGTCTGTTCATCCAGTTCATCAAGGAAGCCTTGTTGAAATTGGGCCAACCCTACTATAACGCCATTAAGCTGGCCGAAGCGGCGGATGATCCCTCATCCGTGAAAAGGCTGTTTGGAAAGTCTTATGACGACCATGAAGCCATCTACAAAGCGATCCTAGAAGGAGATTCTTCGGCGGCCCGTAAGAATATGCTTAATCACCTCCAAGCGGCCAAACAGAAGTTCACGGAGTACTATGAGACTACAGAGGTTGACGACGGCCATCCTGCCCCAGAAGATGAAGACCGATTCGATGGTGGTGCAAGCGGATATCCTGCCACCTTGCCGGCAGGAGACGTCTGTCCGACGGCGTCGGGCTCTTGACAGGGATCCTGGATCAGGACCTCCGTGTGCATCCGTGACCCGGAGAAGCTTGTGGTCCTGACGTGACGGCATGAAGGTCCTACTGACCGTCCAGCCAGACGAAAGTTGACACGGCTGTCGAGGAACGATCCGGGTGCATATCTTGGCTTAGGTCAGGGAAGCGTCCGCAACACTAAGTGGGTGCCGGTATGGCTGTCTGACAGCTTGACAGGTGGGTATGTTTGGTCTATCATGTGTTTGCTGGCTCATCGATGGGCGAGGACGCTCCCTGGTCTCGCCAGTGTACATATCAAGGTACGGTCGGCTCAGGCGCGGCAAACAGAATACAAAAAGAAGACCTTATATATTTTTCGCGACAGGTGTCAGACAGCAAGACAGCAAGACTGATCCGTTTCTTCTCTCGCTAAATGGTGCTTACCAGTCGCGCTAGGTGGCGCATACCAGTCTGCCAGTATTCAAAGTCACCTCTGTATCAAGTGTTCGAGCAAACCAAGGAGGTCTGGCGTAATTGTAATGGTCCCAACGATTCTTATAATCGCGACTTTGGATACGAAGGAAATAGAGGCCGAGTTCCTGAGAAAGACGATCGAAGAGAACGGGTTCAATACGCTTGTAATGGATACTGGCATTCTCTCGGCTCCCCGGAGAATCAGGCCCGATATCCCACGGGAAGAAGTGGCGATCGCCGGAGGCATGACAATCAACGAGCTGTTGGCGACGGGAAACAAGGGCAAGTGTATTGAAGTGATGATCAACGGAGCCAAGAAGGTCGCCCAGCAGCAGTACGCCGAGGGGAAATTCGCCGGAGTGATCGGGATCGGCGGTTCCCAGGGCACCAACATCGCCACCGCCGTGATGCAGAATCTGCCATTTGGCGTACCCAAACTGATGGTTTCCACGGTGGCTTGCGGCACCGCCACTTTCGGACCGTTTGTCGGGACCAAAGATGTGGCCATTATGCATTCGGTCGTCGACGTGCAAGGGGTAAACGCCCTTACCACGCGGGTGTTCAAGAACGCGGCTGGCGCCATTTGCGGAATGGTCAGGAGTACCATCAATCAGAGTGGACAAGAGCGACACAGAAAGACTGTTGCCATGTCGATGTTGGGGACCACGACCCCGGGGGCCCTACGGGCCAAAGCGCTTCTGGAAGAGAAAGGTTTTGAGGTAGTAGCCTTTCACCAGAACGGGACCGGAGGGATTGCCATGGAGGACCTAATCCGGGAAGGGTTTTTCACCGGAGTTCTCGATATCAACCTCCATGAACTAGCCGACCGGCTGGTCGGGGGACTCCATGGGGCGATCAGGGATTATCGATTGGAGTCGGCGTCCAAAGCCGGCTTACCTCAGGTCATTGCCCCCGGGAGCATCGAATACAGTGTGCAGGGTCCGGTGAGCTCACTGACACCTGAGATGAAGCGGAGAAGATACATCGTCCATAATCCCACCTTGACCCTGGTCAGACTCTCCCATGACGAACTAAGCGAAGTAGCGAAGTTGCTGGCCGAGAAGATCAATCAAGCTCGAGGCCCGGTAAAAGTCTTTCTGCCACTCAAAGGGTTCTCTTACCCCAACCGCGAGGGGCAGGAGTTGTGGGATCCCGAAGGCAACCTGGTTTTCCTCGAGACCTTCAAGAACAAGATTGCCCCCTCCATTCCTGTGGAGGAGGTGAATGCCCACATCAATGACGGACAGTTCATCGACTTGGTCGTAGAGAGTTTCCTCGAGATGATGTCACAACACGATGATGTCAGAATAGGAAGGTGCGAACGATGACCAGCACAATCAAGGAGAAGCTGTCGGGGGTTTTCACCCCGATGGTGACCCCGTTCAAGAGCGATGAGATCCTCTATGAGGGGATAGCTGAGAACGTCAAGAGGATGAACACGACCGGTCTCAGGGGGTACTTCGTTCTCGGGACCAACGGGGAGTTCAGATCCCTATCGGTTGAGGAGAGACTATCGGTTCTGAAGACAGTCGTCGACAACGCCGCTGAAGACAAAGTGATCATGGCCGGAACAAGCGCCGAGAGCACTAAAGAGACCATCGACATCACCCGGGAAGCGGCCAAACTCGGAGCCTCGATGGTCAGCTTGCTGATGCCCCATTTCTTCCGGAAACACCTCACCGATGACGCGCTGGCGGAGTACATAATCAGGGTCGCCGACGCTTCACCCGTGCCGGTCCTGTTGTACAACAACCCGTCAGTGGCTGCCGACGTTTTGATAAGTCCCGATGTAGTCAAGAGAGTAGCCGAACACCCCAATGTGGTGGGCATGAAAGACAGCTCCAAAGGGAACTTCAAGAACTACCTGCAAGCGGCGAGCGGGAAGGAGTTCTATGTCTTGGCCGGGTCAGCCGGGTTCTTCCTCGACTTGCTGCAGGAAGGCGGAACGGGGGGCGTCCTTTCCTTGGCCAACGTCTTCCCCGAAGAGTGCGTCAAACTCTATACCGCCTTCAAGGAGGGAAAGCTCGAGGAAGCCAGGAGGCTCAATGAGAGAATCGTCGAGCTGAACAAGAGGGTCTCCGGCTTCGGCGGCGTCGCTGCCGTCAAGAGCGCCATGGAACTGGCGGGTTATGTCGGTGGAGACCCCAGACACCCGTTGAAACCGTTGACGCCGGAACAGAAACGGACTCTGGAAGTAAGCATCAGGGAACTGGGGTTTATCTAAGAGCATAAGGAAAGAGCATAAGGGAGGAAACGGACGATGCCGCGGAAAGAAACCTGGAACATCTACGAAAAAGGTTACGACGAGGTAGCCGAATACTTGAAGAAAAACGACGTCATCATGATTCCCATGGGCTCCACCGAAAAACACGGTGCCCACTGCCCGCTGGGGACAGACAGCCTGACGACCATGGGAGTCGTGCAGGTGGCCGCGCGGATAGCCAAGACCTGCTACACCCCACTGATTCCGGTCGGTTACTCTCCCCACCACATGGGAGAAGTCCATCAAGGGACCGGGACGCTGACGTTCTCGGGAGACACCTACCGGCGCGTCGTGTACGATCTAGCCATGAGCATGATCTATCACGGGTTTAACAAAATAGTCTTCGTCACTCACCATGGTAGCAACTCCAAGGTCGTTGATGACGTGCTGCGGAGAATCAGATACGAGACCGAGTGCTTCGTGTGCTGGTACAAGACCCCGACCGAACGGACTTATTCCCTCATAGGGGACATCGTTGACGGACCGCCGGAAGAGACTCCGGGCTGGCATGCCGGAGAAATCGAGACCAGTACCGCTTGGGCGGCCGACGAAGGTACCGTCGATATGAGTAAAGCCAAGCCGGATCGGACCCATGCTCCGCGGTGGATGGGCAGTGCCTTCACCAAGCATGACGGCTCAGGGTTTGTGACCTTCATGGGCGCTGAGAACATCTGGGTCCCCATGGAGCACCACGAGTATTCGGATACGGCTACCATCGGCAACCCCTTGAGGGCCAGCAAGGAAAAGGGCGAGAAGTACTTCCAGATAGCCGGTGAGGCTCTGGCCAAGTTCCTGGAAGAAGTCAAGAAGTTCAACATCGTGGTTCCGGATGAAAAGCGTCTCTTCACCAACAGAGCCTAGGTCGCGCACATCACACGAAGGTCGAGGAGCGTAGCACATGGGAAGACTACAAGATCGAGTGGCATTGGTGACAGGTGCAGCCCAGGGGATGGGATTCGCCATTGCCAGGTGTCTATTGAGAGAGGGCGCCAAGGTCCTGATAAACGATGTCAACCAGGAAAGCATTCACCGGGCCGTCGAGGAATTGAACGGTGAATTCCCCGGTCGTGTTCTGGGGAAGAAAGCTGATGTGACGAGCAAGGCAGAGGTCCAGAACATGATCGAGGAACTCTGCCGGGAGTGGGGCACCATCGACATCCTGGTCAACAACGCGGGCGGTGCCCTCCACACACCTTACAAGCTGGAAGAGATCGAAGAGAAGCACTGGGACCTGGTTCTGAACGTCAACCTGAAGGGTACCTTCTTCACCTGCCAGTGCGCCATTCCCATAATGGCCAAAGCCGGTAAGGGCGCTATCGTGAATATGGCGGCCCTGGCCGGCCATTGGCGGGCGTCGCTGGCAGGCGTTCAGTACACGGCGGCCAAAGCGGGCGTAGAAGGGCTAACCCGCCAGCTGGCATACGATTGGGGCCCAAAGGGAATCAGAGTGAACGCGGTCGCTCCCACAGTGACAATTACGGGTGAAAGGGTCAAGTCACTCTGGGATGACAAGACGGAAGAGGAAAAGAACAGGATCATTTCCCAGATCCCGCTCAGGCGATTGAGTACGCCGGAAGAAATAGGTAATGCCGTGGTGTTCTTGGCCTCTGATGAAGCTAGTTACATCACCGGCATCACTCTGGATGTGTGCGGCGGACGGTACCTGAGGTGAGGAGGTCACGCTTTGCGGTCGCCTGATTCAGGGCAGGCGGCAAGAGTTTGGGGCATCTCCGGTAGTCCTTCAGAAGGTGAGATCTGAGAAACGGTCTTCCACGAGACGTCGCTCATTCCACGCCTCGTCGAGGCCTGGAAGTCATCTTGCAAGTGGGACTAGCTAGGGCAATACCACGCGACCGGGATACTTTTCGCCGGGGATGCCCCAAAGCAGAACAGGCTACACAGGATCGTCTGTGGCGTGACCCAGGATGTCCGTGGGGCGGGCCATCGGGGCATGGTCTATCGCGGAATGGTCCTTAGCAGGTCGCGGTTGCGACAGCTGCCGGCAACCGTTGACAATCTTCACCGGCCGCCGGCTCACGGGCGGCCAGCCTGGACATGCGACGAACATGCGACGAGGCTCTTATCATCAATCAGTGTGTCGTCAATGAGTAATGCATAAGAGGGATACAGATAAGAGGGATACAGGATGGATCGAAAGAAGGGCTACATACTTCTTCCTCAGCCCATCGAGGAAGAAGCACGGAAGATGCTGGAAGACGAGGGGCTAGAGGTGGTGGTGGCGCCGGATCCAAGCCCCGCTACCGTAGCTCCGCTCATGAAAGAGGCCAGAGCGATAGTCCTGCGGACTGGGATTTTCGTGGACAGAGAGCTACTCGCAGCGAGCGACGACCTCTGGACCATATCGAGAACGGGCGGGGGCGTCGACAATGTCGACCTGAAGGCTGCCACGGAAAAGGGGGTCATTGTCACATCCAGCCTCGGCGTGAACGCGAGTACCGTCGCCGAGCACACCCTCTCCTTGATCCTGGCTTTGTTCAAACAACTGTTCTTGATGGATAGAGAGGTTCGAAAGAACAACTTCAAGATACGGTTCAAGAATTACCCGCAAGACGTACTGGGAAAGAGGCTTGGGATCATAGGGTTCGGCAGAATCGGGCAGATTCTGGCCGACTATTTTTCTCCTCTGTCCAAGACCAAACTTCTGGCTTATGATCCTCTATTGCCTGAAGAAATCAAGAGAGGCTTCAGTGACACAGTTGACTTTGTAAGTCTGGAAGAACTGCTCCGAGCTTCTGATGTGGTCTCCATTCATGTCCCTCTGAACAAGTACACCCGGAACTTGATTGCCTGGGAACAACTCAATTTGATGAAGCCAGAAGCCTATCTCGTCAATGTCTCCCGCGGTGGAGTCGTGAATGAGCAGGACCTGATCAGGGCGCTGAAGGAAGGGGTCATCAGAGGGGCCGGGCTGGATGTATTCGAGAACGAACCTATCGAGGCCGATAATCCCCTGCTGGAGATGGACAATGTGATTCTCACCCCTCATACCGCCGCCTTGACCGAAGAGTGCGTGGTCAGGATGGCTACCGAGGCTGTCAGGCGCGTGATCGACCTCTTCAACGGCTATGAGCCGGACAAGATCGCCAATCCTGAGGTCTTGCGGTTGGAAAAATGGAAGCATCTCAAGAAAAGATGAGTGAAAGAGGGAAGAGGCATGGACATCCCCAGGAGAATGCGCGCGGCTCATCTGGTCGCCCGTGGGCGGATTGAAGTCCTTGAAACCGACGTTCCGGTCCCGGGTCCCGATCAAGTACTGCTTCGGGTGGAGGCCTGCGGGATATGCGGCACTGACGTTGAGATCAGAGATCACGGTATGCCCGGAGAGCCACCGCTTCCTTTCATCATGGGCCATGAGTACGCCGGCGTGGTAGCCCAGGTCGGCTCGACTGTGGATGAATTCAAGGTTGGAGACAGGGTTGCGGTGGAGGTCCACAAGGGATGCGGCCGCTGCCACAACTGCATCATGGGACAGTATACCGCCTGTCTGAATTTCGGCAACCGGAAGAAAGGACACGCCGCCAACGGGATGACCGCGAACGGCGGGTTCGCCGAGTACGCGCTGAACCACGTGAATACCCTCTATAAGATCCCCGATGAGATATCCTTTGAAGAGGCAGCATTGATTACGACGGCCGGATCAGCTTTCTACGCCATTGATGCCATGGGTGGCTACATTGCCGGTGATACCGTGGCGGTCATCGGTCCTGGACCCATCGGCCTAGCCCTCGTTCAGGCGGCCAAAGCGCTTGGCGCGGGAAGGGTGATCCTCACAGGCACCCGCAAAGGCCGGCTCGAACTGGGCAAGAGAATGGGTGCCGATTGCGTGGTCGATATCAGCGAAGGGCAAGACCCAGTTGAAGTGGTGAAAGGGCTGACCAACGGGGCGGGAGCCGACGTCGTGTTTGATGCGGCCGGGGTTTCCTCCTCACTCGAGTCCGCCCTTGACATGGCCAGGCCCGGAGGCGCCATTGTCATGGTGGCCTTCTACAAGGGTCCCGTTACCGTGAACATCTCCAAGGCGGTCGTCCGCAACGTCAATCTGTACACCGTGCGCGGCGAAGGACGGCGTAACGTGAGGCGGGCCCTTTCCATGGCCGCTCAGAAGAGGATAGACCTGAAACCACTGATCACCCATGAGTTCGCGCTCAAAGACATCAATCAGGCCTTCGAGACCTATACGAAACGGATTGACAATGCCATCAAGGTTATCGTTCATCCACAGCAGTAGACGAAGATCCAGGTGAAGTCGGGAAACGGGAAAAGGGCCTTTCTTGAAGCGTCACTCGTTCCACGCCTCATTAGTCTCTGATCTGCGAGGGGGTGGCAGGACACACAGTTCTCCGGTCTCTTGTTCCTGGAAAAACAACAAAGAACAAGGGGGTAAGTGGAAGATGAGAAGGCGTTATCTGGTCGCAGCACTACTGATCGTTACATTGGCGGTTTGTCTGTCCACCGGAACGGTTGGTGCGGTGCAGAGGTATGCCTACAGCGCCAGCAATCCTGGCGGCACCTGGTACACGATGATCGGGGGATTGGTAAAGCTACTCAACGAGAAACTGCCGGCTGATATCAGAGTCGATATGGTCGCGAGCGGCGGTTCGGTCCAGAATACCCGGCGGTTGGCTACAGGTGAAGCCGCTCTCACCATGTCCTACTCCTCTCACCTGTGGGAGTGCTGGAATGGAAAAGGGATCATGGAAGGGCGGGCGAGCGACGCTCCCCGGATCATGTTCGAAATCTACCGCAGCGACCACTATTTCGTGACCTTGGCCAACAAGGGGATCAAGACCCTGGAGGATCTCGAAGGCAAGCGGGTCGTTCTGGGCTCGCCCGGCTCCGGTACGAGTGACAACTCCAGACTTACTTTCCGGACGCTCGGCATCAAGGTTATCGAATCCGAATTGGCCTTTGACGAGGCTGCCCGGGCCCTTCAAGACGGAAAAGTTGACGCGATAGGAATGAGCGGGTCGCCGGCCGCCGGAATAGTCGAACTGGCTGCCACCAGAGACATCTACGTCATTCCCTTCACCGATGAGCAGCTGGACAAGATTGTCGCGCAGGCTCCCTTCTTCTCCAAAGGGTTCATGAAGGCGAATACATACAAGGGACAGACTAAGGACGTGCCGTGTTTCATGTTCAGCGTGTATCAGGTCGCGAGTAAGTCCGTGCCTGACGATGTCGTGTATCAGATGATGAAGATCATCTTCAGCCCGGAGGGCAGGAAGTACCTGGCCGACGTGCATCCGCAGTGGAAGCCGATGGGTAACGACCCGGAGGCTGTCAAGGCGCTTGGTATACCATATCATCCTGGTGCGGAGCGTTTCTGGAAGGAACAACAGCATTAACAGCTCTCAGGGGAACAGGGAGCCTATCCCTGTTCCCCTTCTTTCTGCCGGGTGGATGAGGAGAGCAGTCCTGTAAACGCTTGTCTGGAGCAGAGCCTGCGGTCGCGTTGCGTACGGGTGGACAAAGGAGGCACGGAAATGCGTCAACTTGGCAGTACTACCAAGCTGCTCGTCAAGCTCATCGCCATCGCTTTTTCCGCGTTTTACTTCTATACGGCCGGTTTCGGGATCATTTCGAGCGAGACTCACCTTGGCGTTTATCTCCTAGTCACGTTCTTGCTCGCCATGCTCCTGTATCCCGCCTCCAAGAGATGGCCCCAGAGCAAACTTCTATATGTGTTGGACGCCATTCTAGTCGTGTTAGCGTGTGCATCCGTCATCTACTGGATGGTCGAGTACAGGGAGTATGCGGCTCTGCGGGCGGGCTGGACCAACCAATGGGATCTGGTCTTCGGTCTGATTGCAATCGTGATCTCCTTGGAAGTGACCCGTAGGGCAATGGGGAACGTCCTGCCCATCATCGGCCTCGTCATGCTCGGATTGACCTATTTCGGCCCCTATTTGCCCGGGATATTCAGGCACGGCGGTATCCGCCTGTCCTCCATGGTTGAGTACTTCTACTACACCAGCGGCATCTTCGGGACAATCGTGTCCACGTTTGCCACCTATATCGTCCCATTCCTGATTTTCGGATCCTTCTTGAAAGCATCGGGCGCGGGCGACTTCTTCATCGAACTGGCCAGTTCACTCACGGGGCACGTGCCTGGAGGACCCGCCTTGATCGCGGTGGCCGGCAGTGCGGTCTTTGGCAGCATTTCCGGGAGCGGAGTAGCCAATGTGGTGGCGACCGGGACCTTCACCATTCCCATGATGAAGAAGGTGGGCTATACTCCTGAGTTCGCGGGCGCGGTAGAGGCCGCCGCTTCCTCAGGCGGTCAGCTACTGCCTCCCATCATGGGCGCGGCCGCTTTCATCCTGGCAACGCTCACTGAGCAGCCGTATTCTACTATTGTCTTGATTAGCTTCACGCCGGCTTTGATCTATTACTACAGCCTAGCCTTGATGGTCTATTTCAGAGCGCGGCGAAGAGGGCTCAGTGGTTTGAGCCGGGCGGAACTGCCGGTTTTCTCCCAGGTAATGAAGAAGGGCTGGTACTACATATTCACCATCGTGACCGTCGTCATCGTCATCGCCTTGGGTTACTCGGCCGCCGCGACAGCCTTCTGGGGCTCGGCGTTCGTCGTAGTGTGCAGCATGTTCCGGAGGGACACCAGGTTTACCCTCAAGAAGTTCCTTGCCGCGCTGGAGGATGCCGGCAGGAGTTCACTCAGCGTCGGCGCGACCGCAGGGACCCTGGGGATCGTGATGGCGAGTCTCACTCTGTCAGGTCTTGGCGTCAAGCTTTCGAGCCTGATTCTCTCTGTGGGGCAAGGTAATCTGTTCCTGACCGTGGTCTTGACTGCCCTGATCGCGACCATAATCGGTATGGGCTTGCCGACGACCGCCTCCTACATCATCATGTCCATTCTGGCGGCTCCTTCCTTGATCCAGCTCGGGGTGAATCACGTATATGCACACATGGTGTGCATGTGGTTTTCAGTGATCTCCAACATCACGCCTCCTGTATGCGTGGCCGCCTTTGCTGCTGCCAGCATCTCCGGGGGCAATCCGATGAAAACTGGTCTTCACGCGGTCCCGCTCGGGATCTACATGTACCTACTGCCGTTCTTATTCATCTACCGCCCGCAAGTCTTCGTCTATGGACACCCGTTCCTCAGCGGTCTCGAGATCGTGGTCACCCTAATGATGGCCACAGTTGCTTTTGCCGCGGGCTTTCAGGGCTGGCTCTTCCGTAATCTGCGCGCCTGGGAGCGGGCAGTGTATTTTGCGGCGGCTCCTTTGATGATCCACACTGGTTTGTTGACGGACCTCATTGGTGCGGTTGTCATCTTGGTCATGACCTTGTACGTCTTCACGAGCTCAAGGCAGGCTGGTGGGGCGGTTGCCGCGTAATCGACCGACTTGAACCAACCCTGCTGAAGCAAGCCGGTTGAAGCAGGCCGGTTGGAGCGAACCGGCTGGAACACGTCAAGAACGAAGGGGGTACTGAGATGAAGACTGTCACCCTGGAGAAGTTGCCGCTGGTGAAAATCGAAAACCGCAAGGGCCTCTATCACCGGAACATCATCGACAAGAGCGTGGGAGCGAAGAACTTCACTCTTCACTTCGCCAAGATGGAAGAGGGCGGGTTCGGCGTCTCGCACAGCCATGCCGTCTCGGAGCACTTCCTGCTCGTGGTCTCGGGAGAACTGGAAGTGCGCAACGAAAAGGAAGCGCACAGAGTCCCTGCGGGGACAGGCATCTTGATCTATCCCGGTGAGGCTCATGAGGTAATCAATGTAAACCACGGGCCCACCGAGTATTTCGTGGTATACAGTCCTCCGAACGAGTAGCGAGTGAGTGAACAGGGGCGCCTCCTGGCCGGTGGCAGCTGTGGCGGCTGTGGCGGCGTTGATTGCGTGGGTCGCATGGGTCGCGCTGTGGGTGATGGATGGCGCCGCGAGTGGTTCGCTGGGCGGCGTGGGGTGGGTGGGCCGGTGGCGCTGGCGGTGTTGGCGGCACCGGCCGCAGGTTCCACCGGGCAATCCCGAGGGCGGTCTTGGAGGAAACCCGACGGCAAGGCCGGCAGCGATGAGCTGATGGGAACTCCCGCCAAAGCCCCTCGTACGAAGCTCGGCGGAAGTCCCGCGAGGTGCGAGCAGGCCCGAGGGCAAACCCCGGTGGCGTGGGATCGCGAGATGGCTGGCGAGACAAGAGAGTATGAGTAGGGTCGCGGCGCAATGACGCGGCGACGGCGGGCGCCTTCGGCCCTTTGCTCTTCCCCAATGAGGCACACACCCCGGTACGTGCTCGGAACTGGGCCACTGCTCGAGACACCGGTGCCTTCACGGCCGCCTCTTGTTCTCCTGCACGCCCATCACCCGGAATCCCGGACACATCGCTGCTGGCATGAGTACGACCGTCTCTCCTCTATATGTGCATACATCTGACCCTCACCATGCCAGCAGCCCCGGCAGGGTTCAACCGGCAGGCTTCGACAGGTAGTGCCTAGATGGCCTGAACTTGACGAAGAGCCACATCTTCTCAGACCGCTTACAGGGTGACATTATCACAGACCGACGACAGAGATATCCCACATCCATTGACATGGACGAGCCCCGGGAGTATCATAAAGACGCGTTCTTTGCATAGTGATAAAAGGGGTGCGTTGGATCCGATGCCGGGCAACAGACGCTCTCTTTCCAGCACCAGGTTCATAAGGTCGTTCAACGTGGTTTCGGCGCTCCAGACGTTGTACCGCGAAGGCGCGTGCTCGAAGTCGAGGATCTCCCAGATTACGAGCATGAGCCCGGCGACTGTGACGAGAATCATCTCAGAGCTAGTTGAGCAGGGAGTTGTAAGCGAGTACAAGGTCGCGGAATCTACCGGTGGACGAAAGCCTATCATTTTCAGACTGAACTACGACAAGCTCTACGTCGTCGGCATTCAGCTGGTGCGGGATGGTGTCGCCCTCGGGTTGTGCGATCTCAAAGGAAGGATCCTCGCCAAGAGGAAGTTCCGACCGTATTCGCTCGAGCCCAAGAGCCTCATCGCCGAACTCTCGAGAGAGTTCGAACTTCTTTTGGGTATGAACGGTGTAAACCGGGAGCACATTCTCGGGAGTGGGCTTGCCATATCCGGCATAGTCAGCTCGGAGAGCGGTACGCTCGTCCGTTCAGTGAACCTTGGATGGAGCGATGTGCGGATATCCGAGGTGCTCGAAAGCGCTTTGGGGTTTCCGGTCGTCGTCGAGAACGACGCCAACGCGGCAGCCCTGGCCGAGCTGTGGTTCGGCTGTGCGCGGGACGTATCGAGCTTCATGTATCTGAAGACGGATACCGGCGTAGGGGCGGGTATTGTCTGCGGTGGGAGTCTCATGGCCGGCCCGCGCGGGATGGCCGGTGAGATCGGGCATGCTCCTGTAGTCAGGGACGGACGTGAGTGCGTGTGCGGCCAGCACGGATGCCTAGAGACATACCTGTACGCTCAAGGACTGCTAAGACGGTACGAGACCGAGACAGGAGTACACCTAGAGGAGCCGCGCGACTTCTTCAGGCTCATCACGTCGGGTGACGAGGCAGCCCGGCGGATGATGGACGAGGCGGCTGAGGCGCTCGGGGTGATGGCGTCGGTTGCAGCCACGATGCTGGATCTCGACCTCATCGTAGTCGGAGGGCTCTGGGGGGAGCTTGGGGAGCGATTCTGCGACCCGGTGGAGAAGCGCTGCAACGAGATAATGAAGCGGAGCGGGTTGGGAAAGACGCTCAAAGTGCGAGGATCGGCGCTGGGGGAGGACTCCGACATACGCGGAGCGGTGGGCATCGTGATCGATAAGTGGTTCACCCCCCGGATATAGTCGCAGTGCGCGTGCAGGGGTCGCACGGATGAAGCATCGAAAAACGCGTGCGTGGCGGGTCTTCCCGAAACGATCGAGGTCGTCGAGACTCGGGTGGCCATTGCGGCGAGGTGAGGACAATGCAGCGAGTTGACGGTGAAGTACGCCAGCTTCTTTGCAGTCAGCATAGAAGTTTCCAGCCACACTTTCGCGTGCACAGCCGAGACCCCGTGTCCCTGCGACGCCCTATGCGAGTGCGACATACGATGAACCTACTACATCCCGTGCACCTGCAGTATCGCGTGTCCCTGCGGCATCCCATGTCCTCGCAGCATCCTATGTGCGTCCGCCATCCCGCGTGCAGCCGGCGACCCGCGCTCATCTCCTATTCGGCGCGCGCCTCCTATCCCATGCACGTTTATCGTCCCGTGCGTAGCCGCGGTCCCATGCCGAGTCGCCATTCCCTGCGCGTCACGTGCGTCACGCCTCCGTGCGCGTTCAACCACAACACAGGCTTATCATCATGTCCGAAGGGTTTGTGTGACTCGTCGTCCCTAGACAGAAGAGCAAACAAAGGAGCGAGCCAATGACACAGCGTGTGGAGTCACTCATCGGACAGCTTTTCATCACTGGCCTTCCGGGGCCTGTTGTAGACCCTCCTTTCGAGGCGCACTACTCCCGCTGTCCGTCCGGCGGATTCATCTTGTTCGGCCGAAACGTGCGCGACTCGGCCCAGGTGCGGGGGCTGACCGGTACGCTTGCTGACCTGGCGTCGCAGCGCGATCAGGATTGCGGCCCGCCCATAATCGCCATCGATCAAGAGGGAGGAAGCCTGTCTCCGCTGAGAAGGCTCGTCTCGTCGCTTCCGGGCAACATGGGGCTTGCGGCCACGGGAGATCCCGAGGCCGCCCGTTTGGCGGGGTACGTGACCGGGCGGGATCTCCTGTCTCTCGGCATCAACACAAACCTCGCTCCGGTCCTCGACCTTGCTCGCGAGCCTCTGAACCCCGCCGTCGGCACGCGCTCTTTCGGCGACGATCCGAAGAAAGTCGCGGAGCTCGGAACGGCTTACGCCGATGGGCTTTCCAAGTCCGGAGTGCGCTTTGTGGCAAAGCACTTTCCGGGCCATGGGAGCGTACCCGAGGACTCCCATTTCTCTCTGCCGGAATGCCGGATGTCCAAAGACGTTCTCCTGGCACAGGACGCCGTCCCGTTCATAGAAGTGGCCGGGCTTCCCCAAGCTGCGTTGATGGTGGCCCACGTCAAGATCGTCGACATTGACCCACGTCTACCCGCCTCGCTATCACACCTCTTGGTGACGGGGCTTCTCAGGAAGCATCTAGGCTTCGACGGCGTCGTGCTCACCGATTGTCTCGAGATGGGCGGGGTTCGAGAGGTGAGCTCCGTTCCCGAAGCCGCGGTGATGGCGATAGAGGCCGGTTGCGACATGGTTCTCATCAGCCACACGCCACAGCTTCAGGAGGCTGCCTTCAAGGCCGTCTGCGGCGCTGTTCTCTCCGGAAGACTCAGCACCGAGAGGGTGGAGCGGTCGGTGGCAAGGATACACGACTGGAAACAGGGGCTCGCTGCCACGGCCGGGGCGCCGCCTACCGCACCTCTCGCTTCCCTGTTGCCGCCAGAAGCCCGAAGCCGGTTCCTGGACAGCCTCGGTGAGCGGGTGGTTACGTTCGTAGACGGAGACGTCCCGGGCTCCTGGAAGTTCGAGCCGACACCGGTGGTGCTCGTGACCCCGTCTATGGACCGCATCACCTTAGCCGAGGACTCGGTCGACGCCTCGTTGCTCCTCCAAGCGCTCGAGTCCGTCGGCATCACGTGTGCGAGGGTGCATTGCTCAATGGACCCGGATCCCCGGGAGATCAAGGAGGTCGTCGCGCGAGTGATGGACTCCTGGAGAGCCATGGCTCGGGGGGCTCGTCATGCAAAGACGCCGGAGTCGCACACGACCGCGGCCACGGGGGCGGCGATTCGTCCTAGAGTAGCTTTCGTAGTGAGAAACGGTGGGAGAGCTCCAGGCCAGGCGGCGCTGGCGCGAGCGCTGGAGGCCACTGCGAGCCTGCTACTGATAGGCATCAGGGATCCTCGCGAAACGCGCATGCTGCAAGCCGCACTCTCAAGGCGGGCTCCCGCCGTGTTCACCTACAGCACTGAAAGAACCGTTCTCCATGCACTCGCGCGGGTGATGGCCGGCAAAGCAAGTCCCAAGGGGGTGGTGCCTGTCAAGATGTGAACGAATGACGCTCTCCACAGGTTTTCGGGGCCGTCGGGGGAGTCGGACGAGTTGCCACGGTTCATGAGTCTGGTACTGCAAGGCATACAAGGCAAGGAGGGAACGACATGTTCTCCGGCAAGCGAAAGACACTTGTGATGTTCGTCTGTGTCTTGGTGGCCTGTGCCGTCATGGGTGGGCTCGGAGGCAACGTGAGCGTAGCGGCGGACAAACCCATCGTCTTGAGGGTCCTCAACTATCTCGATGCAACGAGCCCTTCCGCGTACCGTGAGATCACGGAGGTTTGGGACGCTTTCGAGAAGAACAACCCCGATATCAAGATCGAACGCGAGGACCTCTTCAACGAGCCGTTCCATCAGAAGACAGAGGCATACGCAGCTGCGGGACAGCTGCCCGATGTGATGTACATGTGGCCGGGGGGAAGGTCGAGTACTCTCCATACCAAGCGTTTGGTGAAGGATCTAGCGCCCCTTCTCGGAGAAATGAGGAAGGAGTTCTCAGAGGCGGCGCTCGTGCCCCAGGCCGGCGGATATCTCGCCGAGCTACCGATCGGCGTCACCGCGACTCACGTGCTGTATGTCAACGCCGAGATGCTCCGCGAGATGGGACTCGCGATTCCCAAGACCTATGATGAGCTGAAGGCAATGGTTCCGAAGTTGAAAGCTGCCGGCAAGGACGTCATTCTCATGGGAGCCCAGGACGATTGGGTGATGCAATCCTGCTTCTTCAGCATGATCGCCGGCAGGCTGTGCGGCGACAAGTTCATTGACGAAGTGTTAGCGGGGAAGGCCAAGTTCACCGACGCTCCGTTCGTGAAAGCGCTCAAGTTCTACGAGTCGCTCTACACCGACGGAGTCCTCAGTAGAAAGATCTTGCAGACGCCGTACAACGAGGTGAACGGCCTGTTCGCCTCGGGCAAGGCTCCGTTCATGATCGATGGTGACTGGAAGGTGAGCAACTTCCTTACCGATCCCTCTACCGGCAGGGCCCTCATCCCGCCCGCGGAACAGAGGGACTACGTCATGACTGTGTTCCCGCAGATACCTGGCGAGATCAACCACAGCACCACGTCCTCTGTCCCGGGCGTGGGGTTCGGAATGAACGCCGAGATCCCGGCCGGGTCTGAGAAGGAGAAAGCGGCGTGGAAGCTCATAATGTGGCTCACGTCTTCTGAGGTCCAGAAGATCCGCCTTGAGACCGGAGCGGCGTTCCCGTCGAGGAAGGGTGTGACCAGCGACAAGCTGGAGCCTCTGGCGCAGGAGCGGGCTCAGTTCTACGGGAGGTTCAGCGGCACGTACGTGCTGGACAACGTGTTGCACGCACAGGTGTACGGCCCGCTGAACGTGGGTCTCCAGGAGATCGGGCTCGGGATCTCCACTCCGGAGCAGGTGGCCGCGAAGGTGCAAAGAGCCCTTGAAAGCTGGAGGGCAACGCAGAAGTAGCTCTTGGGGATGAGCAGGTGGATTCGTCGTCGGAGACAGCCGGCGGGGTAGGTCTCGATGCGTAGGCTATGAGGCCGCCCCGTCGGCGGCTCGGCGCGGCCCGTCGGTACGGGGTCGGTACGGGAGGCCACAGGTTTCCGCGGCGCTCAGGCCGGGCAGCGCACGCACCATCGCGAACCCTCTGGTTTCCGTGCGGGTCTGCAGGATAGGCTACCATGCGTGTGACGTGAGCTCGAGTGAGCTTGCAAGCTGGTCGACCAAGTGGAGGCAGCCTATAATGAAGCAGAGCAAGTGGAAGGCGGCAGAAGAACGCCGCGCGTACCTCGTGCTGGTGCTGCCGGCCGTCATAGTGTACTGGCTGGTCATGACCTTCCCAACGGTGTTCTCGGTGGCGTTGAGTCTCACCGATTACAACGGTGGGCGTCTTTTCAGCACCGCCAATCCGGTCCATTTCGTCGGACTTGCTCACTACACGAGGATGTTCTCCGACCCGTACTTTTGGATAGCGCTGAAGAACAACTTCTTGATCGTCTTCATCTCTGTCTTCGGGCAGATCCCTCTCGGTTTCGTGCTTGCTTACATCCTGTTTAGGAAGCTCGTGAAAATGCCAGGCTTCTTTCAGACGATGATATACCTTCCATGCACCATATCCACGATAGTCGTCGGCATCCTCTGGCAGTCGTTCTTCTCACCGTACGGGCCGTTTTCAGAGTTCATGCAGGCGGTTAGGCCAGGGTGGGAGAACACTCTATTCATAAACCCGAGGACTGCCATGCTGCCGGTGCTTTTCGTGATGCTGTGGATGTATACAGGAACCTACCTTATCATTTTCCTGGCGAACTTGCAGAAGATCGAGCCTCACATCATAGAAGCCGCGAGGATCGACGGCGCGTCCGAAGGCCAGGTGCTGCGATACGTTGTACTGCCGTCTCTTTCCGGGGTCGTCGTGACCTCGGCTATCCTTGCCATATCAGGCTCGCTGCAGAGCTTCAACCTGATCTTCGCCATGACCGGCGGCAACCCCGCAAGGCGGACGTCCGTGCTCTCTCTCTATATGTACGACAACGCGTTCCGTGGCGCGCCGGACTATCCGTTGGCCAACGCCATATCGACGTTCATGGTGATCATCAGTTTTGCCCTGATCTTAGTCACGAAGGCGATCGAGGGACGGTTTGGGGGTCGGGAATGATGTGGGAGACGTGCTCCGTGCCGAAGAGGATTGTGGGGAGAGAGATTGGGCTAGTGGGCCGGATCCTGGTCTATCTTGTGCTACTGGCATTTACCGCGATGACGACGTACCCAATTGTCTGGCTCGTGTTGAGCTCCGTCAAGACTACTCAGGAGTTCCAGGTGAACAGGCTTGGTCTGCCAGAACACTGGACCGTCGCGAACTATCCAAATGCCTGGCGTATTGGCGACTTTGGCGGGCTATTCCTCAACAGCTTGCTCTACACCAGCGTATCAACGGGGGCGATAGTGCTCATTTCGCTGGCGGCGTCATTTGCTTTCGCCAAACTCAGGTCTCGCGCGACGCCCTTCCTCCACGGCAGCTTCGTCATCGGCATCCTGCTGACGTTGCAATCCATCATGGTGCCGCTTTTCCTGATGGCTAGCGCCACGCATCTATACAACACTCGCCTTGGGGTCCTAATCCCGTATGTGGGAATAGGGCTTCCGTTGGGCGTGTACCTGTGCACGGAGTACATCAAAAGCATCCCCGACTCGATAATTGAGTCTGCCAGGATCGACGGCGCCAGTTACCTTAGGATCTTCGCCTCGATAGTCATGCCGATGGCGAGGCCTGTCGCGACTACACTTGCGATACTCAGCGTTACGAGCGTTTGGAACGAGTTCATGCTCATAAACATCCTCGTATCAAAGAACTCCCTGAAGTCGCTACCCGTGGGGATCCTGAAGTTCTCCGGCACGCTGTCGTCCGATTACGGAAAGCAGTTCGCCGCCCTTGTCATCGGGATGCTTCCGATGCTTGCCTTTTACCTCATCTTCCGCAACCACATCACCAAGGGCGTGTCTGCAGGGGCGGTCAAAGGGTGAAGGAGAACCATGAGAAGCGTTGCCGAAAGCGTTGCCGACTCCGCGCGCGGTCTCGGAGACTCGTGCTTGGCCGAAGAGGCATGCCTTGAGGTGCTGGCGACCAAGGGGGACTTTGGCCCCGCCTTGTCCGCTCAGGGCGAGATCTACGTGGCGCGCGGTGACTACAAACAGGAGAACCCGTGGGAAACCATTCTCGTTGAACTTGCCGGCCTCGAGCTTCGCATCAAGCAGGCCCGCCCCAGGGTTTTCGATTTCCAGGTACCTAGACTGTATGTTTGCCTCGACGGCGCACCGTGCCGCTCGCCGAGACCCCAAAAACTTGGTGAGCCATCCGGGACTCGAACCCGGGACACCCGGACGATCAATCCGAGCCGGGCACGCAGTCATCCGTGCACCCCCCATTCGCGATCCTCCTCACGTAGTTTCTCCTCCCTTACCTTGTCACGAAACCTGCCGCTGAGCTGTTGCGCCCACCGCCGAACCTCGGGGAGACGATGCGTCCTCAACTCCTCCAGAGCACGAATCCTCTTCTCATAGTGCGGAATGCTGGAGCCCGTCCAGCCGAAAGAAGACATGTTCGCCTCGATGCTTGACAGGACACCGGGGTTCTCGCCGAACCGGTCGATGAATGACAGGGCCAGTGAGTGCCACGACGCTGTCTCGCTTCCATCGGTAAGGAGAGGCATTAGCCTCGCAATAATGACTTGGGCGTTTTCTCCCTTTTGCTCGCACCAGTCTAGCAAGACCTCCGCCGGCAACTCAGCGATCGCCCCGTTGTGCCCACCCGGCCAATCGTTTGAGGCCAGGAGGGTGCGCAGGCAGAATTCTACCCCCCAGTCTTCGGACAAGAGGTCTTCACCGAGCGCGGGCCAAGCACTCTCCGCGTACCTAGACAGCACAACCCCGAGAACGTGCACCAGAGAGTCGTGTACCCTCAGGGCTGTCTCCTCTTCCTGACACAGACAAAGCACTTCTCGGACGATGTGATCTGCTAGCTCCCAGTCTCCTTCAGGCGCGCTCAGCAGTTGTAGAACCGTCTCCTGCCAGCAGTAGACGTCTCCAAAGGTGCCCCGCCCCATGCTCCTGAGCAGACCGGGAGTCAGGACCACCTTACGCAATGCGTGCTTGCATTCATTCCACTTCTCAGGGTCGTTCCACGAGTACATGTAGAGCACTTCATGCGCGGTTGCCGCCCCGGTCTCGCCGTACTGAAGCATGGAATCGCAGAACGAGACTGCTGTCCCGGTGGGGAGATGGCGCAGAACGCTACCGTATGCAAACGCACGTAGTTGCTCGACAGGAATCCTGCCGGCCTTCACTGCGTCCAGTACTCGTTTGAGATCAGCCTCCTCGGGCCTAACGAGCCTGGTAAGCTCTACGAGATGACGTACGAGATCCTTGTCCCGCGCAACTTCGTCCAGCGTCTGCGCCACAAGTGATGGCAGACTCGACTGAATGCCAGACAGAAACCCGCCAAGTACGCTTGGGTTCGCATCATCGGGCGGCACTGCGCGCAGGGCGTCGCAGGCCGCTTCAGCAAAGCCATGCGGATCGGCAATACATTGCGCCAGACGACGGCCGAACGCATAGCCTTGGCGCTGTTCTCCACGAGAGATCAGAGATAGATGCTCATACAGCGTCCGAGGTTCAAGTGCCAATTCCTCCGCCAACCTCTCTGCCTTTTCCCGCGCCAGATCGGTATATGTTCCGTTCTCTTCTTTCCTTACGTCCCCATACGGAGGCACACTGACAAACAAGCGCAGGCGTTCCTCGGTCGACTTTGGCTGAAGCATGGAGATCCACTGCTGCAGTCTCTCCTGCACGGACCCGGGCATCATCGGAGACTCGAAACGGAGGGCTTCCTGAACCTCACCCAGTGCGTCCGGCCAGAATGGTCCCCTATGACTGACGATGGCGGACAGAGATCTCTCCACATCGTCGACAAGACCATAGTGAACCATGCCCCGAATGCTGTCAGCAATCTGCTTTCGGGCCAGATCGCCAATCTCGCCGTCCTCGCATGCAAGAGGAGTCAGGCGGCTGAGGGCAGCACGCCAGTAGTCAAAGACCTCCCCCCAGACCTTCGGCTGCCAGTCTTTCAACGTGGGGCGACTGCCTTGTATTTCAGGCCCGCCAACGCGCGAGAAATGAAAGGCTCTCAGGGCCCTTCCCAGGGCCTTCACGGCCAGTATTCGATGCTCCCTCACGCTGGAGGCGAGTGCTTCGTCTATCACGTCCAATCGTTGCGACGCGGGCGTCTCAGTGCCAGACAGGAAGGCCTGAAACAATTGAAGGAACTGATTGGTTGCGTTGTTTGCCCACGTTTCGTTCTCGGCGCCCGCAAGGGCGAGCATGAGACGCGCAGCCGTGGGGAAAGTACTCTCATGGAAGCAGAGCTTCTCAAGCGCCCACACCAAGTTCCGACGGCCCGATCCCACCTCCAAGAGTCTGTCACGGGACCAGTGTCCGAAGACCCGCCACAGCGTTTCGACCGTTGCCTCAGGGTTGACCTCAACCAGAGAGCGGAAGAGCCGAGAGCCCCTCTCCGAGTTCAGCACTTCCGCCCGGCCAAAAGGGGCGTTGTCTCCGCATAGCTTGCTGACCACCTCCCGTGCCTTAGGAAGGAAGTGCAGTTTTGCCATCTGATCGCATAATGCTGCTGCCAGCGTGCCCGGCATCGGGCCGGCAAGTAGCGATGCTGCTGTTTCGGGAGCGCAGCGCGTCCACCAGTCAGCCGCAAGACGTACTGCCAGTGGCCTAGGTATCACCTGTGCAAAATGCCCGCGGACGCTTAATATACCGCGGCGAACGAAGCTCATCGCTCGCTGGTAGAAGTCGCCCGGGTCGATTCCGCAGATTTCCTGGGCAACGAACTTGCGCTCTTTGTCGTGTTCGCCCTCGAACCCAATTCGCTCAAACAAGGCGCACGCAGTAATCACTTTGAGACTCACCTGGTCCTCTTGTTCCCTACCCCAGATCAGCTTGTTCATCAGCACATCGTCGTGCAACAGCCCGATCGTATCCTCGCGGCTCAGGCGTGCCCCGGCCAGCAGGACGGCCATAAGCGGAAAACCGTGCGCAAAAGATACTATCCTGTCCATGTCCGCTCGCGGCAACTTTGGAAATGCCTGTTCGAGAATGCCCCGAATAACCTCGTCTGGAGCAGGTTCCATCTGGATTACGTACGAGTCTGGACCAAGATTGCCGGGCTCGTCATCGAGAGTAAGGAGGCTCATGAGACTGTCCCGATGCTCGATTTCCCTGCACAAATGCTGATGCAAGTCAAGCGGGCAGTCATCCACAACCAGTATCCCCGTAAGCCCCTTCCTGCGCCACCCGGCTACGGTAGCGGGCAGAGCCTGCCCAGTCCCAGCTGCATCCAGATACACGACCTGGCTGCTCTGCATCTCCCCAAAGAGATCCTCTGCGGGATCCTTCGGCGGTCTGAATGCCTCAAGGGCTAACCTCGTCTTCCCGAGCCCGGGAAGCCCGCAAATGCGAGCTACTCTTCGCGGCTCCCGGAAATGGTTGCGTATGTCGCGGATGTGTCCGGCAAGCTTGTCGCTCGTAACATACCCCAGCTCATGGCCCCTATAGCCCGCCCACTCGTTCCACGTCAGCAGGCCTTCCGGAATGGTCCCCCCCACGTAAGCCTTCACTGCTGCGACAGCGGCTATGTACTTGTTGACCCAACCCGCAATGCGATTCGCATCGTAGATTCTGATGTCCGCGGTGTCGGCGTACGCCTTGCCCGCACTCGCAATCGCCCGGCGAATCTCGTTCTCTCGTGGTTGGGTTTCATTCTTATTGCAGCTCCGGCCGTAGAAGAGCACGTAACTCCCTCCGGCGTCGAGGACCTCCTCTATGCGTGGCTTCAGCTCTCGTACCTTATCTCGGAGCACCTCATTGCGACACTCTGCCGGTTCCATCTTGCGCGCCTTGCACTGAAACACGGTGAACCGACTAGGTATCCAGGCAGTGTGGTCGGGCTGTCCATCCCATCGAATTCGACCATCCTCGCCGCCGTCGGGGACATCGATCTTCAGAGGTACTGCAACCGAAGACATAGGTATGTTGAATGACTGCGCCTCAAGGTAAAGGAGCCGCCGCAAAAGATCAGTTAGCTGCCGATCGCTCAGTTGTTCTATCTCTTCATATTGGACCTCCAATACCGCACCCATCCGTAAACCCTCCCAAGCTGGTGTTGGAGTTGATCCGGTCCTGTGGACACTCTTGATCTGGGCGACGGACTGCCTAGACTGCTTGCGGATTCGCTCTTTGTGAGCCCACCTCCTTTCGTAATCCAGGGGACTTGAGCATCCGAGGGTTGAGTGACGACGCCTGTGGCTCTCGACGCCTTCAACGTATTCGAAGATGGACGACGCTTGAGCCTGGCGACTGTGCGCCAGGTGTACCGGCCGAGTAGCTCGGTCTTGAGCGGGGCAAAGAAGTTATCAGCCACCGGATTGTCCAAGGCGTCACCGACCGTACCCATTAAGCCGAGAACGCCCGCCTTTTTGATCGCGCGACCGAAATCTACGGCAGTATAGGGGCCCCGCGACCGAGCTGGTGAACGAGTCCAGGGTCAGGTCTACGGTTCCAGGCGGCCATATTCACCCCATCGACCGCCAGACCGGCGACTGGGCGATCATCCATCGACCAACCCACGACCATCGGGGAAGACACGTCGATTGCAGCCGCCAGGTATAGCTTGCCCTCGTCTACAGCGTGTTCTGTCATGTCGACCACCCATGGACGGTTGGGACCCCGTGCTGCGAAATGTCGCTTCACCGGGTCCGGCGCAGGCTCCCTCGCCGGACTGCGGCGTGTTATACCCCGCGAGCGGCGACGATGGACGCCTACTAGGCCCGCCCTTCGCACCAGCCGTGCCACCCGTTTCCCTCGGACAGCGAATTCCCATGCCCATGGCAAGCCCCGCATGGATCCTCGGGTCCCAGTGGGTCCCTCGGCCATTCTTGTGAATCTGCATGACCTGTTCCATAAGGTTAGCATCTTGCCGAGCACGGCCCGACGAGCAGCTGGTACGCCACGCGTAGTGGCCGCTGGTGGAGGCACCTAGTACCCGACGTGGCGCGGCCACCGTACGATGGGCCTTTTCATGCACCACATACCGAAACGCCTTTGTCGGGTCCGGCCGGTCGCCTTGGCAAAGAAAACCTCGGCTCTTTCCGGAGTCTGACGCTCTTCACGTAGGACGCGCACCTCTCGCCTAAGTCGCGTGAGCTCCTCACGCTCCGCCGTGGGCAAGCCCTCACGTTCCCCTAGATCGGTCTCTCCCTGCTTACGCAATGACTCGGTGGATACTCCCAGATCCTTCGCGATCTGACTCATCGCCTTCGCGCTCTCACGTGCCAATCGAACGGCCTCGGCACTGGACTGCGCCGGGTACGGCGGCCTGATCGGTGGCATGTGGACACCTCTCGTCCAGACTACCTCCAACCATCTAGGTGTCCGCTGAACTGGTCGGGCGCGTCCGGGAACCTTCCGGTGAAAAGCAACCTACCCAGCAGGTCTGAGAGAGGGCTCCCTGAGCCTTACGTCCGATCCTGGTTGACAAGGCTTCCCGTCCTACTCCCGATGGCCCACCTGCGCCATCTCCGCCATACGGCTCGCACAGACGAGCTTCCCTCGGTGCTCCGCCAGTGCCTCGGTGGCGCCGCAGAACACGCACCCTTTCTCATGTTTCGCCAGCACTATGAAATGATTGTTCCGGCAGACTTCCAAAAGTGTGTCCTCATCGATCCTGAGCTGAAGCCTGAGCCCGACTGGTAACACAATCCTCCCGAGACGGTCGACGCGTCGCACAATGCCGGTCGCTTTCATCGTTTGGGAAGCCTCCAACGCCTTCAGGATGTGTCTGCTACCGCTACATACCATGTTTGACATGACTACCCATAATCCTCTTCGGACAAGATCTAGAGCGTCATAACCCGGTGCGATAGCACTACCCGTGGGAGAAACATGGGAACTCATAGTGACAACGGTGAGCAACTCCCTACGGAAAACCGGCTTGCAGTACTTGCAGTACACGCGTTGTGAAACCCGAGTCAGCGCGTCACGGGCAGATACCGTAGCATTCCACCGTGATTCTCTTGTCCTGCCGCTGGTTTGCCCACCATTCTTGATGCGACAGATACGGAGAGGGAACTCGTTTGAGGAGATGCACAGGCGAACCTGAGGCCAGGGGCTCGAGGCCGCCACACTCTCGCAGTAGCACACCGCCCGATTCCTACTGCGCCGGTCCGGCTCTGTCCCGGTTGCCGACCGTGTGGGGATATCACTGCAAGCGGTGCAATAGAGGGTTCGGCAGGCTCGTGCTTTGTGCCGTGAAGCACCTGCATTCAGGGTTGGGAAATCACGGAGCGCCAAAGATGAGACTGGGAAGGTTTCCGAAAGGCAACTTGGAGCACCTCTCCACCCTGGTCGGGACTGCCCTGAGAGGGCGGCCAGCCAGGGCCACTAAGCCTCGGTCGGCCTGGCTCCATCTGGCTTCACTGGCGAACTCTTCCGGGAAGCTTGTCCAGGAGCGCCGTGCTGCGCATGGGGGCGAAGTCTCCGCCGCGAGTGTCCCTTCTGTCCCCGTGCTGGCTCTGCTCATGAGGCCTGTTACTTTCACGGTTCTTCATCCTCTCGCCGTCGTGTCCATAGACCGATCTATGCCGTACTATACCACATTCTCCGTTATCAACCACATGCCCCCGCGAGAGCCATAAGAATGGGGTCGAACACGCGAGCGCTATTTCCCGCCCGGGTGGTGTTGCCAAGATACACCAAGAAATGTACAATGTTAGACAGGAGAGCCAGAACTTGCTGACAATCGGAGACACATCATCTTGTGATTTCCCGCCAGCAGGTCACCAATCCGCAAGGGAGGAACAGCCCGTGGCTGAGTATCCCCCGCTGCTGAAGGAATACGAGACCCGGCTAGAGGCAAGGGTCGAGAGGGGAGAAATCAAGCGAGACACAATGGACACCTACCTCAGAGATGCAAACCGACTCTTGGAATCGCTTGTTTGGCTCCTTGACGAGCAGGCTTTAGCCAGAATAGCCAACGCGCGAGGCTTCGGCGGAGACTACGGTACGGTAGTCCGAGACTTGAAGGAGATCGTATCTAGACGCTCCAGGTAGGAGAAACACGTAGGCATCCGATGGGACTACAGGCTCATTCGACCACGAACGTCGCCGTTATCGCTCCGAGTCGGCAGAAAAGAATCGCGCATAAGAATCGTCCTGGGTCACGTTCGAGTCCGACGTCAGGCCGGAAACACAGCACTGCGCTATGAATCGTGACCGAGGTAACCCCGAGCGCCGAACTAGCATGCACCACCATACCTCAGACGGGGAAGCCGGGCAGAGCATCTGCGGCTGTATATCGTTGGGTCCTAATATGCGATCAACTTATTATAGAGGACCCGGCTCGAAGTCAAACCATTCGCGGATCACGGGCCGTGCGGCCGCTGCTTGTGCGAAGACACGGTGCCATGATCGTTTGACTTTGGGATTTGCCATCTGTGAGTTGTCGTGAGACACCTTGCCGAGGCGTACCCGAACCTGTCGGCAAATGGCGCGGATTGCGGAAGGGTACCTGGAGGGAGCAGCTGTGACAACATGGTTTAGTCGCAAGTCGCTGATATCGGCCGCGATGGTCTTGCTTCCCGCATGTGCGTTCGGTCTTCTCAGGATGCCTACCGAAATGGGTCTAGCGATCGTTGCAGGAGCAATTGCTGCCGCATTCCTGAACCTTGACAGAATCGAGCACTTTAAGGGTGCCGGCTTCGAAGCGGAGATGAAGAGAGTCGTGGAGAAAGCGTACGCCACCATAGAGAATCTGAAGGATCTCGCGAGGCCGCTGATCCTATCGACGCTGGACATTCTCACTTCCTCTGGTCGCTGGGGAGGGATGGACCTGCACCAAAAACATGAGCTAGCTAAAGGTTTGGAGCGCGTCGCTAGGTCACTTACCTTGCATGACAAAGACCTTGAGTCTGCCAGAGAGACATTCTATCGCTATCATGTGTGGGACCACTACACGGAGTTCACAAACGCAGTCTCAAAGGAGAAGGATGTCGACGACTCGGTGAAAAACCGATTGGCCGCGCTTCGGAACTACGAGAGTCTAGACTACCCGTCAAAGGAACTTATCGTTAGGACGCTTGGCTACGCCGCGGAGGCTGTAAGCCCAGAAACCAAGGAGACTCTGGCAGACTATCTGTACTACTTGAAAGAACGCCATCTGCGCCGAAACGCGTCTCTTCCGCGATGACTGCCAGCAATGAGACTGTGAGGTTGTCTTGCATTGGGAGTGGTTAGGAGTGGGCGCGCCGGAAGTAAGAGCAGGAATGTTGATTCGGGGCCCCATCTTCCCCGAAACTGTGAGGGTCATCGCTGCCAAGCCTGTCGGCACGAGTAGGGTCAAGATAGAGGCTGTCGGCACAAGTTCAAAGAGGTACTATGACCCTATCATCAGTACGGATGATCTGGGCCGCATCGAAACGCTTCAAGAAGAGGGCATCGAGTTTACGGGCGATGCCGAGCGACTCTTTCTCTCCCTTGAAGCGCACCGCATCCGCAACGCCTTTCAGTTTGACCCATACTACGGCGTCAGCATCTCTCAGGTAGATGCTCTTCCCCACCAAATAGAAGCGGTGTATCGCTACATACTCAAGAACCCGAGGATCCGTTTTCTGCTAGCTGACGACCCGGGCGCGGGCAAGACCATCATGGCCGGGCTTGTGATAAAAGAACTCAAATACCGAGGCCTTGTGAACCGTACCCTGATAATCGTCCCTGGGCATCTGAAAGAGCAGTGGCTCCGAGAGATGAAAGAGAGGTTTCAGGAAAGATTCATCATCGTCGACCGCGGGGTGATGAACGCAAGTTGGGGGCAGAACATCTGGGTAGATCGGCCACAGATCATAACTTCGCTGGACTTTGCAAAACAAGACGATGTGATGTTCGCACTCAAAGACTCGTCGTGGGACCTCGTCATCGTCGATGAAGCCCACAAGATGTCAGCCTATAGGTACGGGGAGAAGATAGACAAGACCGCGCGCTATAGATTTGGCGAGCTTATCTCGGGCATAGCGAAGTACCTGTTATTCCTTACCGCTACCCCCCACCGGGGAGATCCCGAGAACTTCCGACTGTTCCTTGATCTTCTGGAGCCGGGGTTCTTTGCGGACACCGAGATGCTCGCGCAGTCCATCCACGATGAGGACAATCCCCTGTTTTTGAGGCGGCTCAAAGAGGACCTCAAGGGCTTCAACGGCGAGCCCCTTTTCCCGCCCCGAAGGGTAGAGACGATCAAGTACCGCCTGAGCGATGAAGAGAAGAACCTCTATAATGCCGTAACGAAGTACGTGGAAGAGTATTTCAACCGGGCTCTTCAGAAAGAGAAAAGGAATGTCACGTTCGCGCTGACCATCCTGCAGAGACGATTAGCCTCAAGCGTGAGAGCGGTGCGAAGGTCCCTTGAGCGGCGCCGCGATCGTCTAGAAGACCTCCTTCGAAAGGGTCAATTGATCCAAGAAGTAGGATACCCTGAAGAGTACCTAGAGGACCTCGAGGAGAGCAAGCGATGGGAGAGGGAAGAGGAACTGCTCGAGAAGCTCACCTCCGCCGAAACCCTCGATGAAGTGCGTATCGAGATCGACAAGCTGCAGGAGCTTGTGCTCCTGGCCAAAGAGACGGAAAAACAGGAGATTGAAACAAAACTCATGAAGGTCAAGGAGGTCCTGGACCAGCAGAGAATAAAGGCGACCGGAACGAAGCTCCTAATCTTTACCGAGTCAAAGGATACAATGGAGTATCTTGAGGAGAAACTCCGCAAGTGGGGGTACACGGTTGCTGTCGTCCACGGTGGCATGAACATGGATAGCCGCATCAGGGCAGAACACGAGTTCAAGAATAGGGCTCAGATCATGGTAGCCACCGAGGCTGCTGGCGAGGGCATCAATCTGCAGTTCTGCTGGCTGATGGTGAACTATGACATCCCATGGAACCCGAACCGCCTCGAGCAGAGGATGGGGCGCATACACCGGTACGGTCAGCAGAATGAGGCGCACATCTATAACCTCGTCGCAGTAGACACCCGCGAAGGAAGGATCCTTGAGAAGCTCTTTGAGAAGCTCGAACGCATGAAGGAACATCTCGGAAGCGATCGCGTGTTTGACGTCATTGGCGACGTGTTGTCCGGGACGAGCCTCAAGGACCTCATAATCGATGCCATCTCGAACAGGCGAAGCATGGATGACATCTTGGCCGAGATGGAGTTGGTTCCAGACGAAGAGGCCATCAGGAAGGTCAAGGAAGCTACAATGGAAGCTCTTGCCACCCGTCACGTAGACCTCTCTCGGATTGTTGGGGAGCAGAGGCTTGCTGCTGAGAACCGCCTGGTGCCAGAGTACATCGAGAGGTTCTTCCTCCGTGCAGCCCAAAGGCTCAACATCAAGGTGGACAAGCGGCATGACGACTTCTGGCGGGTTGCGAACGTTCCCTTCGAGGTGCGCAATCAACCCTACGAGTTTACGACCAAGTATGGCGAAGTGCAACGAGAATATCTCAAGGTGGCATTCGACAAGGGCATGGCTTTCAGGGGACAGGCAGAATTCGTAACCATGGGGCACCCCCTAATGGAAGCAGTCCTCGAAACCGTGCTGAGGCAATATCAGCGGGACGCAGGCAAAGGGGCAGTGTTCATTGACCCGCGCGGCAAGATGGACGGGCTGCTGTGGTTCGTAGTTGGAGAGGTCAAAGACGGGAAGGGCGATGTCGCAGGACGCAGGCTCCTGTGCACGTATCAGACAAGTGACGGAGAGCTTCTCCCGATGAATCCGTCAGTTGTCTGGGATTTGAAGCCCACCGAAAGTGGCGAAGTCTTTTGTCGGGGTGCTGATATCGCGCCTCTTCCCAGGGAGGACGTTGTCGCCTTCTTACTCGACCGCCTGCTTGAACCGTACCGAGAGGAACTTGCCGGACAGAGGCAAAGGGATGCCAAGATCAAAGAGAAGTACGGCCTCAAGTCAATCGATTCAATGATCCTGGAATCAGAAGCCAAGCTTGCCGACTATGAAACGAGGAGGATCAAGGGCGAAAACATCCCCGAGGTGACTGTTTCACAGGAGCACCGAAGAAGAGAGGACCTTGCCAGGAAGAAGGAAAGACTTCTTGATGACATCCGAGCTCAGGTCAACCTCTACGCTTGTGAGCCTGAGGTCCTTTCAGTGATCCGCGTGGTGCCAGGAACCCCTGTACCGGGGGTAATGGCAAGCAATGACGAAATCGAAGCGGTTGGCATGGAAGTCGCCCTGAGATACGAGAGAAACCAGGGTAGGATCCCGGAGGATGTGTCTTCGCAGTGCCTAGGCTACGATGTCCGTTCCGTAGATCCGGGCAGCGGTGCCTACCGCTACATTGAGGTCAAGGCGCGGGCCAGAAGCGGCGCCATAGCACTGACCCCAAACGAGTGGCTGATGGCCAATCGCTTTGGGGACGAATACTGGCTGTACGTCGTGGAAGGGGCGGCGAGCGCTCTGGTTCTGTACACTTTGCAGAACCCTGCTGCCAAGCTCAAGCCCGAAGAAGAGGTCAGCATAGTTCGCTACATCGCCAAAGACTGGCGAGAAAAGGCATGCGTGGCTGAGGAGGTATAGCGATAGAGTGAGCAAACGTGCTTTCATCGAGACAAGCTTTCCCGTTAAGGATGTTAGCGAGGAGTCAGCTAAAGAGAAGAACATCCGTCATGGGCATATCTCGACTCTGCACATCTGGTGGGCAAGGCGACCTCTTGCAGCTTCGCGGGCCACCCTTTATGCCGCATTGACCCCCGAGCCAAAGGATGAACAAGAGAGAATTGCCAAGTCCGGCTTTGTCTACGCTCTGTCCAAGTGGGAGAACTCGCTGGACCCATACTTCCTGGAGCGTGCAAGAAAAGACATATTGGCAGCCAATGGAGGAGTCCCCCCCAAGGTGCTTGACCCCTTTGCGGGCGGTGGTGCCATACCGCTAGAGGCTCTGAGACTTGGATGTGAGACCTACACCAGCGACCTCAATCCGGTAGCTGTGCTAATTGAGAAGGCGACGCTGGAGTTTCCACAGAAGTATGGCGAGGCACAGAAGAGAAAAGAGAAAACACCCATGGGCGAGATACAGCGCGAGGTCAATCCGCTCTTGGAGGACGTCAAGTACTGGGGCAGCTGGGTATTGCAAGAATCCAGAAAGGAGATAGGGTGTTTCTACCCTCCTGAACCTGACGGCAGCGTACCCGTAGGATACATCTGGGCTCGGACAGTAAGGTGTCAGAATCCTAGTTGCGGTGCGGAGATTCCTCTGATGCGCCAGACATGGCTAGCGAAGAAGGAGAGGAAGCGCGTAGCCCTGCGCATGGTACCAAAGGGTAACGTCATCAACTTCAAGATCGTAGAAGGAGACGATATCGATTTTGACCCCGAGCAGGGCACCGTGGCTAGGGCTAAGGTAGTATGTCCGTGTTGTGGCAGCGGCCTCTCTGACAAGGAAGTGCGAAAACAGTTTCAGCAGGGGGAAGCGGGGCAGCGGATGGTCGCCGTGGTGCTTCACCATCACGAACGCCAAGGCAAGACCTATCGCCCAGCGACTGAGAAGGACGTAGCAGTCTATCAAGAGGCACAAGAGTACCTGGAGGAGAAGAGGAGAGTGCTACGGGACAAGTGGGCGTTGGACCCTGTGCCGGACGAACCTACCCCGCCAGGAGGCGGTTCGGGTGCCGAACGAGCTTTTTCCATCAGGAAGTATGGTCTGGAAGTCTGGGGCGATCTCTTCAACTCCCGCCAGAAGCTGGCCTTGATCACGTTTTCTGAGAAGGTGCGGCAGGCCCACAAACTAATGCTGGACAGGGGACTTGAACGAGAGTATGCCAGAGCGATTGCCTCATACCTGGCGCTGGCGCTCGATTGGCTGTGCAACAGAGCCTCAGTGCTTGTCCGATGGGACGTTACACGCGAGACAGCGTCCAGCACATTCAGCCGTCAAGCTTTGCCGATGGTATGGGATTACCTCGAAGTCAACCCGTTCAGCCGGACAACGGGAGACTGGAGCTCGGCCCTTGGGTGGATCACTAAGGTCATCGAGCACTGTTGTCATACCAGTTCCAGGCCAGCTACGGTTACCCAGACATCTGCTACTTCTGTGTCTTATCCCGACAATTACTTCGACGCCGTGATCACAGACCCGCCATACTATGATAACGTTCCGTATTCCCATCTCTCTGACTTCTTCTACGTGTGGCTGAAACGTACAGTGGGAGATTTGCATCCTGAACTTCTTGCCACTCCTCTTACCCCGAAGTCAGAAGAAATCGTTGCTTATGTGCATGAAGGAGGCGGTTTTGAAGAGGGCAAGCGGTTTTTTGAGGAAATGATAATGAAGGCTTTCCGGGAGACTCACCGTGTGCTCAAACCCGAAGGCATTGCGCTCATCGTCTTTGCTCACAAGACCACAGATGCTTGGGAAACAATCATCAGCGCTCTTCTGAGTTCCGGTCTATACCTAACCGCCTCTTGGCCGCTACACACCGAGATGAGTGCTAGACTCCGAGCCAAAGAGTCAGCAGCACTAGCCTCCTCCATCTATATGGTCTGCCGCAAGCGTGTCAAGGAGGAAACCGCCTACTTTGACGAGATCAAGCCGCGAGTACAGGACCGGATCCGCCAGAAGCTTGACCAATTTTGGAACGAGGGCATTGGCGGCAGCGACTTCTTCATATCGGCCATAGGCCCGGCTCTTGAGGTATTTGGCCAATACGAGCGGGTGGAAACCTACGCTGGGGAGGTGGTGTCGGCCGGTGAACTTCTCGAGTTCGTGCGCAAGGCCGTAAGCGAGTATGCTTTGGCTAGAATCCTCAAGGATAGCCACCTGGGTAGCATCGACGCTGAAACCCGCTTCTACCTCCTCTGGCGCTGGACGTATAACGGCGCAAAGGTCCCTTTCGACGATGCGCGCAAGCTTGCCAACGCTGTCGGGATCGAACTTACCGAGTACTGGAATAACGGTTTCGTCAAGAAAGACAAGGAGTCTATCAGCGTGCTAGGGCCGAAGGAGCGAGACAAGAGGTTCCTCGATAGAGAAACGTTCAGCAACATGGTGGATATCCTCCATGCTTGCTTACTCCTGTGGGAGAAGAACAACCGCAAGAGGATCACGGAATTACTTGAGAGTACCGGGCATCTCCACGACAACGCCTTCTGGCAGGTAGCACAGTCCATCTCTGAAGTGCTGCCGCCAGGGGACAAAGAGAAGCAAATGCTTCAGGGTTTCTTGTACGGGCGCGAAAGCTATCAAAAGGCTGAGGCCAGGGGCGGACAACGCCGCCTATTCTAGGAGAACGTTAGTCTGGAGGTGCAGTCCATGAGTCTGCCAATATGGTGGCAGGTAGCCATACCCCACAAGGATATCCGAGAGAAGTCCTTTAGCGAAGCGGTTTTTGCGGCTGACCTTGGTGATGTCCTAGCTTGCACCGCCCCTCAGGAGTACGGCGACGCGCGACTTTTCTTTGAGAAGACATACCTTACAGCGGGGCTAAAGAACCTTATGAGCAACGTCCTTTCCCGGCTAGCCACCGGCAAAGGAGATCCCGTAGTTCAGCTGCAGACCCCGTTCGGTGGGGGCAAGACCCACTCTCTGCTGAGCCTTTATCATCTCATCAACTCTTTTGACCAGGTTAGCCACATCGCTCAAATCAACGAGGTGATGGCGTCCTCCTACGGCTTCTCCGGTGCTCGCGTAGCAGCCTTCGTCGGAACATCCGCCGACCCTGTAAGAGGGAGAACCCCCTGGGGGGAGATCGCCGACCAACTTGGTTGCTATGAAATCGTCAGAGAGCATGATGAAAAGCGTGTGTCACCGGGCAAGGAACGCATAAAGGAGATGTTGCGTAGAAGTGGCCCAACTCTCATTCTCATTGACGAGCTACTTCAGTACGTGGTGAAGGCAAATCGAGTCGAGAAGGTAGAGAAGATAATCCAAGGCCAGACACTCGCTTTCCTGCAGGAGCTTTCGGAGGCAGTCGCAACATCTGAGAGGTCAGTCCTAGTTCTTGCGCTGCCCGCGAGCATCCTGGAGCAGTACGACGAGGAGGCTGAGAAAGCCCTAGCCCAGATGCAGAAGGTGTCCGGTCGACTGGAAAGCATCTACGTCCCGGTTGAAGGGGTCGAGATCTACGAAGTCATCCGCAAGCGCCTCTTCGAGGGGTACGGGGATCCGCGCCTTCACCGGCAAGTGGCAGAAGGGTACTTCAAGCTCTATCAGGGGCTAGGTAACGACGTGCCGGCCGAGGTGCGGGAGACGGCCTACCGGGAGAGAATCGAGCGGGCTTACCCTTTTCATCCTGAGTTCATTGATGTCTTGTATGAACGATGGGGCTCCTTTCCTACGTTCCAACGCACACGCGGAGTCCTTAGGCTGCTGGCACAGGTGGTCGGCGACCTGTACGAGAGGAAGGTTTCCGCCCCGCTTATCCAATCCTCGCTGACTAACCTTTCACACCCGTCTGTGAGACGAGAGTTCATCAAGCACATCGGCAACGAATACGACAGCATCATCGCCGCCGATATCACGGGCAAGGCACAGCGCATCGATCAAGACATGGGTAGCGAATATGAGAGGCACGGTATAGCTAGGGGGCTAGCTACCGCAGTCTTTCTCTACTCCTTCAGCGGCGGGGAACGCCGGGGCGTAACTCTTCCCTGGCTCAGGGTCGCTCTTCTCCGGAATGGGATTCCCCCTACCATAGTAGGCGATGCCATAGACAAGCTTGAGGATTCACTCTGGTACTTCCACACCGAGAAGCACTCCTATAGCTTCAAGAACCAACCGAACCTCAACCGAATTATCGTCGAGAAGGAGGAAGCCGTTGAACCTGATGAGATCGAAGAGTTGCTCCACAGTCATCTAAACAAAATGTCAAGAGATGCCTGCTTCGACGTACACTTGTGGCCGAAGAGCCCAAGCGATGTACCGGACAATAAGCGCCTGAAACTCGTCCTTTTGGACCCCGGACTCAAACACGGACGGAGTGAGACAGACCAATTCGCCAAGAACATCGTCAGCAACGCCGGCTCGGCTTTCCGAGTGTACGGGAATGGTATGTTCGTTGTCGCAATGGATTCCGGGGTATACGCCAACCTCGAAAAGCAGCTCAGACGGCTTCTCGCATTGGAAAGTATATCGACTGACGATAGCCTCTCTCTGACCCCGGCCATACGACAGGAGCTCGAGACAAGGCTTAAAGATGCGCGAAAGGACCTACCGTTCCAGGTCGCTACCGCATATCGTCATGTGGGGTGGAACAGCACTGGCGGCATCATCTGGCGCGACATGGGATTGCCCACAGTGGGCGAGCCGCCATCCGTCCCACAGCGGGTATTCCGGTATCTCAAGGACGAGGGGCGGGTTCTATCCGCTCTCACGCCGAAGTTCATCTTTGACAGAGCGGTCGGCAAGGACGAGGAGGAGAAGAGTCTGCAGGAGGTGTTTGATGTTTTCCTTAAGACACCTGGCCTTCCCTGTCTGGAGAGTGAAGATGTGCTCATTGAAGCAGTGAGGCAAGGTGTTAAGGCTGGGCTTATGGGGTTGCGGCTTAACGGTACGATCCACTTCAAGGAGTCCCCCCCAGAACCACCCATGGACGCAGTGTTAGTGCGCCCTGAAAAAGCTGCGGAAGAAAAGAAGGGTACTCAAGGACCTGAAGGCGTGCCCCCTGTCTACGGGGGAGAAGACCACGGGCCAGAAAAGCAACGCGGTCAAGGTGGCCACGGACCAGGGCTTGGACTCGGCGGAGGAGCTGCCATAGAGGCTCCGGCTTCCCAACCTCAACCCCAAGCAAAGCGGCTCAGCGTCAGGGCCATGATTCCGTGGGACAAGCTATCGCAAGTTGTGACAGGTGTCATTCAGCCACTCAAATCTCGAGGCGCCGAGCCCAAGATAACTATGGAGATAGTGGCAGAGACTGAAGCCGGCTTTGACCGTACTACACTAGACAGCAAGGTGAAGGAGACTCTGCAGCAGCTGGGCGCCGACATACTTGAGTGGAGGGAGAGTTAATGGTACAACGTTCTACCACCCTAGGGCTCCTCTGCCCAGACTAGTTGGGGGTTTGCGGGAGTGCAACTGAGGGAGGTCTAGATGCTCAATGGAGGAGATGGTTGTCTCACCTGCCAGGTTCTACGGCTGCGATTTTCACGTCCATACGCCTAAGTCGACCTGTTTTGAGACGTCTGAGGAGAAGGGGTATTTTGACTTACTTCAGAAGTGTAAGGCAAATGGGGTTGAGGTAGTCGCGATAACGGACCACAATTCGGTTGAAGGATACAGCCGGCTGATGGCCATAAGGCGGGAACTAGAGTGTACTAGGAGGACCCTTGAGGGCAACTTGGGTGGGTCCCAGAGCACTACAGCAGTACTCCGTCAGGTTGATGAGTTCCTTGCTCTTTTCGAACGTATCCTGATCTTGCCTGGAGTTGAGTATGAGGCACGTCCAGGCATTCACCTTCTATGCGTATTCGACCCGCAGGCCAAAGAGGAAGACCTGAGGAAGTTTCTTGCGGAGGGCGGTTATCCTCCAGAGGAACAGGGAAAGGAAGAGCCCACTGTCGTCCCCGCCTGGGACGTACTCGATGCGATCCACGAGACCTCAAACTTGGGGGGCATCGTCATCGCTGCCCATGCAGACAGCGACAAGGGAATATACAACGACCTGAAGACCGGATATCGGGCCTCAGTTTTCCGGGCAAGCGAGCTGTATGCTGTGGCCTGCAACAGTGCGCTCACCGCCGACAAGATTAGGAGCCTCCTCCGCAACAAACCATACAAGCGTACACATCCCCTGGCGATTATCCAATGCTCGGACTATCACGGGAAGACAAACGAGGCACCTGGGCGACCTCTTACTTACTTGAAGCTGAGTCGCCCCTGCTTCCAAGACATCAAGACAGCACTGAGACACCCCGATGAAGACGTGAGTCCCACGGAAACACCCGAAGATGCCAAGATTATCGCGAGGTTATCTAAGGACCCTGCCAACGAAGTGGTGCAGAATCCGGAATCTGAACATGGCAAAGCAAGGTTCGTGAGGGCGCTCTGCTCCTTTGCGAATAGTGGCCCTGGGACTATCGTAGTTGGTGTGACGGAGAATTCACATAGGAACGTTCTGGGTGTAGATACCCGTCCTGACGATTTCGCTAAGATGGTGAGATCCTTCCTACTCGAAGTCTCACCACCCCCCACTGTGGCTGGGTTCTCAGTATATCGTCTTCACGGCACGAAGTTCATCTATGCAGTTCGGGTTCGTCAAGGTAGTCTACCCGTCCACATAGTCAAGGAGAGCGGACTATGCTACATAAGGCAGGCCGGAGAGACCATCCTGGCAGGTCCCTCAGACGTTGCTAGGCTAGTGGAGGACCGCTTCATGATAGACCTGAAGCGGATCACGGACATGCAGAATGCCAAGCGTAAATCACTCCTCAGGCAGCTCGAAGCGCTTGGCGACGGTGGGGACCTTGCGAGGAGGGCCCTTAAGTTTAGGAGGGCATCCCTGCCGCTGGCGCACATAACAGGTATCACCGAGGTGCCGCCGCCTAGCGCACAGGTGGTGATCGACGCACGCAACCTCAACCTGTTGCGGCGAGGCAACGTGGCAGTCTTGAGACCTGACGCCCCAAGACTTCCTTACGCCTATCTCCGCTGCAGCGTACCGAAGATGTATCTGCAGGACCCCGGGGCTCTGGGGGTCCCGCCGCGGAGAGGCGCGTGCATTCTTGTCTGCCCTCGGGGTGCCATGTACCTTGCGGATGAAAGCTTGTCGGAGGAATGGTGGGCAGTCGTTCTGGCATCCAACTACGAGCCAGCGTGGGCTCTGACGATATCCGATCGATATCGGCCGGTCATGGATGAGAAGGTTCTGTTGGCGTATCTGAAGTCTTCGCCTTGCCTGTGGTATGAACTGGCTCTCTACAACTCCGCAAAGCTAGGTGATCCGCTAGTCTTGGGCAGTATCCCTGTACCCGTGGAGGCACTTGGCAGAATCGCGGGAGAGATACGTGAAAGGGTAGAGAGGATTCTTGGTTACGAATACGAATTCCTGGAGAAGGAGGCGGCCCTCGCGCCGGAAGAGCGCGGTACCAGACGGGATTCCGACATGGTCAACACCCACAATGGCCGCGTGGCGGTACCTGCTGCCGAGATCGATGCCATGATATTCCGCTTGCTAGATTTGGATGAGGAGGACGTGGAACAGATGCTGCAGGCGATTTCTGCCAACGACCTCTTTGTGCCGCGGGTCCCTCACGGCCCGAGTACTGATGTAGTCGCCAGCGTTGCGGCAGCCGGCGAAACATCGGGTGAAGCTGAGTCCCCCCAAGGCTCGTAGAGCCACCAACTGACACTGCGAGGGAAGGGGGTTTGAGATTTGAAGGGTGGTACAGTGCTTTAGTGGGATGGGAGGCAATGATCAATGCGATGAGGATACACGAGACCGGTCTAGAACAAGTGATTCCGGCTCTAAACTGCTTCAGCCGTAAGATGATCGCAAAGAGGCCATCTCCGTCCGGGTGACTTGGACGAGAGGCACTGGCTGCTTGCAAGCCATCTAGGGTTGCAGCAAGAAATGGGTAAGCGGGCATTACAAGTTTGGCTATCGCCTGAGGCGTGTTAGGGATCACCCCGAGCTCCTCTACATCCTTGTCATTCCTGCGCGCAACCGCAACCGCGATCGAATCCTTGTGAACATCCAGACCAACGAATGTGGTATGCTTCATGGTGCCGGCCTGCTTCGCTTGTAGCTCTGTGCTGGTGGATCTTGTCTCCAGTATAACCTACGAACCGCGAATCGGGGGCCGGCCCTTCCATTATGTCTATTATGTTAGCGTTTCCACCGCCTCGACTTCCTACAGGGCAGTAAGATCCCGCACGATGTCGGCCCGTTCAGGCTTCTCTCCGCGAAGTGCGAGGGAACTCATGAGCTCGTGCCTTAGGGGCAGCGCGAGAAAGCTTGAGAAGATGTGGCCCCTGATCGTGTCATCATACTTGTGGAACATCGGCCTTGTCTCCAGCAGGCTGTTGGCGGCCGGGGAGAACGCCCGCAAACGCCTCTACCATCCAACGATGTACGCTAGAGCAAGTTCAACCCGATGACGTCTCTCTCGCACCCCCCTGTCGACCGCACACGAGGCATGCCGAGCGCGTCAGACAGGCCATGGGGGTTCTTGAGCAGATGAGCCTCCATCCTCACTGACGACGTGGGTATGTCGACGTTCAAGTAATTCCCCCACGTAAGGCGTAAGGGCGCCAAGTAATTCCCCCACCATGCAATCAGGTAATTCCCCCACCCCACAATCACGTAATTCCCCCAGGGGACAATCACGAAATTCCCCCACTTTGGTGGCGCGCAGTTTCCAGATCTGCCATTCTGGTACCAGGAGGTGCCGGAATGGGAAGAA
>JBLNDA010000110.1:0-16489 GCA_050261175.1 Clostridia bacterium
CGTGCTATGCAATTCGCGTGATAGCGCGCGAGGATTCCCGCGCCGGGACACCACAATACTACCACAACCAAGCCATGCTATCAAGGGCGGACCTTTTCCAGCGCGCGCAATGCCGCCTTGCAGGCCTCACACCCCTCGGCTGACAAGCTGACGTGACGCGCCCGTGTCTGCAGCGTGGTTCTGCAGCATGGTATCGTACAACTCCGTGCGTGCCGCGACAGGGCTTTCCGCTCTCTCCGCTCGTTCGGAGCTGGGAGCACTCGCATCTCACACGCATCCCCGCTGCGAGCGCTCCCAGGATGGCCGGAGCGAGTCGTAAGTCACGCGAGGTTCTACGCGGCAGTGCAGGCGTCCCCGCTTAAGGCCAGGACCTGCGCCCCCGGCGCCGACCACGAGGGCCGGCGCGGGTCGGCTTGCCCTGGCGTATCACCGGAAGGGCGGACTCCATGGCGGCGGTGCGGACGGCGGCGGCATGGCTTCGTCCCCTGGCACGCCGCTGGCATGCAACGGGACCTGCGCCGGCATCGCGAGCTGTAGACGTCTTTCCACGTCAGGCCAGTTCACCACGTTCCACCACGCCTTGATGTAGTCGGCGCGCCGGTTCTGATAATCCAGGTAGTAAGCGTGTTCCCAAACGTCCAGCACAAGCACGGGTATAGTGCCCCATTGCGTCAGGTCCTCATGTCTCCAGGCCGTCAGGATCTCGAGGCGCCGCCACTGGGGCTGCCAGACGAGCACACCCCATCCGGAGCCCTCTACGTCCAGGGCAGCGCGGGAGAACTGCTCGTGAAATGCCTGTACGCTGCCGAAATACGCGACGATGTGGTCTCTCACAAGCCCGGTGGGGTCGCCGCCGCCGGACGGGCTCATGTTCGTCCAGTAGATGCTGTGCAAGATGTGTCCCGATCCGTTGAAGGCGAGTTCGCGTTCCCAATACCGGACCAGCGAGAAATCCATCCGCGCCCTTGCGTCTGCGAGGGCTAGTTCCGCGGTGTTAAGCCCTTGGACGTAGGCGGCGTGGTGCCGGTCGTGGTGGATCCGGAGCTGGGTCTCGCTGATGTGGGGTTCGAGCGCATCGTAAGCGTACGGCAGCGGCGGAAGCCGGTGCCCACCCGCTGGCACGCTCGGCATCCCTCCCCAGGCTTCAGTCTGCGGTCGGTTCTCGTCCGGGACCATGCTGATCTCACTCCTTTCGTTGTTGCCGGAGTCCCTTCGCTTCCATCATAGACGACAAACCGCGAAATGGTCCAGCTCTGAACTCATCTTGTGTTGAACGGCATCACGCTTTGCGAAGCCTCCGCATCTTGCGAGAGCCCGGGCCGAGGAAGGATTCCAGCCGTCCACGGCGAATCCAGAAGTGCTACATCGCTTCCAGCCCCAGCCAGTCCTCGCCGGTCCTGGCCAGCGGCTGCTGGTGCCGTCCGGGTGCCACCATGCCTGGCGGGTCGGCTGGGCGGGTTGGCTGGATGGGCGAATGCCCCGAGAGCAACGGATCCTGCGGCAAGATGCGCGAGGTGTGGTCCTCCGCGACGGGAGTTGCCTTGCCACAGGACGGGACATGAATGTCGGAGAACATCGGAGGTGGGCTCACATGACGGATACCGGCGCGCCCGGGCCGCGAGTGCTCGAGTACGTGGAGCTCAGGCTGCCTGATCTGCAAGCGCTTGACCGGGCCACGACGGTGTTTCTCATGAGTGTCAGCCCTATCGAGGTTCACGGGCCGCATCTCCCCGTAGGCACCGACGTGTTCATCTCCGACGAGCTCTCTCGCCGTTACGTGGCTGCTCTAGCCGCCCGCCACCCTGAGCTGACTTTTGTGAAGCTGCCGCCGCTGTGCTGCGGGTCCGACGCGCTGCCGGTGCCCGGCTCTCTGTCGGTACCAGCGCCGCATCTAGAGGGCGTGCTCGTCGCCTACGGGCGCGGCCTCGCGAAGCAAGGGTTCCGTTACCTTTTCGTGGCGGACAACCACGGCGGCCCGCGCCACCAGATGGCGATAGAGAGCGCGGCTCGCACGCTCTGGCGCAGGCATAGACTCTATCTCATAGACCCGTTCGGTGTGGACTATCGACTCATGGTGCAGCACGACCCCGATTTCCTTCGCCGCACCGGACTTGCCCCAGGGACGTGCGGAGACGACCCCGACAACCATGCGGGCACCAACGAGACCTCACTCATGCTCGCGTGCGCTCCGGATCGTGTTTCAGCGGACTTTCGCGACGTCCCGGCCTCCCGTTTGCCGGAACGCCGCACCGGGGCGGCGGCCCTTGTGGCCGGGCTCGGGGGGATGCTCCGGGCTTTGGGCGGCCGCGCCATCGGGCGTGACCTCGAGCATCTCGCGAGCACTCTGGCGTGGGTCGCGGACCCCGCGATGAAACCGTACATGGGTGACCCAAGCAAAGCCAGCGCGGAGGCTGGGGAGGCCATGCTGGCAGCGCGTGTCGCAACCGGGGTGGGCCTCTTCGAACGCGCTCTCGCGAGCGGCGGGCGCGCGCCTGTGCACATCAAGCCGATGCTTTGGGGCGTGCGCTTCTTGCGCCGCCTGCCGGAATAGCCTGTTTCCCAAAGGGGTCTTGTCCCATCCTTCCGACAGGAGCAAGACGCCGGGATTGCTGCATAGCAGGCCATTATGGCTCGCCCCGCGGGGCCGGCGCCGGTTGTGCGCACAGAAAGTCGCGGAAAAGAAGGGATTTTGGAAACGACATCGAATAGAAAGCGATGTAGGTCCAGAAAGCGAGCGGTAGTTCGCCGCTTGTATTTTTCCTCGGACCTGCAAGGGCTTGCAGAAAACGGCTGGAATGGGCACGTAACCTGCTGGGATGCCGCGCCGCACAATGCGCAAGCGCTTGCAGCAACCGACCGCCGAGCGATCGCTAAGCGATCGCTAAGCGACCGTTCAGCACCCGCTCAGCGATCGCTCAGCAAGCGCTCAGCGCACGTTCACGGAGACCGCCGCGGCGTTCGGCGGCATTTGAGGGAGAGGAGCCGGGACGCATGACCACAATGAAAGACATCGCTAAAGTCTTGGGCTTGAACGAGTCGACGGTGTCGAGGGCGCTCAACAACCATCCGTACGTTCGCCCGGAGACCAGGGAAAGAGTCATGGACGCCGCGAGGCGCATGAATTACAGGCCCAACACCCTCGCGCGGAGCCTCGCCACAAGCCGTAGCTACGTGGTTGGTCTCGTGATCTCGAACATCGCCAACCTCTTCTTCGCGGAGGTCACCAAGGGCATAGAAGAGGTGGCCGACGCCCACGGGTATAGCGTGATCCTTTGTGACACCGGCAGGAACCCCGCGAAGGAGCTCAAGTACCTGGACCTTCTCGCAAGACGCCAGGTGGACGGCATCATCTTCATGAGCGGCCGGTTACCGGCAGACGTGGTCGCGGCGATAAAGCAGCAAAAGTGCCCGGTCGTGACGATAAGCCGCGATGGAACGCGCCACGGGATTCCCACGGTTCGCATCAACAACAGGGCGGAAGCGGCGAAGGCCACCCGCTATCTCATCAATCTCGGGCACCGGCGGATCGGTTTCATCAGCGGCCAACTGGACGATACCGAGTCCGGGCTCCCACGCCTCGAAGGCTATCGCGGAGCGCTCGAAGAGAGTGGGATTGAGTATGACCCTGCTATAGTTCAGGAAGGTGACTTTCGGCTGGAGTCCGGGATGCGGGCGTGCGCAAGGATCATGCAGGCCACCCCGCGACCGACCGCCATATTCGCGGCCAACGACGAGATGGCCATCGGAGCAATGAAAGCTCTGTCTCAGCTCGGCCTCAATGTGCCGGCAGACGTCGCGGTGGTCGGGTTCGACGACACAGCTTTCGCGACTGTGGTCACGCCGCCTCTCACCACCATCGCGCAACCGCTGCGGACGCTGGGCACCGGCGCCATGGAGATGCTCCTCAAGCTGATGGCGGGGCAGCGCCTCGCGGAGATCGAAACCGTTCTCGAATGCCAGCTGGTGGTGAGGGCATCCTGCGGCGGCACGAGGCTTTGAGTCTTGAGCCCGCCGCCCCGGCATGTGGCGGGGCGAAGCCCCCGCGGCGCGGCCGTCGCTGCAATATGGATTCGCGACGGGTGTCAGACGGGTGTCAGCGGTGACATGAAGGGTCCTGCGGTGGGCACACGCAGGAGGCGCTCCGGAAAGGATTGCGGTGAGGGCGGAGAGAACGCGGCGAGAGCCGGGAGAGGGAGTGGCAGGGGAACGTGGGCAACGGGTCAGCGCTTCCGGAGGAAGCGGCGCGCCGCGACCCTGACTGTGACGGGCTCGTGTCAATCATCCATCCATGGGAGTCGGGGTGGGACAACTCGCAGCGCTGGGACGAGCTGGCGGGATTCGGAGACGACGAGGAGCGGAACAAGGTCATTCGCGACGAGATGTGCGCCCGCCTGAAGGACGTGGCTTTCGACAGCGCGGTGGTCCTCGAGGCCGGCTGGTTCGACGTGGAGCCTGTGGACTTCAACTGCATCTACGCCGAGAACCTGGCGGCGATGGGCTGGTGCGCGCGGGAGCTTGGGTTCGACGAGGCTGCCGAGGGCTTTGATGTGAGAGCGGCGCACGTGCGCGAGGCCGTCCACGACAAGATGAGGGACCCAGGTACCGGCCTTTACTTTGACGTCGCAAGGGTGGGCGGCGAGGAACGGCACGTTCGCGTCGAGAACCCGGCAGCGTTCTTTCCGCTTTTCGCGGGCATTCCCGCGCCGGAGGAGGCGTCCGCGCTCGTCGACAAGCCGACTTCGACCCGGTCATTGTGAAACGAGAGAAGGATGACGGCGCTTTGCTGCGGCCGGTCAATCACGTTTTCGCGTCCGTCTGTAATGCCTTCTCGCTTTGGCCCGGTTTCCGCAGTCGTCCATCGAGCACCACTTTCGGGTCCTGTTCCGGCTCGTGTCGAGGAAAAGCCACCCGCAGCCGTCTCCAAGGCACTCCCGCACCCGCCCGAGGTCTTCAGAAACCAAGAGCTCAGCGGCAGACCACACCACCGGCCAGATCATCCTGTCCAGCTCGTCCTCGCCGGCCCACTCCCAGACGTATCTTCCACCGGCAGGGGCGGCCCGCAGATGGGTCAAAGCTCTGGCAAGGGCGGAATTGAGGGCGGCGAGGTCAGTAGCGCTGGGCTCCCTTCGGGCTGCTATCGCCGAGAATATCCGATACATGGCTTCCCGCAGGGCAATCGCCCCTTCAAGAGCTGAAGCAGCCTCATCCGGCCGGCGTTCCGCGGCCCGAGTGAGGTCTTGAGCTTGCGCCTCTGTCAGTGCGCCAGCGTGACGACTCCACGCCACCAGGTCAGAGTAGCTGGTTAGCCACTCTCTTGGATGATCGCTGGCGTGCCAATCCACCGTGTTCGCGAAGTCCAGGCAAAGCCTGCCTCCTATAAGGTCGAGGTTGCCTGCACAGATGTCCGCGTCGGCCATGAGGTCTTGCCTCCTCCGTGCTTCTACATATATAACCCCTAATAGCCACTTGACAGGTTATACTTTCCATGGTATTGTCTAACTGACGTACATATTATAGCTAGTTATAATCCGAAAGTCGAGTCCCTCTCCAAAGGATTCTCCTTGGTCGATGCGGATTCCCATCGCGCGTGGCCAGAACGGCCAAGGCTTCAAACGCATGGAAGACGCATGGCACTGAAGAGTACGGGTGTGGGTATGGGACGGACCTGACGCCAAGTCACCCCAACGGAGGCGACGAAGAGATGATACGAGAGAGGGTGGGCTTCACCGTAGATGCCGCGTTGTTCATTGCGAACTCCGACTTGAATATCGCGTCGCGATTGCTCAGGTATAGCGACCTGGCGAGAGAGGCCGAGACGTGGAGACGCTTGCACGCGTGTCAGGACAGCGATTGTGACTCCCCTGCGTGCCGCCGGACAGCTCGCGCTCCGGGGGTTCTGAAGAAGGTGTGGCGGCTTCTCGGTGCTTGGAGCTCACGACTTTCTGAGGCCAGAGGGGATTCCGGAGCCGGACGGTAAAGCGTGCGCTGAAGGCAGGCGCTGGTGTCACGCGGCGCTAGATGGCGCGGTCGGAGCACGCCCGTCGAGCCGCCCGATCGGCGGAGCTCGGTCGGTGGAACTCGATCGGTGGAACTCGATCGGTGGAGCCCGGCCGAGGGAGCCCGGTTGAGGGGGCCCGATCGAGGGAGATCGAGACGGCGCGCGAGGACGCCTTGATGTGCGATGTGCAGGCGTCCTGCGGGCTGGGCTGCGCGGAGTGTCTCGCCCCGTGGCACAGGTGAAACCGCGGGAAACGAGACAGCTCCACCCCGCTCCGAGAGAGTCATAGAGCTGGTACGCTCCGCGCGCAAGCAGGGGCAGGTGAAGTCGCGGGAAGCGGGACGGCCCTGCTGCAGTGTCACCATTACATTTGAGGAGGTCGGTCGTGAATGAACAACGCTTCAATGACCAACGCCTTGAAGAAGTGGGCGGAGGAACGAGGGTGCCTCATCACCTGGAGCGACGCCAAAGTGGTCAGCGAGGTACAGCTTGATTTCCAAAGACGGCGAGAGACAGGAGAACTCAGCGAATACCTGTACCGTCAAAACCTGCGCGCCTTCACCTATCTCAACGGCAGCGGACTTCCGAATGCCAAGACAGTCGTGGTCATCTCCATGCCCCGACCCGCGCACAAAGTCGAGTTCAAGACCGCGGGGGGCGTATTCCAGGTCATCGTGCCTCCCACTTACAGGTGGTACAAGGAGACGCAAGAGAGTGTCCGGTGCGACCTGGAAGTGGGCCCGCTGAAAGGTGAAAGCCGCATAGTGATCCTCGGCGCGCCGCTGAAGGCTCTCGCCGCAAGGCTCGGGCTCGTTACGTACGGACGGAACAACATCACATATACCCCTGAGTTCGGTAGCTATCACCAGTTGATTGCCTTCCTCACGGATGCGGAGCTCGAACCGTTGGCGGACCCCAAAGCCGACGCCACGCAGATCTCGACGAAGTGCAAGCGCTGCACCGCCTGTCTTGCGGCCTGCCCGACGGGTGCGATCAGACCCGACAGGTTCATGATCGATCCGGAACGTTGCGTGACGTTACACTCTGAGAACCTGGGGCTGTGGCCCAGTTGGCTTCCAGCCTCCGCTCACAACTGCATCATAGGGTGCATGATCTGCCAGGAGGTGTGCCCACAGAATTCGGGGCTGCTCAGGGTCGAACCGCCGGTGGTGTCGTTCGATGAGGACGAAACGGCGACGATCCTCGCGAACACCGAAGACCAAGACCGTTCCGGGCCGACATGGGACGCCATCAGGGCCAAGTTCCGCTCGGCGGGCCTTGCCGACTTGGACGAGGTTGTCAGCCGCAACCTCCGAGCGCTCCTGGCCAAGCCCTGACCCGGTCACTTTTCACCCTTTCGATCGTGCCGGGCAGTGCCCGGCATAGGGGCTACGCAGAGTTCCGCCCGGACGCTGACACGGCGTTCTGAGCGGATCTTCTCTCCTTCGCCTGACAGACTCCTGCCGGCAACATTCTACCGCCCGCCTGCCGCTAAAGCCGTCCATGCCTCGTTATCTTCATGAGTACCGGCATGCTCTCCAGCCTGTAGCTTCCGGACCGCCCCCTCTCACCCAGGCAAATCTCGCCTTCGGGGAATTCATCGAGCCTGACCTCCCCGTACCTGTTGGCCAGATTGAGCAGGGCAACGTACACTGTGCCCTCGCCAAGCCATGTGAGCTGGACCACGCCTTCAGCTAGCTCAGTAGCGGAAAACCTGCTGCAGGAACTCTTGATCTCCTTGGCGAATCCCAGCACCTTCTCCATAAAGAGCGTGAACTCAGGGTCAACATGCCCACGCCAGTCTACCGTGTCCTTCTCGAAGAGGGTCGGGGTGTTTCGCGCGCGGATCTCCTGCCCAGCGTAGACCAGCGTCGCACCGGGTAGCAGCGCGTAGAAGGCGGTCCAGTTCGCCAGGGAGTCTCGATCCCGGATCACCTCGGCGGCGCGCAGGTTGTCGTGGTTCTCCAAGAACCTCAGCTTCACGGCGCCCGCCGGGTAGAGAGTCTCCTGGACGTGAAGATGGTTCAGGTAATCGCGGAGCGGCCGCCGACCTTGAAAGTACTCCTTGAGGTACTCGAAGCCGTCATAATCGTAGGTCAGGTCGAAGGTCGCGTGCAGTTCCGGGTCGGAATGCGCCGTGTAGCCCTGGTCTCGCAGGTACTTGACGAAGGACTTCTCAACGCTCTCGGCGAGCCAGATAAGCTCCCTCTTGTCTGCGAGCCTGGCGCGGGCGGCGCGCCAGAAGTCGAGCGGGATCAGGGGGGCGACGTCACAGCGAAAACCGTCCACGCCCAGGTCAACCCACTTCTCGAGGGTCGCGATCTGGTACTCCCAGAGATCATGCCGGCTGTAGTCGAGATCGTACACGTCTGACCAATCCGGCACTTTGGTGGTGAAGTTCCCGCTGGCATCGCGCAGGAACCACTCCGGGTGTTCCCGGAGGAGGACGCTGTCCCGCGAAGTGTGGTTGTATACCACATCGAGCATGACCTTCATGCCGAGAGCGTGCGCTTTGTCAACCAGCAGTCGGAAGGACCGTTCGTCGCCCAAGTCAGGGTCAATGGCGCGGTAGTCCCTAATGGCGTAGGGGCTTCCGAGGGTTCCCTTCCGCCCTGCTCTGCCCACCGGATGGATAGGCATGAGCCACAAGATATCCGTGTGCAGGCTTCGGATCCTTTCGAGGTCACGGTAGATCTCGGCAAACGTGCCGTTGCCCGTGTGATTTCTGGGGAAAACCTCGTAGACGATCGCGCTCTTCACCCAGTTGGGGGTGTCAACAGCCACGGCGGCGACCTCCATTCGTCGCTCAGCGTCATGTATCTCCTGTATCTTCTGTGTCTCCCGCTTGTCTCCCTTCAAAGCGTCTCAGGGCCGGCTCGCCCATGACTGGCATTGTCTCTGAGCACCCCGGACACGCTGCTCCTGGATCACTAGTCGTATCGTAGTACTTTTCGAGGTCTCCTCTCCAGTTCTCCTGCTCGTATTCGGGAAGCCTGCCTATGCGGCATCTTGGTTTTGCCACCACTTCTCTAACCTCGAAGGCGGTGAAGAAGTTCATGCTGTATGCTGCTCTGACCACCAGTGCTGTGTCGAGACCCTTGTAGGTGCCTGCACACGATATGATTTCATCACCTTCGCTCACCTTGCCGGCATCGGTCGCCATAACCGCTGCCTCGATAGCGATCTTGGTGCCCGCACCGAACACCTCGAGGGTTTTGTCCATGACGGCCTCCGGCGTAGGATAGTCCCACTTGATCGCCCGGGATGGAGGGGCGAGAGGTCTCGGACCCTGAACGATCCTTACTCCGCCCTTCTCCAGGACCTCGCGGATATGCGAGTATTCCTCACGCATCAGCCCGATCGGTATGTCACCTTTCGGCCCCCACGTGGTCGCGGGATAGTGGGTGACCACGACAAGTTTCGCGCCCGTGCCCCGAAGCACGTCCACGGCCCTGAGGGCGCTCCTGCCCGTCTCAGAAGCGACCACGACAGTCCGGATGCCGAGCTGCCGACACCTTTCCCGGACCGCATGCAACACGCTTGCCGTGTACGCCTCACCGCAATGCCCGAAGTAGATGGCGTTCCTGGTTACGGTATCCTTGGTGGCCTCCGCCATGGGTCTATCCCCCCATCCACGTCTCATTCTTGTTGCCTCTGACCGTGGCATCTCCGACCGTCCTGGCCGTTTCCTGTTCCCCAACTTCGCGGGGTGACCCAGCATCTCCTTCCTCCTGAAAAGCACCCTGGAACAGACCATGTGCGCAGACTCCGCCTCACTGGGGTCACACGAACCGACTGCACCCCAGGGAGGAATCAATGGGTACCCGCCGCCAGCAGAGGGAAACAATACAATTGCGGCGAATATAAGTCAGTGAGAAGGCGGATGGGCGACGAACTCGGGTTGGAGTCGCTTCCATGCTTTCCCTGCTGAAGGGGGCTAGAGGGGGGAGGAGTATCCCGTAAAGAGGGTAGCGTGCTGTTGTGGCCGGGTGGGCGTGGGCCCGCACAGGCCTAACCAAATGGACTTGCCGGCGGACATACGATCGGTGACATAGACCAAAGGAGGCGGTTTCGATGATGCCCGACGCGATTGTCACAGTGTTTCGAGTGGTCCTATGGGCGATCGTTGTGTGGTGGGCGTTGTGGGCTGGCCTTGCCCTCTTCACCAGGGCCATGACGGTGTTTGTCTTCCTGCTCCTCACCGGCCTTGTGTGGGCCTACTTCGGCCTGAACCTCGTAACAGGCCCCGCGTTCGCGGTGTACATACTGATCCCGCTCATATTCCTTCCAAGCATGGTGCGGATAATCACGGAGTACCAGCGAGGCGTGCTGTTTAGGTTCGGGCGTCAGGTGGGCGTGTTGAAGCCCGGCCTCAATGTGATCTTCCCATTCGGCATCGACCAGGTTAGGAAGATCGACCTGCGCACGTTCACCATTGACGTGCCCAAGCAGGAGATCATCACGCGCGACAACGTCCCGGTGATGGTGGACGCCGTCGTGTACTTCAACGTTTTCGACCCGGTGCTCGCCGTGGTCAAGGTGGCGGATTTCGTCAAGAGCACCACGCTTCTCGGCCAGACCATCCTCCGGTCGGTGCTGGGGCAACACGAGCTCGACGAGATGCTTTCGAAGCGCAGCGAGCTCAACACCACGCTTCAGAGGCTGCTCGACGAGGCGACCGACCCGTGGGGCGTGAAAGTTTCGGCAGTGGAGATCAAGGCCGTCGAGCTGCCTGAAACGATGAAGCGCGCCATGGCCAAGCAAGCCGAGGCCGAGCGCGAGCGGCGCGCGAAGGTCATCGCCGCGGACGGCGAGTACCAGGCGTCGGAAAAGCTCGCGGCGGCGGCGCGCGTCATCGCGACGGAGCCCTCAGCCCTCCAGCTTCGCTACCTGCAGACGCTTTCTGAGATCGCCGTGGAGCGCAACTCGACCATCATCTTCCCGCTGCCCATGGAGGTGCTGCGGATGTTCGACCGGCGCACGGAGGAGAGGCGAACCCAAGCATAGCTATGGCGCCGCCCGCGGGGGTGCCGCCCGCGGGCGCGCATTTCTCGCGGTACAACACCGGCAATACCGGACGAGGCCCGACCTCTGAGGAACAGCGCGAAGTTGCGGCAGGGTGGAGGCGGAGGTAGAGGTACTTGGGTGGGCGAAGCGCCGAGTTGCGGCGAAGTAGAGGTAGAGGGTCAGGGCGCTTGGGTGGGTGAAGTCGGACATATGGCCGGCCGTGCGTGGCTGGGCACATGTCCGGATGCCCGGGGGAAGGGCGGGGTGCGGGCGCGCACCCCATCCGGGCGCGAGGAGGGTGTTTTCCATGAGGTCTTTCGATTACAGCCAGCCGTTTCCCTCACGCCGCAGCCCGGTCATGGGGCGACGGGGAGCGGTGGCCACGAGCCACCCGCTTGCGGCTCAGGTCGGGCTGCGCATCCTTCTCGAGGGCGGCAACGCGGTGGACGCGGCGGTGGCGACGGCTGCCGCGCTCACGGTGTTGGAGCCCACCTCCAACGGAATCGGGGGCGATGCATTCGCCATCGTATGGGACGGAAGGCGCCTCCACGGGCTCAACGCCTCGGGATGCTGCCCGAGAGCTCTGGATATCCGGGTCTTCGAGCGCCTCGGCCTCGATCGCGTCCCCGCGACCGGCTGGCTTCCGGTGACCACTCCAGGTGCGGTCTCGGCGTGGGCCGAGCTTGCGCGCCGTTTCGGGACCATGCCGCTCTCCGAGCTCCTCGCCCCGGCCGCCCAGTATGCTGAAGAAGGGCATCCCGTCCCGCCCGTCATCGCCGGGTACTGGAAGGCGGCTGAGCGGCGGCTGGGCGAGCTCGAGGAGTTTCGCCGGGCCTTTCTGCCGGCGGGGCGCGCGCCGCTGCCTGGCGAGGTGTTTCGCCTCCCCGAGCAGGCGCGGACCCTCAGACTCATCGGGGATTCGAACGGAGAGGCTTTCTACCGGGGCGAGATAGCCGAGCGGATCGCTCGCTATGCCGAGGCGACCGGAGGCTACCTCTCGTACGATGACCTCGCCTCACATCAGCCCAGGTGGGTGGATCCCATTTGCGTAACCTATCGGGGCTACGACATATGGGAGATCCCGCCGAACGGCCAGGGCATCGTGGCGCTCATCGCCCTTGGGATATTGGAGGGCTTCGACATGCCGTCTTTGAGCCGCGCCTCAGTGGAGGAGCTCCACCTCGTCATCGAGGGATTAAAGCTGGCGTTCGCGGATGCCTATTCCTTTGTCGCGGATCCGGCCTCCATGCGCGTCACCCCTGAGGAGCTGCTTGACCCGGCTTACTTGGCTAGCCGCAGGGGGCTAATCCAAATGGGCAAGGCCATGCTGGAAGCCAGCCCCGGGTTTCCGGATGGTGGCAATCCCCCTCACGGTAGCTCCTCCTCCGGCGCTCGTCCTAATGGTGGCGCTGGCCAGGATGTTCCCGTGTCCCGCGGGGGCTGTGGTGGTGGAGCCGCTACCGCCTCCTTCCCCGGCGCCGCCGACCTCGCTGACGGTGGAGCAGGTGCCGCCGATCCCACCGCTACCGCTACCGCCACCGCTACCACCGGCGCGCCCGGCCGGCGGCTTCGCGGCCTTCGTGGCCGCAAGCACCGTGGTTGCCAGCCTTTTGACGGCGACACCGTGTACCTGTGCACCGCCGATGCCTCGGGCATGATGGTCTCGTACATCCAGTCCAACTACATGGGCTTTGGATCCGGCATCGTCATCCCGGGGACGGGCATCTCCATGCAGAACCGCGGCTGCGGCTTCACCCTCGAGGAGGGGCACCCGAACCGCCTCGCCCCCGGCAAACGCCCGTATCACACCATCATCCCCGCGTTCATCACGCGTGACGGCGTGCCGCTCGCCGCCTTCGGTGTCATGGGCGGCGACATGCAGCCCCAGGGGCATGTCCAGGTCGTCCTCGGCCTCATCGACCATGCCCTGAATCCGCAGGCCGCTATCGATGCGCCGCGTGTCCGCGTCCTCAAGGGCAGGGAGGTGGCGGTCGAGCCCGCGGTAGGCCGGGGAGTCGCAGAGGAACTCGCGCGGTGGGGCCACCAGATCCGCGTAGACGAGGAGCCCGCCGGCTTCGGCGGGGGCCAGCTCATCTGGCGCGACCCGGATACGGGCGTGTTCATCTGTGGCTCCGAGCCTCGCAAAGACGGGGCGGCCGTGGCTTGGTGAGCGCCCAGGCCGCACGCGGACGAGTGGTGGTCGACGTGGGTCTCGCGCTTCTCATCGCCCCGCTTCGCCTTGCCCCATCTTGCACCGCGCGCGTCTCGGCTCGCCTTGCTTCGCGCGCTTCCCGGCGGCGTCCCGCCCGTTACGTGCCGTACCTGACCTGCCTACTGAGGATGAAACAAAACTTTATGCACACCATTGACTTTCCCACGCGCCTGCATATAATAACAATAAGAATCATATGATGCATAAGTATGCACATACTGGTTTCTCTTGGTGTTTCTCCCACGCATCTCATGGCGCAATTACCAAGTGTCAAGGATGGTGGTGAGCCGTGGCATGGCCGCGCGGTTCCCGGAAGACCCTCGCAGGAAGACAAGTCGGCGCGGTGCGCGGCGGCTTGGGTCGGCGGGCGGTGTGCGGCGGGCCGACGTGGAGGCGGAGTGCGTGGTGGGCTAACGTTGCGGTACGGTGCGCGGTGTGCTGGCGCGCCGGCGCGGTGGGTTGGTGTGGCGGCACGGTGGAGATGGGAGGGGCTACATGAAAGCGCTGCTGGTGCTGGAGGACGGGTTCTGGCTTGAGGGGAAGGCTTTCGCTGGGAGCGGGGAAGCTTACGGCGAGGTAGTATTCAACACGAGCATGTCCGGGTATCAGGAGATCATCACTGACCCGTCCTACAAAGGACAGATCGTTGCCTTCACGTACCCTCTCATCGGCAACTACGGCGCCAACGAACTAGACGCCGAGTCGGCGCGTCCGCAGGTTGAGGCGGTCATCGTCCGCGAATACAGCCGCTTCGCCAGCAACTGGAGAGCCACCCGCACCTTGCTCGACTATCTCAAGGCCAACGGGGTGCTCGGGATCGAGGACGTAGATACCCGCGCCCTCACTAGGCACGTCCGCGAGGCTGGCGCAATGCGCGGGGTGGTGTCCACCACGGATCTCGACCGTGAGAGCCTGCTCCATAAGGTCTGTTCATACCCCGGCCTCGTGGGTCAGGACATGGTGAGGCGCGTCACCTGTGCCCGGGAGTATACGTGGAACACCTCGGGGCAGTGGCGCGTGGTCGCCTTCGACTTCGGGATCAAGCGCAGCATTCTCCGGATGCTCGAGGGGGCGGGGTGCCAGGTTACGGTGGTGCCCGCATATACTCCGGCCGAAGATATCCTGGCGAGGGACCCGGACGGCATCTTCCTTTCGAACGGGCCCGGCGATCCCGCGGGCGTTCCGGGGGTGGTGGAGGAGGTCGCGAAGCTGGTGGGCCGAAGGCCCATATTCGGGATATGCCTCGGCCACCAGATCCTCGGCCTCGCGCTTGGCCTCTCAACCTTCAAGCTGAAGTACGGGCATAGAGGCGCCAACCATCCCGTGAAGAACCTCCACACCGGAAGGGTGGAGATCACGTCCCAGAACCACGGCTTCTGCGTGCACACCCCTGCATTGCCAATGTCACGCCAGGTAGACGGGACACCCGCCACATCCGTCCCGGCCACGGCTGCGGCCGTCTCCGCGGCCACGGCAGCCGGTGGCTCGCTGGGCGGCGCCGACGCTGCGGCGCCGCCAGGGTCGGCCCTTCCGGCGATGCCGACGATGCCGGCTGTGCCGGCCGTGCCGACTGTGCCGACCCTTCCGACCATGCCGGCAGTGCCGGCTGCGCCTTCAATGCCAGCGACGCCGGCAACGCCGATAGCCTCGACAGCGCCAGGGGCGCCGGCGGCTATCCGCATCACCCACGTGAACCTCAACGACGGCACCGTCGAAGGTATGGAGGTGCCCGGACTCCTGTGCTTCTCCGTGCAGTACCACCCTGAAGCGTCTCCCGGCCCTCACGACTCGCGCTACCTGTTCGAGAAGTTCGTCGACATGATGGACGGAAATCGCGGCGGTGGGCACCGCAGGGCGGCGGCCGGTCCCGCCGCAGGCCGCGCAGGCCGGGGAGCCGCGCAGGTAAGCGCATGAGAGGGGCGGCAACGCACGGCAACGGTACGAAGGATGTGGCAAGGGACGTGGCAACGGAGGAAACGGATGTGTGGAGCAAGGGGGGCGCGGTCATATGCCGAAGCGACAAGACCTTGAGAGTATCCTCATCATCGGGTCCGGCCCGATAATCATAGGGCAGGCGTGCGAGTTCGACTACTCCGGTTCGCAAGCGTGCAAGGCGCTGAAAGAGGAAGGCTATCGCATAATCCTCGTGAACAGCAACCCCGCCACGATCATGACCGATCCCGAAATGGCCGACAAAACCTACGTGGAGCCTCTCTGTATCGAAGTCCTCGAGCGGATCATCGAACGCGAGCGGCCTTCGGCGATTCTTCCCACGCTGGGCGGCCAGACAGGCCTGAACCTCGCCGTGGAGCTGCATAACCGCGGCATCCTCGAGAAGCACCGGGTCGAACTCATCGGGGCCGGATTCGAGGCGATCCAGAAGGCTGAGGACAGGGAGCTCTTCAAGGCGGCCATGTCCCGCGTCGGCCTGGACGTGCTGCGCAGCCGCCGCGTCCGCTCAGTAGAGGCGGCCCTGGAGTTCGCCATGGCGGTCGGGTATCCAATCGTGGTCCGCCCCTCGTTCACGCTGGGCGGGACAGGCGGTGGGGTGGCGCGTGACGCCAAGGAGCTCGCCGAGGTCGTAAGCATGGGTATCAGTCTCAGCCCTGTGCACGAAGTGTTGGTGGAAGAGTCGGCGATCGGCTGGAAGGAGTACGAGCTCGAGGTCATGAGGGATGGCGCCGACAACGTGGTAATCGTTTGCTCCATCGAGAACCTCGACCCAATGGGCGTCCACACAGGGGACAGCATCACAGTGGCGCCTGCCCAGACGCTCACCGACGTCGAATACCAAGCCATGCGCAGCGCCGCCATCGCAGTGATCCGCGAGATAGGAGTCCAAACGGGCGGCTCCAACATTCAGTTCGCCGTGCGTCCCGAGGACGGGCGCATGGTGGTCGTGGAGATGAACCCGCGCGTGTCGAGGTCGTCCGCGCTCGCTTCGAAAGCCACGGGCTTTCCGATAGCCAAGATCGCCGCCAAACTCGCCGTGGGCTACACCCTGGATGAACTCGTGAACGACATAACACGCGAGACCCCCGCGTCCTTCGAGCCCGCCATAGACTACTGCGTGGTGAAAATCCCCCGCTGGGACTTCTCCAAATTCCCCGGAGGCGACAGCACGCTCACGACGCAGATGAAGTCGGTGGGGGAGGTCATGGCCATCGGCCGGACGTTCAAGGAGGCCCTGCAGAAGGCCATCCGCTCACTGGACCAGGGGACGGCCGGGCTCGGCCTCAACGCGGCCGACGACCGCGACGCAGGCGCCGCCA
>JBLNDA010000111.1:0-6698 GCA_050261175.1 Clostridia bacterium
GCCCGAGTGAAGAACGTGGACTTGGTTGACGCCATAGTCGGTGAGTGGACAGCCAAGCAGCTAACTAGCGACATAGTCTCGATGCTTGAGAAGGCCGGGGTCCCGTGCGCTCCAGTCTTGAGCATCGATCAGGTTGTTCAGGATCCGCACGTCCAAGCCCGCGAGATGGTTGTGAAGGTCGAATACCCGGGCATTCCTCCGGTGTACCTCAGTGGCACTTGCCCGAAGCTGTCTCTTACGCCCGCGACTGTGGACGCACCTCCGCCGACCCTAGGCCAACACAATGAGGAAGTGTATTGCGGGCTGCTCGGGCTCGACAGGTCGGAGCTGGAAGAGCTCAAGGCTCAAGGAGTCATATGAGAGGGGAGCACTTCAGTTCGAGGAGGTCTGCTCATGGACTTTCAGTATACTAGCGAGCAAGAAATGACTCGGAAAATGGTCAGGGAATTCACGGAGAAAACGGTGATCCCACGGGCTCAGGAGATCGATGAAAGGGACGAGTTTCCGTTCGACATCTACCGAGCCATGGCCGACCTGAACCTGTTCGACCTGGAGGTGTCAGCGGAGCTTGGTGGGCCGGGGATGGACAGCATCTGCGGGGTCATCAGCATCGAGGAACTGGCCAGGGGGAGCGTGGCTGTTGCCAACATGTGCTCGTCTACGCGGCAGCATCTTTTCATTCTGGAGAATTTCGGCTCGCCTGACCAGCAGAAAGAGCTTATGCCCCGGGTAGCCCGGGGTGAACTCATAGGCTCGTTTGCTCTCACCGAACCAGACGCGGGTTCGGACGCCTCAAGGGTTCAAACCAAGGCTGCGCTGGACGGAGACTACTACATCATAAGTGGCAGCAAGATGTTCATCACGATGGCCCCGGTGGCGGATTTCTGTATCGTGATTGCCGTGACGGACAGGGAAAAAGGAACCAAAGGCATGAGCGCTATCTTGGTGGACCTCAAGCAACCTGGTGTCACCGTCGGGAAGCCCGAGCGAAAACTTGGGCATCACGGGCAGCCAACCGCGGAGATCCATTTCGACAACGTCCGTGTACCTAGAAGCAATCTCATTGGCAAAGAGGGCGAAGGCTACAAGATCGCTCTAAGCTCGCTCGACGGGGCGCGCCTTTGCGCTGGAGCGATCGCAACGGGGGCCATGGTGGCGGCATACGAGGCCTCGGTACGGTACGCGAAACAGCGTGTGCAGTTCGGGAAGCCTATCGCGGAGTTCCAGGCGATTCAGTGGATGCTGGTGGACATGGCTGTGGACATTGAGGTATCTCGCTTGCTCTTGTACCGGGCCGCAGCCGTCAAGGACACGGGAGCCAGGTACACGAAGGAGGCCGCAATGGCCAAGCTGTATGCCACTGACGCGGCAATGAAGAACACCACAAACGCCATTCAGATCCACGGCGGGTATGGCTACATGAAGGACTACCCGGTGGAAAGATACTTCCGCGATGTGAAGCTCACGCAGATTTATGACGGTACCAATGAGATACAGCGCCTCGTGCTCACGCGCTACGTTCTGGGGGGCAGCTAAGAGTCCTCCGTGCTAGGCGGACTGGCATCGGGTTCTCGGCGACTGATTTTCCTCTGACAAGGGAGCTCCCTACCAATACACGGTTGCGACCGGTTCAGACGGTGGGTGAACGCTGTGCACTTTGTGGTATGCATCAAGCAAGTGCCCGAGACGACTGATGTGAAGATAGACCCCGCGACCAACACCCTCATGCGGGAGGGCGTCGCAAGCATCATCAATCCATTTGACAAGTTCGCCATCGAAGAGGCCATCCGCCAGCGGGACAAGCACGGCGGCAAGGTGACGGTCATCACGATGGGCCCGCCCCAGGCAAGAGAGGCCCTCAAGGAAGCGCTTGCGATGGGAGCGGACGAGGCGGTGCTGCTCTCCGACAGGGCTTTCGCTGGGGCCGACACTTTGGCGACATCGTACGCGCTGGCCCGGGCGATACGGAAGCTTGGCAAGGCAGACCTGATCCTGTGCGGGAAGCAGGCCATCGACGGCGATACGGCCCAGGTGGGAGCGGGCATCGCGCAGCAGCTTGGTATCCCTCAGCTCACTTACGTGAGAAAAGTCACGATAGAAGGCTCCGTCCTGACGGTTGAGCGCGCGCTGGAGGATTGCTACGAAGTCGTGAGATGCAGGTTGCCTGCTCTAGTGACCTGCGTGAAGGAGCTGAACGAGCCCAGGTTGCCGACTCTTCGCGGCATCATGATGGCCTCGCGGAAGGAGATAGCGGTGTGGAGCGCGCGAGACATCGCGGCCAACCCGGCTAGAATAGGGCTCAACGGCTCGCCCACGAGGGTGGTCCAGGTGTTCACGCCCACGCGCCGTGGCAAGGGAGAGATCTTGTCGGGAGATGTGGATGAAGCTGTCGACAAGCTGGTAGAGAAGTTGCTCGAGGCCCAGGCCATCTGACAATCAAGCCGTTGGAAGGGCAGCGTGGCCGTCCCGGGAGTCCAAGGGGGGGACCTGGGTTTGTCTATATGGGTTGACGAAAGCAGATGCACTGGATGCAAGCGGTGCGTGCGTGCATGCCCGTACGGCGCGATCCAAGAGAAAGGCAAGGCCGTGCAAATAGGCGAGACGTGCACGCTCTGTTCGGCATGCCTGGGAGTCTGCGAGTACGACGCAATCATCCTTGAAGCCGTGCGAAGCAAGATGACCAACCTCGAAGCCTACAAGGGAATATGGGTGTTTGCCGAGGTCCGAAACGGCAGGGTGGCGGCTGTATCCCTTGAGCTGCTTGGAAAGGCGAGGGGCCTCGCGGAGGACCTCAAGGCTCCCGTGACGTCCGTGCTTCTAGGCTACGGAGTGGAAGGCCTTTGCCAGACCTTGATAGCACATGGGGCTGACCGGGTGATCCTAGCGCAGGATCCGGAGTTGCAGCATTACCGCACCGAACCTTATGCCGAAGTGCTCACGAGCCTTATCGCAAAGCACAAACCGACTATCTGTTTGTTCGGGGCGACCACCGTGGGGCGAGACCTCGCTCCTCAGGTAGCCGGCAGGGTCGGCACAGGCCTCACCGCGGATTGCACGGGCCTTGACATTGACTCCGAGACCGGTCTGCTGAGACAGACGCGGCCCGCGTTCGGGGGAAACATCATGGCCACGATCCTGTGTCCCGACCATCGGCCCCAGATGGCCACAGTGCGGCCAAGGGTCATGAGGCAGCTTCCTCCGGATGCGTCTCGCAGTGGGGAGGTCATCGAGGAGAAGCCGGCTTTAGGTAAGAAGAGCATCAGCAAGCAGGTCCTCGACGTGCTGGTGGAGGCCGCTCAAGCTGTAAACTTGGAGGAAGCCAACATCATAGTATCGGGCGGCCGGGGCCTGGGTAAGCCCGAGAACTTCTCGATCATCGGCGAGCTCGCCGATGTCTTGGGAGGGTGCGTGGGCGCCTCCAGGGCAGCTGTGGACGCCGGGTGGATCCATCCGAGCCACCAAGTGGGGCAAACTGGCAAGACCGTGGCGCCGAGGCTCTACATTGCGTGCGGTATTTCCGGCGCTATTCAGCACCTGGCAGGAATGTCTGGCTCCGAGATCATAGTAGCCATCAACAAAGACCCAGAGGCTCCCATATTCCAGGTGGCGACATACGGCATAGTCGGAGACCTGTTTCAGGTTGTGCCGAGGCTTACAGCACGGCTGAGGAAAGCCCTGGGCAAGGAGGGTGAGAAGCGTCAGAAGACAAGCGTGTGATGCTTCTCCTACGGGGCGACAAGGGCGAGCAGGCCGGGGCGGACACGCTCAGGGTGATCCTCGGGCATATGGCTAGCCTAGGATCCCTGCAAGTCTCGTGTCGTGTTCGGGACCGGATGCGACTGCAGAGACGTTCGCAACTCATCTGGTGCGGCTCGTGCCGTTGAAGTTGGTGCCGTCGACGCCCGTCCGCCTTCAGCGAGAGAGATGGGGCGAACGAGAACCCCGACATGTGACCGCAGATCTTCGCGGGAGAGGCTGCGTGGTGCGACTGCGCCGGTGAACACGGAGCTCGGAGGAGGGGGTTTCAGCGTATGATGTTTTTGCAAGCCCTACAGACCGTCCTTACACCGAAAGTCCTATTCCTCGTAGCGGTCGGCGCGACAAGCGGGATCATCATAGGGGCTTTGCCTGGACTCACGGTGACAATGGCAACGGCTTTGCTGGTATCGATCACGTTCGGCTGGAACGTTACTAACGCCTTGGCGATGATCATGGGAGTGTTCTGCGGAGGAGTCTACGGAGGATCGATTTCAGCTGTTCTCTTGAACATACCCGGAGCTCCAGCGGCCGTGGCTACCGGCTTTGACGGTTACCCCATCGCGAAACGAGGTGAGGCCGGTTACGCACTAGGTCTTGCGCGGCTCGCCTCGTTCGTGGGCGGGCTGCTGGGGACTCTCGCACTGGCAACGTCCGCACCGGCGCTCGCGCGATTTGCGCTCGGATTCGGGCCGTTCGAGTACCTTATGCTCATCTTGCTTGGGCTGACAATCATAGGGAGCGTCTCCCAGGGGTCTTTCCTCAAGGGGATGATCGCAGGGTTCATCGGGCTGTTCATCTCGAGCATAGGAATGGATCCCGTCTACGGCATAGGCCGGTTCACATTTGGGAGCGTGCAGCTTATGGGCGGCATAAACTTCATCCCCGCGCTCATCGGTCTGTTCGGGATGTCCGAAGTGTTGACGCAGCTCCGCACGAGCAGCGCCGGAGTGAAACCCATCACCAACTTCGGCCGGGTCGTTCCGAGGCTCCGAGATGTCCTCAAGATGTGGGGGTTGTGCATCCGATCCGCCCTAATCGGGACATGGGTCGGGGCACTCCCCGGCATCGGCGGGGAAATAGCCGCGCTCATGGCATATGACTCTGCGAAGCGAACTGTTCGAAAGCCCTCACGTCCGTTCGGCGAAGGCGCAGTCGAAGGTGTCGTCGCTCCCGAAGTCGCCAACAACGCTTGCATAGGCGGCGCCCTAATTCCCATGCTGACCCTGGGCATCCCCGGGGACGCGGTCACGGCGGTCATGATCGGCGCGTTCATGATCCATGGAATGAGGCCCGGACCGCTGCTCATGCAGTACAGCGCGGACATGTTCTGGTTGATCGTGGCGCTCTCCTTGGTTGCGAACGTCGCCTTCCTGCTGATCGGTCTGGTCATAACCAAGTACGCACCGCGGATCCTCTCCATCCGGAAAGAGATACTCATGCCCATCGTGATGATGCTGTGCGTGGTCGGTTCGTTCGCGTTGCAGAACTCGATGTTTGACATCCTCATAATGGTGGCTGCCGGGGTGCTTGGCTACGTTCTGCGCAGTCTTGGGTTCCCCGTCGGTCCCGTCGTCATAGGGATTGTGTTAGGTGGCATGGCTGACAGCGAGCTCAGACGCAGCATCATAATGAGCCGAGGGGACGTCCTGGGCACTTTCCTCACCCGGCCGGTTGCCATTGTCATCTTCACCGTGCTTCTAGTGCAGGTTGCGGCGCAGAGCAGCACGGTGAGGTCTCTTTTCGGCCGGTGGACGAGGCGTATTCAGTTGAGCATAGCTGGCGGCAAGGGCAGCCAAGGGTGAGCATGCGGTCCAAGTCATGACGGACGAGTCGGGACATCGCCTCGCGCGAGGAAGACGTTCCATGTGAGTGCCGAGGTGACAAACCAGAAGACTGAGAGAGTTCTCGAGGGCAACGCCGCCCTGAAACTGATCTGACTCCTTCTCGAGGCAGACACGGACGCTACCGGCGGGCTCATTTGGGGCCGCCTATCTGGGGATGCAGCACAGGGAGGGGGGGATCTCTGTGAGTTGCGACATGCGGAAGGCTGCGCTCGACCTGATCTCGATGAGGCGCAGCATCAGAACGTACTATCCGGACGCCGTTCCTGACGAGCTTCTCGCGCTCGTACTTGAAGCCGGGCGCCAGGCCCCCTCCGGTGAGAACGCTCAACCCTGGCGCTTCATAGTAGTGAAGGACGAGGCACGGCGCAGGATCCTTGGGGACATTGCTGCCCAGGGCAGCGGCCGCAGGTTTACTGCGGAGTTCTTGACGAGGAGAATGCACAAGCGATTCGAGTCTCTCGAGGACGAGGAGAAGCGCCGCCGCGTTTTCGAGAAGCTCACGAGCGGGAACGTGTCTTCCTTCCTCGGCACAGCCCCGGTCGTAATTGTGGTTGTGGGGAAGAAGGATGTTTGGGACCTTCCCTTCGATTGCTCGGCGGCAATCGAGAACATGTTGCTGATGGATCCGGCTTTGGGACTCGGGGCATGCTGGGTTATAGCGCCGTGCATCGACGTTCGCGACGAGGAGAGGGTCCGGGAAGTGCTTGGCATTCCCGAGGATTACAAGGTCATCAGCGCGATATCTATCGGCTATTCGCCTCAGCACTCGAAGCCGAGGCCCAGGCTTCCTTTGACGGACCTCGTGTTCAAAGAGACGTTCGGCGAGCCGTACTTTGCGGAGGCACCGGACCTCAAGTTGGACGGGGAGGAATAAGGCGTGGCGTCAGAGACCCGCCGTCTTGCGGAGCTCAAAGTGGTTCTGTTCAGACGTCTGGAACTAGACGGGGGCGCGGCGAGACTCAGGTCTGTGACCCGAGCCCCGGAAAGGGGGGATGGAGTGTAGCGCTGAAAGCATCGCTGTCGATGGCCTGATCGGCGAGAACGTGAGAAGACTCAGGAGCTACGAAGCCTGAAGAAAACGCTCGCAAAGGAGGC
>JBLNDA010000112.1:0-14953 GCA_050261175.1 Clostridia bacterium
CACCCAGACTGTGCGGTTTTCAAGGTGCACCCATGACAAGTTCATAAGCTCTTCCGGTGGCAATAGCGGAGGGGAAACACCTGTTCCCATTCCGAACACAGAAGTTAAGCCCTCCAGCGCCAATGGTACTGCACTGGCAACGGTGCGGGAGAGTAGGTCGCTGCCGGAAGGCTTTTTTATTTGCCCCCGCATATTGCAGTCTCCTCCAGCAAGTGGTATACTTTAAACGCCTGAAACCGAGGGTTGCCTGGACCAGCAAACCTGCTCCTGATTTGGAGTTCTTGCCTCCACACGTAGCCCAGAGGATACGGCAAAATAGGCCCCTAGAGGGCTACACCAATGAGGAGGTTTTCCATGTACCAGGACAAGACCCTCGTGTGCAGGGATTGCGGTCGGGAGTTCTCTTTCACCGCAAGTGAACAGGAGTTCTTCGCGTCGAAAGGGTTCGAAAACGAGCCCGGCCGGTGCCCGGAGTGCCGGGCGGCACGGAAGCAGGCTGGCCGCGGCGGTCGTTTCGGTGAGCGCCAGGAGCCTCGGGAGATGTTCCCGGCCATCTGCTCCAACTGTGGAGCGGAGACTACTGTGCCGTTCAGGCCGCGCAACGACAAGCCCGTGTACTGCGCCGACTGTTTCCAGGCAATGAGAGCCAGGCGGTAGCAACTCACCCTCGAGAGGGAGTGCAAGGGACCCGCTCGCATGAAGCGGGTCCCTTTCCTTATCGAAACATTTGGTCAGGATGTGTTTGAGGCCGATCCTCCGTTGCTTGAAGCATGCATCGCCGTGGCACGAGTGGGCGTATGATGAAGTTCGCCTTTTCAGTAACTTTCCCGCAACCCGGTGACCATGTAGATGACCCGCTCGCCGATGTTGGTGGCGTGATCCGCAACGCGCTCCAGGAACCTCGCCACAAATAGCAGATTTGCTGCCTGGGTGCTGGTGCGGGTGTCGGGGCCGTTCACGATGAAGCCCATCAATTCGTCGAAAAGCTCTTCGTAGATCTTGTCTACCTGATCGTCCGTCCCGCAAGTCTTGCGAGCAAGCTCCGGGTCGCGTGCCACGAACGCGTCAAGGCACCCCTTGATCATCCCCTCGGCGATCTCGGCCATTCTCGGGATGTCGATGAGGGGCTTGATGAGCGGCTGGTTTCCGATGCGCACCGCGATCTCCGATATGTTCACAGCGTGGTCGCCGATTCGCTCCAGGTCGGTTATCACCCAGATGGCCGTGGCTATCATGCGCAGGTCCCCGGCGAGGGGCTGCTGCAACGCGAGGAGTTTCAGGCATCGCTCCTCGATGGAAAGCTCGAGATCGTCTACGCGCCTGTCGTTTTCTATGATCTTCTTCGCAACGTCCACGTCCTGGCGGGCAAGCGCATCGATCGCGAGGTGGACGGCCTCCTCCACCATGCTTCCCATCATCAGAATGTCCTGGTTCAGGGCACGAAGCTCCTGTTCGTATGCCCGTCTTGTCACTATCAACACTTCCTCCCCGTGTTGGACCCTCAGGTTGGATAGCAGACCACGTGGGCGGCCCGCCAGATCGCCAACTGAACCGCAAGTCCGGTCTCCCCGCCCCGCGCTTGCGGCTGCGGCACGCACGGGAGGTGCCGCAGGAGAGAGCGGCAGGTGACCATGAGAAGCCTGCATGTCGGGTGCGCCCAGGACGCGCCGGACGCCCTGGACGCCCTGGACACTCCCGAAGCGTCAGCCGAACCTACCTGTTATATAGTCCTCGGTGCGCCTGTCGCTCGGCCGCTCGAAAATGTCCTTCGTCTCACCATATTCTATAAGCTCGCCGGACAAAAAGAACCCTGTCTTGTCCGATACGCGCCCGGCCTGCTGCATGTTATGGGTGACTATCACTATCGTGTAGTCACGCCTTAGGTCGATCATCAGGTCCTCGATCTTTGCGGTGGATATCGGGTCAAGGGCCGAGCACGGTTCGTCCATGAGAAGCACCTCTGGCTCCACGGCGAGCACCCTCGCGATGCACAGCCTCTGCTGCTGGCCGCCTGATAAACCCAGCGCGGAGTCCTTCAGCCTGTCCTTCACCTCGTCCCAGAGCGCTGCTGCCCTGAGGCTCCGCTCCACGATGTCCGGGAGTGTGCCTTTGGTCGCAAGCCCGTGGATCCGCGGCCCGTAGGCCACGTTGTCGAACACGGACATCGGGAAGGGGTTGGGCCGCTGGAACACCATGCCCACCCGCTTGCGGAGTTCCACGAGGTCGACCGTCGGCCCGTAGGTGTCCTGTCCGTCGATGGCGACACGCCCCTCGATCCTCACGCCGGGGATGATGTCGTTCATGCGGTTCAAAGTCCGGAGGAACGTTGACTTGCCGCAGCCTGACGGCCCGATAAGCGCCGTTATCTTTCGCTCCTCGATGGAGATGGATATATCCTTTAGTGCATGAAATGAGCCGTAGAACAAATTCAGCCCCGAGGTCTCTATCTTAGGCCGCGGCGCGGCGACGCGCTGTCGCGCGCGCTCGGCGCCTGGTCTCATCTCGGTCGCGTGCGACGCGATCTCCATAACGGGCCTTGCGATCACAGGACGCCCTCCCCTTCGCTCTGCGAGCTTCCTTGCCATCACAAGTGCGATTCTGACACAGCGGTGTTGCCCCTGTGTTGTGCCTTCGTTAAGAGTTATTGCAGCGATGTTAAGTCCGTGTTAACGGGGGCCATTCCGTGCCCCGCGCGGGGGCAGGTTCGGTCTCTACCCGGACCCGGGGGCGATGCAGACCATGCCTTGCCCCGCAGAGGCGGGCGTCGGGCCGGTCGACTCAGGGTCAGACTCAGGGTCAGACGGGCCGGCCGACTCAGGCTCAGTCGTCAGGCAACGTGAACGAAAAAGTCGACCCTTCCCCGGGCGTGCTTGCAACCGATACCTGGCCCCCGTGGCGCTCGACGATGTGCTTTACGATGGATAGCCCGAGCCCGGTCCCTCCCAGCTGTCGCGACCTGGCCTTGTCTATTCTGTAGAAGCGCTCGAATATCCTGGGCAGGTGCTCTGGCGCGATCCCTATGCCGGTGTCGCTGACGTCCACGCGCGTTGTGCCGTCCTCGTGGCGCGCGCTGACCCTCACGTGCCCGCCTTCCGGGGTGTACTTCACGGCGTTGTCCAGGAGGTTCACGAACACCTGGACAAGGAGGGCTTCGTCTGCGGGCACCGGCGGGAAGTCGGGCTCTATGTCCACCGCGATGTCGATGTCTCGCTGCCGTGCCCTGTCCTGGACTATCCCGAAGGCGGCGTCGACCACGGCCCGCAGCAACACGGGGCTCTTTCGAACCTGTGTGCCTTTCGATTCGAGCCTGGAAAGCTCGAGAAGGTCGGAGATTATCTGGGTCAACCTGTCGGTCTCGTGGCTGATGATTTCCAGGAACCGCTTCAGCGTTTCCCTGTCTTCCATTGCCCCGTCGAGAAGAGTATCCACGAATCCCTTTATGGACGTTACCGGCGTGCGAAGCTCATGCGATACGTTGGACACGAAGTCGGTGCGGATCTGCTCGAGCCGCCGGATCTCGGTCACGTCGTGTAGCACGGCCACGGCGCCTGCCACTGCGTCCTTCTCACTCTCGAATATCGGTGCTGAGAGCACTCCGACGTACGCCTGCCGCGGACTACGCAGCCTTATCTCGCGGGTGTCGGCCTCGCCGCGCCTCGCGGACTCCAGCGACTCCGCGAGGTCGTGGTTGCGCACGGCCTCCAGCACGTACTTGCCGCGTGCCCGCTCCTCGGAGATGCCCAGCATCTCGCAGGCGGCGCGGTTCACGAGGAGGATCTTGCCTTGCGGGTCCACTGCGATGACACCATCGGCCATCGCCGCAAGGATGGTTTCCATTCGGTTCTTGCGCTCGGCAAGCTCGCTGATGTTGCGCTCGAGCTCGGCCGCCATGTAATTGAACGCTTCCCCGAGTTGACCCAGTTCGTCTGGGCTTGCTGCACGGATCTTGCGCCTGAAGTCACCGCGGGCTATCTCGCGCGCTGCCGCGGCCATGTCGCGTAAGGGACTGCCGATGCTTCTCGCGAGGAGCACACTGAGGACCACGGCCATCAGGGCGGCGAGGGCGCTTGCGTGGAGGATGAACTGCCGGATGATCCCGACCAGCTTGTCCACCTGGGAAAGCGGCATCGCTAGCCTCGCGATTCCCACAACCCTGTCTCCGCTGCCTGACATAACAGGCATGGCAACGTACCTTAGCCGCACACCGAGGGTGGTGCTGTAGCGCTCGGCCATACCCGTGCCGGTCTTCAGCGACGCCAGCACCTCCGGCCTGGTGGCATGGTTCTCCATGGTGCTCGGGTCTTCCTCGGAATCCCCAAGCACCACCCCGCTCGGGCTCATAACGGTCACCCGGAGTCCGATCTCGCGGCCGATGCGGTCGGCCATGGGGTCCATGGCATCGATGCCAAGCTCCTCTTCAAGACCCTGGCGTACAAGCTCGGAAACCAGGAAGGTCTTGGCCTTCATTTCGTCGTCGAGCCTGGCGATGAAGTATCTCTGGATGGCCTTGGTGAGATAGACCCCGATGAGCAGGAGCGATGAGAGCACTACTATGAGATACGTGAGGGTCAATCTTTTCCGGTACCCCAGGACCATTGCGGGATTCGCACCCCCTCGCGATTCAGACGTCCTCCGTGAATCTATAGCCAACCCCGTGCACCGTTTGGATGTATATGGGGCGCGAGTCGTCCTCCTCGATCTTCTGACGCAGGCGCCTCACGTGCACGTCGACAGTGCGAGTGTCTCCCCCATACTCGTACCCCCAGACCTTCTCCAGGAGGAAGTCTCTAGTGAGCACCTTTCCCCTGTTGGCCACGAGGACTCGTAGGAGATCGAACTCCTTCGGTGTGAGTTCGGTGCGCGCCCCCCGGACCTCGACCTCGAACCGCGAGGTGTCGATCACGAGGTCACCCACGTGGATGCGGCCGGATGCATCGCGCGCTCTTGTCTCCTCGAGGTCCATGTCGCGCCGGCGGAGCAGCGCCTTCACTCTTGCCACGAGCTCGCGCGGACTGAACGGCTTGGTGACGTAATCGTCAGCCCCCACCGACAGCCCCAGCACCCTGTCGAACTCCTCGGACTTCGCTGTGAGCATGAGAACCGGGACGTTCGTCTCGCGGCGAAGCTGCTGGCACACTTCGATCCCGTCGATGCCAGGCAGCATCAGGTCGAGGACGACAAGGTCGGGCGCTTCGCTGTGCGCCCGCCGAAGGCCGTCCTCACCGTCGGATGCCGTGATTACGGAGAAACCCTCTTTTTCGAGGTTAAACCTGACCAGCTCCAGGATGGGGGCTTCGTCGTCGACCACGAGTATCTTCTTCGCCATAGGCTCTCCTCCGCTTCGTCCAGCGCACGGTACTCTCGTCTTCATGCTCATTATAACTTTTTCATTATGACTTTGGACAAGTTCGCGCGCCAGCGCAAGAGGGAAGAGGAGGGGTACTTATGGTATAATGGCTGTGGTCCGGGATCTGGCGGTGGACCAGTACATGCACTGAACGATGGACCGGTACGTGCACTGATGAGCTGAAGAGAGCGGAAGAGAGCGGAGCGAGAGGCTGCGGGAGGACGCTATTTTGTGAACGTCGTCACAACCATCAAGGGTAAGTGCAAGGGCTGCTATGCGTGCGTGCGCAACTGTCCTGTGAAAGCCATCAAGGTCGAGGACGGCCAGGCGGCCGTCATAGAGGACCTCTGTATCGCGTGTGGCTACTGTGTGCGCGTCTGTGCCCAGCACGCCAAGTACATCAAGGGGGATCTGCCTACGGTGCGGGAGGCGCTCCGGTCCGGGGCCGCGTACGCCATGCTGGCACCGTCCTTCGTGGTGGAGTTCGCAGGTGAGCTTCGCCCCGGGCAGGTGGTGGAGGCCCTCCGGCGAGCCGGGTTTGCCGGCGTCTACGAAGTCGCCTGGGGGGCAGAGCGCGTTACGCAGGAGTATATCAGACTGATCGAGCAGGAAGGCCTCCGCGGCGTCATCTCGACGCCCTGCCCCGCCGTAGTCAACCTTGTCGAGGCGAGGTTCCCAGAGCTCTTGCACAGGCTTGCTCGGGTCGTCTCGCCTATGGTGGCGGCGGGGCGGATGATAAAGCGCATGCGCCCCGGCGCTTGCACGGTCTTCATCGGCCCGTGCGTCGCCAAGAAGAGCGAAGTCGCGGATGCCGAGGTCGCTGACGCCGTTGACGCCGTGCTGACCTTCGCTGAGCTTCGGTCCCTTCTCGACAGCCTGCCCGTCGAGTTGGAGGAGCTTCCCGACGCGCCCTTCGACCAGCCCGGCGCTTACCTCGGCAGGCTGTACCCGGTGGCCGGAGGGCTTCTCCGAAGCGCTGCGTTCCGGGCCGACATCCTCGAGAACGATATCATCACCGTGGAGGGCAAGGACAACTGCATCGAGTTCCTCGAGGCCTTGAGGCGCGGGCGCGAATGCCCCGAGTTCGTAGACATGCTCTTCTGCGAGGGATGCATAAATGGGCCGATGATCACGAGCCCGCTTCTCGGATATGGCCGGAGACGCGTCGCCGTAGACTTCGCGAGGAAGGCGGAGGGCGAGCCGGCCGGGAAGACCGCTGCGAACGCTGCGGGCGCTGCCATCACCGCGTCGCACCCGCCGTTTCCAGAGATCGAAGCGAGGCGCTCTTTCCGGCCGAGGAGCGTTCCGCTTCCCACGCCTACCGAGGACGACATCCGGCGCATCCTGCGGGAGCTTGACAAGACCAGGCCGGAGGACGAGCTCAACTGCGGGGCGTGCGGGTACAACACCTGCCGTGAGAAGGCCGTCGCCGTCTTCCAGGGCCTTGCCGAGAACAAGATGTGCCTCCCATACCTAATAAAGCAGCTCGAGGTCCACAACAGGCAACTCGCCGACCTGAAGGCGTACCATGAGGACATCATCCAGAGCATCACCGAGGGCATCGTGGTGGTGGACCGCAACATGATAGTTACCAGCTTCAACGACGCCGGTGGGCGGGTGAGCCGCCAGGCGCCTAAGGGAGCCATCGGGCGCAAGATATTCGATGTCCTCCCCGCTCTGGACACCCCGGCGTGCAGGCATGCCTTCGAGCAGGCAATCCGGCGCGGGGTCCCGACGGAGATCGGGGAGGTCACCTACCTGCTGGGCAGGGGCGGCAGGGGGGGCGGGGATGGCAAGGACACCAGGGACGCCGGGGGCACCAGGGACGCCAGGGACAAGGTCATCGTCAACCTGAAAGTGAGCCCTCTGAAGAACGCGAGCGGCGACGTGTACGGTGCCGTTCTCCTCAGCGATGACATCACCGAGAGGCGCAGGCTCGAAACCCAGCTCATTCAGTCTGACAGGCTGGCCGCCCTCGGGCAACTCGCCGCGGGCGTGGCGCATGAGATCAACACTCCGCTCACACTCATATCGGGATACACTGAGATCCTGGCGGGAATCATGGCACCCGGCAGTCCGGGTGCGTCCTACCTCAAGACCATCGCGGAGGAAGCGGACAGGATCGCGGAGATAGTCCGGAGCCTGCTCAGCTTCGCGCGTCCCGCGTCGACCCCCTCGGGCAAGTGCGGGGTCAACGAGGCCGTCGAGAGAACCCTCAAGATATTCGGAGGACAGATGGCTCACAAGGGTGTCGAGGTCAAGCTGGAGCTGGACGGCACCGATCCTGAGGCGGCCGTTGACGCGGGCGAGCTGCAGCAGGTGCTCCTCAACATGGTGCTCAACGCCATCCAGGCGATGCCTGACGGAGGACTCCTCGCGATATCGACCAGGATGCGCGAACGAGCCATTGACGACGGCCCTGGGGCGGGCCGCCCGGGTGCAACCGGGAACGGCCATGCGATCGTAGTGAGAGGAAGCCGGCGCGGTGCCGGGGCGGGGCACGCCGCACCGTCCGGACGGGAACGCGCCGTGGAGATCGTAATCGCCGATACGGGTTGCGGGATTCCCGAGGAGAACCTCGGCAGGATATTCGACCCCTTCTTCACCACCAAGGAGGTGGGGAAGGGCACGGGCTTGGGGCTTTCCGTGAGTTTCGGCATTGTCGAGAAGCATGGGGGATCCATCAGAGTAGAGAGCGAGGTCGGCAAGGGCACGACGTTCACGATAACCCTGCCGGCCTACGCGAGGGAGGCGTGATGTGCGTTGGCCGGGGGTACCGTGCTGGTGATTGACGACGAGGAGAAGATGTGCGAGTTCCTGCAACTCATCCTCGCCCAGGACGGGCACCAGGTGGTGTGCGCCTCAGGCGGTGAGAGGGCTCTCGAGGAAATCAAGTCCGGGGGCGACATCGACGTCATCTTGACCGACCTCATGATGCCCGGAATCGGCGGCATGGAGGTCCTGGAGGAGGCCAGGAGATCCCTTCCCGACACTCCGGTCGTCGTCATCACCGGCTATTCCACCGTGCAGAACGCGGTGGAGGCGATGAAAGCAGGCGCCTTCGACTATCTGCCGAAGCCGTTCAAAGTGGACGAGGTCAGGCTCGTGGTGAAGAAGGCGCTGGAGCGGCGCGAGATCGCCCTCGAGAATCGCAGGCTCCGCCGGGAGCTTCAGTCGATCAGGGAGAGGTCCGGGGACATCATCGGCGCAAGCGGGAAAATGCAGTCCGTTTTCAGGCTGGTGGAGAAGGTGGCCAGGACTGACGCAACCGTCCTCATCCGCGGCGAGAGCGGAACGGGCAAGGACCTCATCGCCCGTGAGATCCATCGCCAAAGCCTTCGAGCCGCGAAGCCGTTCGTCAGCATAAACTGCGCGGCTCTTCCCGAGACTCTCCTCGAGAGCGAGCTTTTCGGCCACGCTCGCGGGGCGTTCACCGGTGCCGTCTCCACGAAGCGCGGGCTCTTCGAAGAGGCGGAGGGAGGCACGGTGTTCCTCGACGAGATCGGCGACGTGAGCCTCGGGCTCCAGGCCAAGCTCCTCCGGTTCCTCCAAAGCAAGGAGTTCATCAGGGTAGGGGAGACCTCGGTGAGGCGCGTGGACGTGCGGGTCATCGTCGCGACCAACAAAGACCTCGAGGAAGCCATAGAGCGCGGGGATTTCAGGCGCGACCTGTACTACCGCCTAAATGTGATTACGGTCCACCTGCCACCCCTGCGGGAGCGGCGTGAGGACATACCGCTCTTGGCCAAGCATTTCGCCCGAAAATACGCGGCGAGTCTCCTGAAGGGGCCGATCACGTTCTCTGCGGAGGCCATGGCGGCGCTGACAGCGTACGACTGGCCGGGCAACGTGCGTGAACTCGAGAACGCCGTGGAGAGGGCGGTGGTGCTGGCCGAGGACAACGAACTATCGCTGGACGACTTCCCGGAGGAGATCTCGCGAGAGGCGGCGGGAGACGGCGCGGCGTGGGCCCCGGGAGTAACGGGTGTGCCGGGGGCGGGCACCGCGGATGGAGTCAAGTTCGATGAGCTGGTTGCCTCTTACAAGCGCGAGCTCATCGCGAGCGCCCTGGAAAGGGCCGGTGGAGTCCAGGCGAGGGCGGCGGAGGCCCTGGGCATGAAGAGAACCACCCTCAACGAGATGATGAAGAGGCTCGGAATGACGGGGGGAGGGCCTCGGCGGAGCCAGGGCGCCAAGAGTTTGGACAGATGAGCCAACGAATTGGATAATCGGGGTTCGTACAGAACTACTGCCGAGCCTCAGAAGAAGAGCGAGAACCCGCTCGGGACGCCGCTTTCGGGCAGTCCGGGTGGGTTTCGTGTTCTCGTGGTGTCGGTTGGCACGCAACTTGCTGCACCCCAATGGGCGACAACGATCCGCGGCGAACGATGGCGGCGCCGGGACGGCAGAGAGCGCGGGGTGTGGCCGGCAGGCTTGAGCTGGTTTCGCTTCACCGCCGCTGCGCGGGCAGGCGCCGAAAAACGGCTGCAGATTGTGAAGAAGTGCACAAAGGAGGAATCCAGTATGTCAGCTGTGGCTCTCAAGGCAGAGGCAACGCGGCGTGATTCACCTCACGACACGGATGAGGACCTCTTGGCCGAATACGAGAGGGCCATGCGGGAATACGGGCTCCCTTACCCGGACGGAACGTGGTTCAAGCGCGCCGCGCGTCTCGAGAAGCAGATGCGCGAGGCCCGCATGGAGGCCAGGTTCGACGAGAACTGAGCTGGGTGTGGCGGGGCCGCATCGCTTCTTGAGACTATGAAGTGTGGGGCGGCCGGTGTTGCACTCCAAGGACGGCGCCCCGGGCGGGGCGCCCCAGCGAAATCCAGCCCGCAGGCGAGCGGCTGGATTCTGAACGCCCCGTCGTGCAGGCGCCGGCATCCGTGGCAGGATGGCCGGTACTTTCGAACTGATGAGCAGGGTGGGGAGTGAGCGAGAGATGAGCCCGTTTTGCCGTGCCCATGTCCTGGTATGTGCGGGGGCTGGGTGTGTGTCCTCCGGCTGCCAGGCGGTTTACGAGGCCCTGATGAACGGCCTCGAGGCAGAAGGCGTTCTGGGAGAAGTCAAGGTGGTCCAGACCGGTTGCATAGGGTCGTGCGACCTCGGCCCGGTAGTCGTGGTGTACCCCGAGGGCACGTTCTATCAGCGGGTCCGTCCGGACGATGTGAAGGATATCGTGCGCGAGCACATAGTAAAGGGCAGGCCGGTGGAGCGCCTCCTCCACAGGGATTCCGGCGGAACCGTGGCGCCGACCCTGGCGTCCATCGACTTCTTCAAGAAGCAAGTCAAGATAGTCCTCCGTAATTGCGGGGTCATAGACCCCGAGAACATCAACGAGTACGTGGCGCGTGACGGCTACGAGGCCCTGGCGCGGGTGCTCACCGACATGGAGCCCAGAGAGGTCATCGACATCGTCAAGAGGTCCGGCCTCCGGGGACGCGGCGGTGCGGGGTTCCCGACGGGGCTCAAGTGGGAATTCGCCGCGCGCGTCAGGGCGGACCAGAAGTACGTGGTCTGCAACGCCGACGAAGGCGACCCGGGAGCGTTCATGGATAGAAGCGTGCTCGAGGGCGACCCGCACAGCGTGATCGAGGCCATGGCCATAGCCGGCTACGCCATCGGCGCGAGCCAGGGCTACGTGTACGTGCGGGCTGAATACCCGCTCGCCGTGGCACGCCTGTCGCACGCCATCCGGCAAGCCCGGGAGTTCGGCGTGCTGGGCGAGAACCTTTTCGGGTCGGGGTTCGACTTCGATGTCGAGATCAGGGTCGGAGCGGGAGCCTTTGTGTGCGGCGAGGAGACAGCTCTCCTCGCTTCGGTGGAAGGGAAGCGCGGCATGCCCAGGCCGAAGCCGCCGTTCCCGGCGAACGAAGGCTTGTGGAGGAAACCGACGGTCATAAACAACGTCGAGACCCTCGCGAACATCCCACCCATCATCCTCCGCGGTCCCGAGTGGTTTGCGAGCATCGGCACCGAGAAGAGCAGGGGGACCAAGGTCTTCGCGCTCGCCGGCAAGATAAACAACACTGGGCTCGTGGAGGTGCCCATGGGCACCACGCTTCGGGAGATCGTGTATGAGATAGGCGGCGGGATACCGGGCGGAAAGGCGTTCAAAGCCGCCCAGACCGGCGGTCCTTCCGGCGGGTGCATTCCCGCGGCCTTCCTCGATACGCCCATGGAGTACGACACCCTGGTCAAACTGGGCGCCATGATGGGGTCCGGAGGACTCATCATCATGGATGAGGACACCTGCATGGTGGACATCGCCAGGTTCTTCCTGCAGTTCACTCAGGACGAGTCGTGCGGGAAGTGCGTCCCGTGTCGGGAAGGGACGAAAGTGATGCTGGACATCCTGACCCGCATCACCGAAGGCAAAGGCCAGCCCGGGGACATCGAAACACTCGAAGCCCTCGGCAACACGATAAAGAACACGGCGCTCTGCGGGCTCGGCCAGACCGCCCCGAATCCCGTGCTCAGTACCATCAAGTACTTTAGGGACGAGTACGAGGCGCACATCCATGACAAGAGATGCCCGGCGGGAGTTTGCGCGGCGCTCACGCGTTACCGCATAGATTCGGACAAGTGCAGAGGGTGCGGGCTCTGCGCGAAAGCGTGCCCGGTTGGCGCCGTCGCTCTCGTAGAAACCGAGGCCGAGGAGGCCGTGGCGAAAGCGGCGGGCGACGCGGCCGCGGGTCGCGCTCGCAAACGCAGAGTGTACACCATTGACGCAGAAACGTGCCAGGGATGCGGGGCGTGCGCGAGCGCGTGCCGCTTCCAGGCGGTGGTGAAGAGGTGAATGGGATGAAAACCGCTTTGTCGCAGAGCCAACCGAACACTCAACCCGCTCCTGCGCCAGCCCCCGCGCGTTTCCCCGCCCCCGGCCCCGCCCAGCCCGCGGCGCCCTCAGGTGAAGCCGCGCCGGCGAAGGTGGTCAGACTGACCATAGACGGCCAAGAGGTCGAGGCTCACGAAGGGGAGACGGTGCTCGACGCGGCTCGGCGCGCAGGCCGGGACATACCTACTCTCTGCTACCACCCGGCGGTCGGACGTATCGGGTCGTGCAGGGTATGCGTGGTGGAGATCGGAGGGGCGAGAAACCTTCCCGCGTCATGCGTGACGCCGGTGGCCGACGGCATGGTGGTGCGTACGAACACCCCGGCGGTGCGCGAGGCACGCCGCACGGTGGTGGAACTGCTCCTTGCGGCCCACCCCCATGACTGCCTCAAGTGCGAGAGGAACGGGCGGTGCGAGCTTCAGGACCTGGCAATGCGCCTCGGGATACGCGTGGCGAGGTTCCACAGGGAGACGGACCACAGGACGACGGACGTTTCCAGCCCCGCGCTCGTCCGGCAGCCGGACAAGTGCGTCTTGTGCGGCCGCTGCGTGAAAGCATGTAGCGAGGTGCAGGCCGTGGGCGTGCTCGGGTTCGCCTACAGAGGCACCCGTTCCTGTGTAACGCCCATGTTCGAGCACGGGCTCGGGGAGTCGAAGTGCGTGTCGTGCGGGCAGTGCGCGAAAGTCTGCCCCGTGGGCGCCATAAGCGAGAAAGAGGAATGGGAGCGCGTCTTAGACGCGATAGCCGATCCCGATCTTCACGTGGTCGTTCAAGTCGCCCCTGCTGTGCGCGCCGCTATCGGGGAGGAGTTCGGAATCCCCGCCGGCACGGCCGTCACCGGGAAGCTCGCTACGGCGCTCCATCTCCTTGGATTCGATGCGGTGTTCGACACCCAATTCGGGGCCGACCTTACGATCATGGAAGAAGGCCACGAGCTTTTGGAGCGCATCAAGTCCAGAGGCAGGATGCCGCTCATCACGTCGTGCAGTCCAGGATGGGTGAGGTTCTGCGAGACGTTCTTCCCTGATTTCCTCGAGAACCTATCGTCGTGCAAGTCGCCGCAGCAGATGATGGGGGCCGTCATAAAGACGTATTACGCTAAGAAAGCGGGGATCGCGCCGGAAAGAGTCTTCAGCGTCTCGGTCATGCCGTGCACGGCGAAGAAGTACGAAGCGGCCCGGCCGGAGATGAACGCCTCAGGTCTGCGCGATGTCGATGTGGCCCTCACCACGCGCGAGCTTGCCCGTCTGATCAAGGCCGCAGGCATAGACCTCGCCAGCCTGCCTGACGGCGATTTCGATTCTCCACTCGGCATCTCCACGGGCGCGGCGACCATCTTCGGTGCGACCGGGGGTGTGATGGAGGCGGCCCTGCGGACGGTCGCGGAGGTTGCCGCGAAGAAGCCCTCAGGGAAGACGGGCTCCACCAAGCTAGAGTTCACCGAGGTCCGCGGCCTCGAGGGGATACGCGAGGCCACCGTAGAGCTGGGCGGCCAGGAGGTGCGTGTCGCGGTCGCATCCGGTCTTGGGAACGCTGCGAGACTGCTCCAAAGGATACGCGATGGCAAGGCGTCGTACCACTTCGTAGAGATCATGGCCTGTCCAGGCGGGTGCGTCGAAGGCGGCGGTCAGCCGAGGACGAGCGACCCGGAGATCGCGGCGAAGAGAGCCGCGGCGCTGTATGGCGAGGACCGACGCATGAAAGCCAGGAGGTCCCACGAGAACCTCGCGGTGCGGAGGCTCTACGAGGAGTTCCTCGGCGAGCCGGGCAGCGAGGTCGCGCACAGACTTCTCCACACGACGTACCGGAGTGTGGAGGAAGTCGCTTCCGCCGCGGGCGTCAGGAAGGAGGCCATGTGACATGTCGGCAGCCCAGACCAAGCAGGCGAAAGAAAAGCGGGCCCGACTCGAGGTCGCGCCGAGGCCGGGGGAGGCCGGAAAGGGCACATGCAAGTGCCAGGGCAAGCTCCCTGACGACAGGTACGCCATGCTCGATGACATAATCGCGAAGCACAAGGACACCCCAGGATCTCTCATACCTGTGCTTCACGAGGCTCAGCAGCTCTTCGGTTGTCTTTCAGAAGACGTGCAGTCGAGGATAGCGAAGGGCCTCGGCGTGCCGGAGAGCGAGGTATACGGCGTCTCCACGTTCTACTCGCTGTTTTCCCTCCGTCCGAAAGGCAAGTGGACTGTGAACGTATGCCTCGGCACCGCTTGTTATGTGCGGGGCGCAGCAGCGTGTCTGGAGGCGCTCAAGAAAGAGCTCGGCGTGGACATCGGTGGCACAAGCCGGGACGGGACCTTCACACTTCAGGCCGTGAGGTGCCTCGGCGCGTGCGCGCTCGCTCCAGTGGTCATGATCGGCGAGACCGTGTTCGCACGGGTCAAGCCGGACGATGTCCCGAAGATCCTCGCGGATTACGCGGCGGCTCATTCCAGCGAGTCGGCCGCGAGCTAGCGTGATCTCTCGGAACTTGCTCAAGACATCACCGCTCCCACGCTGTGAGAGGCTCCGGTAACCCCGCCGGAGCCTCTCCGATCTTCTTGCCTCGTGCAGCGTTCACCATCGCGTCGGGCGACGCGGGGGGCCGTTCTCCATGAGAAGCGTGGGTACCCCGGGGCGCGTGCTCGCATACAGAATTGGTGGCGGACTCGCGCGAAGACAGTGAGCGCTCCGCGCGTGCCCGGGGCTGGAAGCGTCGGGCTCCACGCCGGCGATCCCTGGGTTCGGGGGAGGTTCTGGGCCACCCTGGAACTAGACAGGATTGA
>JBLNDA010000113.1:0-14579 GCA_050261175.1 Clostridia bacterium
TGATCTGATACCCGGTAGCGGGGTTTGACCGCAACAGTGCGATGTACGTTTTCGCCTCGTATTCGGTAAACCCCAGGGAGGTTAGGGCCGCAAGAGGGTCCACCGTGCCTCACCTCTCCACCGACGTAGTATTTCTATTTGAAACTACGTGGTTCGTATACGAAACACTACATTTACTCTATATGAAGGCCATCACGCTGTCAAGAGCCAAAACGGGATAACAAGCGTTGTGGCAGTTGCCGAACCAGCCGCGAATCGGAGCCCGGCGGGTTGCTCAGACAACAACCCAGATGCCGGCAGCGGCGAGCAGGCCCATCATGCCCCCGAAGACGAACGTCGCTTGTGGGCCGAAGACGTTCCAGAGGAACCCCGCCAAGAGCGAGGCCGGGAGGAGACCTGCCCCGACCAAGGTCGCGTGAAGGCCGATGGTGGTGGCCCTCAGATGTACCGGCGCGATGTCCGCCACGAGCGCCTTCTCCACTCCCTCCGTGAGCGCGATGTACGCCCCGTAGGTGGCGAAAAGCGCCCATACGTGCCACGGCGCCCTCGCGAAGGCGAAGCCCAGGTATACGAGGCCGTATGTAGCGTAGCCCACGACAAGCAGCGTCTTCCGGCCGATCTTGTCGGAGAGGCGCCCCGCCGGGTACGACAACAACGAATAAACCGCGTTGTAGAGGAAGTACACGAGAAGCACCGCCGCCGGTCCGAAACCGAGGTCGCCCGCACGGAGAATGAGGAACTGGTTCGACGAGTTTCCGAGGGCAAAAAGGAATACTACGACAAGGAACCCCCTCAGCCGCCGGTCCAGTTTCGACCACTGGAATGACGGCGCCTTCCTGCGCCTAACCGCGGGAATCGAACGAGGGTCGGCCCCTTCCTGTCTGGCGAGCGGACTGGTTTTGACACCCCTTGTGCGATCGCCGGCATCGCCTTCCGAAGCCGAGAGCATTTCTGCGTCTTCACCGGCATCGGCATGTGCGTCACCGCCGCCACTGGCGTCCGTGGCCGTCTCTTCTGCCCCCGTCCCGGTCTCGCGCGCGAGGAAGAGGACGGCCATCCCCAGGAAAGCTGGAACCATGGCCCATAGGAACACGTGCCCGTAGTCGCCTTTGTAGGCTGTGATGAAGTAGTACGCGAGGAGCACCCCGATCGCGGCGCCAAGGGTGTCCATGGCCCTGTGTAGCCCGTACGCGCGGCCCCGCGTCTCGGGAGTGGACGAATCGGCGATCAAGGCGTCGCGCGGCGCCGTGCGGATGCCCTTGCCGAACCTGTCGATGACCCTGGCAGCCAGGACCACAGGCCACGAACCGGCAAGATAAAGGACCACCTTGCCCAGGGCGGATGAGCCGTATCCCAGGATCGCGAGGGGCTTTTTCCGCCCGAAAAGGTCGGCAAGATACCCCGAGAACACCTTCAACAGGCTCGCCAGGCTCTCGGCTATCCCCTCGATGAGGCCCACCACAGCCGGCGTCGCTCCGAGCCGCGTCGTGAGGAAAAGGGGTAAGAGAGGGTAGACCATTTCGGTGCTGATGTCGGTGAGGAGGCTCACCACACCCAGGATGATTACGTTGAACATGTCACATATCCCCCTTTGAAAGTTCACTGCTCATGGGAATGGCGGCGGAAGACCTCCGACTCGAACTCCTCCATGCGCGCCTTGCACTGCTCCACTTTTCGGAGCACCTCGTCATGCAGTGCGCCCTTGAAGAAGTCCCGCGCCACAGCTTTCTCCACCCAGCGTTCGATGTAGGCGAGATCGCCCTCATTCTCCTCTATCTCGGCGAAGGTAAAGTTCCCCTTTTCCGTCTCCGCGTCAAGCTCCTCCAGGAGACCCCGGCACTGTTCGAGGATCTCGCGGTACTCCTGGTCGCTCTGGGCGCGAAACCTCTCGACGAGCTCGACTCCTTCCCGAGGTTCCGCTTCTGCGCGAAACAGGAACGACTCTACACCCATTTCCCGTATCTCTTGCGAAAGGCGCAGCACAGCCCGCTCGACTTCCGGCCTCGCCGGGAAAACGCCCACGGCTTGCTGAATGTACAGACCGCCCAGCCCGCGAACTGTGCGCCACACCCTGACCCTCGCAGTCGAAGGCTCCACCGGCGCGCGGTACACCAGGATCAGCCATTTGGTTTCCCCTCTGGGCTGGGTGCCCGCTACACCGCACATAAGCCCCAGTCCGTGCGCACGCTCCGGCTCCGTCTGGGGCTCCCGCTCGCACCCCGGGTCCGGCAGCCCCTCTGGCTCTCGTGTCGATTCCGGCCCAGGCGCCGCCTGTGGCCCGGCTTCAAGCAGGTAACACGACCCAGACTCAATCTCCGGCGGCTCGCCCTCCCGCCGCCGCCAGTCCAGCCAATCCAGGGCTCTCTCCGACATGGTCCGGCCTCCCCATCGGCTCGCTGCTCGGCTCGATGCACCAAAGCCAAATGCCTCACCGGTGCTATTGTAACAGCTGTTGCGTCAGCGCGCAACAGCTGATAGTGCAGGCGCTCTTAGTTGTCGCCGTTCCGGCCTGTCATCATTCCTGTTTCCACGGGTGAGACTATACTGAAACCGCATCGTAAGAGGACGGAGATACGAAGTGAGAGATACCGCCGATGGACATTGGCTAAGGAAGCGCCGAAGCGCACGGACATGGGTTCTCGTCGCAGCGGTGCTCGCTGCGGTCGCCGCGGCTGGCGTCAGGCTTGCGCCGCCAGGCGTGTGGCCGGGACAAGCCAACCCACCCCGCCGGCCTGCCGCGAGAGTTCTCGTGTCAGCGCTCCAGGACATTTTCGACGCACGCGCGGCGGCCCTTGTTCGGGGGGACCTCTCGGTTATCGAGCCGCACTATGAGACGGACGGCCCGGCGAGCGCCCGCAAGGCCCTCGAGCACGAGGCCCTGAAGCTGCGATACGTGCAGGCCTGGGCATCGAAACGCGGTGTCACTATCACAGCGGCAGATGCCCATCTCCAGGTGAAATCTGTCGCGCTCGGCCGGGGAGTCGCGAGCGCCGTGGTGTGGCAGAGCCTCAACGTCCGCTACAGGCCGTCTTCCCGCCCGGCCGCGAGCGACAACGTCTTCGGGATCCGGACCCGCCACGAAATCACGCTCGTCCGCGAAGGCGGCAGGTGGCTCGTGCGCTCGGACGAGTATACCGACCCACTCGGCGAGGACACCCTTGTGCCCGAGGTCGCCCCGGCGGCCTCGCTTGAACCAGCCGACCCTATAGAGTTCGTGTACCCGCTTTCGGATTCACCAGACGCCCGGCCCTTTGAGGCGGCCGCAGCACCCTCTCCAGGCCGGAGAACGCGGGGCCAACTGTATAACCGTGAGAGGGCCGTCGCGTACGCCGACAGGTACTGCGGGGTCAAAGTCTCGCCGGGCAGAGACTTCGGGTACAACCCACAATACCTCGATTACACCGACATGGGCGGCGACTGCACAAACTTCGTGTCGCAGGTGCTCGGCGACAGCAAGGCCGGAGGCATTCCGCACGACTCGGCGTGGTACTATGACTACACCTCCTCGAAAGGCGGAAGCAAGACCTGGGTGGAAACGGACGCCCTGGCCGCCCATCTTACGGAGAGCGGCATGGCGCGCCTTCTGGCCCGGGGCTCGTTCCGCGACGTTCAGGCCCCGACTCCGCGCTTCCCCAGGGGAGCCCTGGGTGAGCTCAAGCCCGGTGACATCATCGCCTACGAGGAAAAGGGCGAGATACAACACTTCGCCGTGGTCACGGCCAGGGACCCGTCGGGATATCTCCTTGTCAACACCCATACCGCGGATCGCTATCATGTGCCGTGGGACCTCGGCTGGGACAGGAACACCGTCTTCTGGATCTTCAAGATAGTGCGCTGAGGTAGCGCCGCATGCCCGGCGCGGCCCAGCGTCCGCTTAGTCGCCGACGGCGTTCTCCAACGCCAAGGCGGCTTGCACTTCACGGAACACAGCCGTCTTGATATCCTCGAGCGCCTCGGGACTCGTGGCCTCGAACCTCAGCACGATGACGGGTTGGGTGTTGGAGGCCCGCACGAGCCCCCACCCGTGCGGAAACCGGATCCGCGCCCCGTCCACGCGGTTCACCTCGTACACCCGGTTGAACGCGGCCGCCACACGATCCACAACGGCCTTCTTCACGTTTTCAGGGCAGTCCACACGGATCTCCCGCGTGTTGTACATCCTCGGCAACGTTCCCGCCAGGTCGCCAAGAGTGCGGGACGAGCGTGACAAGAGGTCAAGGAGCCGCGCCCCTGCGTATATCGCATCGTCGAAGCCGTAGTACGCATCGGCGAAGAACAGGTGGCCGCTCATCTCCCCGGCGAGGAGCGCCCCCTCCTCCCTGAGCTTCGCTTTTATGAGCGAGTGGCCGACCTTCCACATGATCGGCACACCCCCAGCCTTCCTGATCTCGTCGAACAGCGCCTCCGAGCACTTCACCTCGCCGATGATCTTCGCCCCCGGGCAAGCTGTAAGGATGTCCCTGGCGAACAGGATGAGAAGCTGGTCGCCCCACAAGATGGTCCCGTCCGAAGCGACCACGCCGATCCTGTCGGCGTCACCGTCGAACGCGATACCAAGCTCAGAGCGCGTTCTCCTCACTTCCCTGACAAGCCCCTCGAGGTTCGCGGGGATGGTGGGATCGGGGTGATGGTTTGGAAACCTGCCATCGGGCTCGGAATACAGCCCAACGACCTCGTGCCCGAGCGACCTGTAGAGTGCCAGCGCAACGATGTTCCCCGTCCCGTTTCCTGCGTCCACCACCGCTTTTACCCTGCGTCTCGCGCCGCCTCCGCACCGTAGGCCATCCGAGATGGTCTGGATGTACGCCTCATTGATAGACAGAGACCGGCAAGTTCCGGCACCGACGGCGAAGTCGCGGCGGAGCATGATCCCCTTCACGTCCTGGATGGCCTCGCCGTATATGGTCGCCTTCCCGAGGCACACCTTGAACCCGTTCTCGTCAGGCGGGTTGTGGCTGCCCGTTATCATGACGCCGCCACCGACGTCGAGGTTGAAAAGGGAGAAGTAAAGGACCGGCGTGGGCACAAGCCCGATATCGACGACGTCGACGCCGCTATCCGTGAGGCCCCTGGCCATCTCGTCCTTAAAAGCCGGGGAGCTCAACCGAGCATCACACCCGAGCGAAACCGACGCGACCCCGTGACGCCTGTACAATGTTCCGAGCGCCCTTCCGAGCCAGTACACGAATGCGTTCGAAAGGTCACGCCCCACGACACCGCGAATGTCATACTCGCGGAACACGTGGTCTGGCACTGCCGTGAGGGGCCATCCCCCGCGGTTCTCAGACTCCTTCTCTGCCACCGCAAACCCACACATCCTTTCCTGCCCGCGATGCCCTCACGGGAAAGTGCACGCTACTCGGAGCGACCTCCCGGCCAGGGTTCAGCCTACTCTGGGTTCTTTTGACGTAGGCTCCGGTTGTCCTGCTGAAGGAAAGAATGTAAGCGCTCTCTTGCATCCGCCTGTCTGTCAGGGACCACGTTGACATTCTTAAGAGGATCTTGACAACCGCCTCGCAGGTTCTTCAAACAAACGGGCTACAATGGACCTGAAAGGAGGTTCCGGATAATGCTCAAATTAAGAATACACAACGCGGTCATTGCGGGTGCACTTGCCTTCGCAGTGGCATTGACGGGCGTCGTGGGCGCGGCTTTCGCGCAGGAAGCCACAGCGCCCACCGAGCAGCCGGCGGTGAACGGGATAGTGCCGTCAGCACCCGAGAACCCATGGTTCGGCGGTGCCCAGAAAACAGGGTGGCCTGGCCCCCTTGTGACGAGGATCGCGGACATACTCAAGATGAATGTGGAAGATCTCGTGGCAGCGAGGCAGGCGGGCAAGTCGTTCGCCGACATCGCGAAGGAAAGGGGCATGAGCGACTCTGATCTCTTGGCCGCCCTCATGGCACAGGTCAAGGCGTCCGTTGACAGCCTCGTGGCGAGCGGCAAGATGACCCAGAGCCAGGCTGACAGGATCCTCGCGAACGTGGAGGAGAACCTCAAGGCCGCGATCACCCGAACGGCGGTTGGCCCGCAAGGAGGCGGCTTTCGCATGGGCCGCGGCCCCGCTGGCGCGGCAGGCCAGCGTGGTCGCTCCGGCGGCGCTGGTGCTGGTACCACGGCCGAAGGGCCCCGGCGCGGCGCCCGTGCGGGGTTCGGCGCGGGGTACCGCCAGGGCTGGAAGCAGGGGTTCAGGTCTGGCTTTGGAATGGGCTTGGGCTTGGGTTTCGGCCGGGGCCGGGCGGGCTGTCCGGTCTGGCAGCAAAATCAAAACCAGGGCCAGACTGGGGCTCAAAACACCGGGGCTCAAAACCAGGACCAGAGCGCCAGCAACTGACCTCGTCCACTTGAGTATGGCGCCGCGAGTTTTCGCCGCCATCCACGCGGAACTCATGTCCTCACAAGGGAAGGCCATCCGGCCTTCCCTTGCAACTTTCGGCGTGATCGGGCACAATTAGCCTAGACGATACGCCCCCGATGAGTCGGTAGGAGCCAACCGCGGCTGCGCGATGTGCGGCGCGCGGTGCGCAAGCGGCGGCTTCTCCGCATGAAGCGGGCGCCGTCACATTGCGAAGACAGCGTCGCCTTGGAGGCGGCGCGGCGTCCCGTGGGCCGACCCTTCCCCGGAACGCTTCGTGGCCGACCCCCGACACACGGATCGATGAGGCGCAAGACGGCGGAGGTGAACCGCTTTTGGACAGGCCGCACATTCTCGTGATAGACGACGAGGCCGCGCTAGGCACCATGGTCAAGGATTACCTGGAGGCGCAGGGGTACCGGGTGGACTGGGCCCCGGATGGCCTGCAAGGCCTTGACCTCTTCCGCAGGACACACCCGGACTTGATCGTCCTCGACCTCATGCTTCCTGGCAGAGGCGGGCTCGACGTCTGCCGCGATCTCAGAGCGGAAGGCGATGTGCCGATCATCATGCTTACCGCGAAATCGGAGGAGATCGACCGCGTCGTCGGGCTGGAACTCGGGGCGGATGACTACGTTACAAAGCCGTTCAGCCTGAGGGAGCTTGCCGCACGAGTGCGAGCGGTCCTCCGCAGAGCCGGCAAGGACGCCGCGGACGAGAAGAGCGCCACGCTTGAAGTAGGCGACATAGTCGTCGACACTGATCGCCACGAGGTCTCCGTAGGAGGCCGCGCCGTAGCGCTTACCCCGACGGAGTTCGCCATTCTGAGCTTTCTCGCGGAGCGGCCGGGCAAGGTCGTAAGCCGTCTTCAACTCGTGAACGCGGCACTCGGGGAGGCCTACGCTGGATACGAACGGTCCATCGACACGCACGTGAGCAACCTGCGGAAGAAGATCGAGGAGGACCCGTCCAACCCCAAGCGGCTTCTCACAGTGTACGGCCTGGGCTATAAGCTTGCCGACTCGGGAGAACGGCGCCAGGCGGGAGCCCATAAACCGTGAGTCTATGAGCGCCCTTGGCGCCTTTGACGCCATTGACCCCCTTCACTTGCCCCAAGTTGTGCCCGGCCCCGTGCAGGACGCCTTGCCGCGGGAGCGTAGAGAGGACGGCGGTGCGATGACCATCGGACGAAAGATCTCCATAGCGTTCGCGATAGTGGCCGTGTGCGGCGCGCTTCTCACGGCGGTCGTGGCGAACACCGCGACGCGCTCCGTGTTTGACTGGTACGTCCGGAGGGCGACGCTGGCCCGGGCTGAGCAGTGGCGCGATCTTTTCGCGGCTTATTATGCGCAGCAAGGCTCGTGGTCGGGCGTCGATGTCCTGGTGCCGCCGGCAGCAGCGGCGCCACGGCCGGTACGCGCCCGGAGATTCGGCATGCCATGGGTAGGTGCCGCCAAGGCAGCGGCAAGGGGGGAACGGGTGGTCCTGGCCGACGAGACCGGCAGAGTCGTGGCGGACTCTGAGGGAACTGCCACGGGTTCGTTCCTTGACCAGGAAGCCGCCAGGTTCTCGCTGCCCGTCCTCGTGGACGAGACGCGCGTGGGCACCGTGGCCATCGTGACCCCCCTCCAGAAGGGACTCGTAACGTTGGAGGCGGAGTTCCTGCGCCGCGTGACGGCTTCGACCGTCCTCGGAGCGCTCCTCGCGGCGCTCCTCGGGGCCACGCTCGCGTCGAGCTTCTCGCGGCAAATATCCGCGCCCCTCGCTGAGCTTGGACGCGCGGCGCGCCGGATAGCCCGACGCGACTTCAGCGTGAAGGTCCAGCCCGAGCCTGAGGGGGAGATCGCAGACGTGGCCCGGGCATTCAACTTCATGCAGGACAGCCTCAGGGCCAGCGAGGACGCCCGCCACAAGCTCATGGCAGACATCGCCCATGAGCTCCGCACGCCCCTCGCCGTGCTCCGCGGCAACCTGGAGTCCCTCCAGGACGGCATAGCCCAACCCACACATGAGATGCTCGTTTCCCTGCACGACGAGGTGATTCGCCTGTCCCGGATCGTGGAGGACCTCCTGAACCTCGGGCGGATGGAGTCGGGAGGTTTCCCGCTCCACCTCGTGCCCACGCGTATCGGCGAAGTCGTCGCACGCGTGGCAGCGGTTTTCGGCCCGGAAGCCGAGTCGCGCCGGATCCAGCTCGAGACAAGCGTAGAGCCGGACGTCCCCCCGGTCCAGGCGGATCCGGACCGGATAGCCCAGGTACTCGTGAACCTCCTCGCCAACGCCATGCGCCACACGCCCGACGGTGGCCTCGTGGCGGTCTCCGTCCGTCGCCAGGATGGCGGCGGCATCGCCGTCTCCGTCCGCGACACGGGCGCGGGGATAGCCGAGAAGGATATCCCCCACGTGTTCGACAGGTTCTATCGCACGGACGAAGCCCGCGACCGCTCGGCGGGCGGTTCGGGCCTCGGGCTCGCCATCGCCAAGGGCATCGTGGAGGCGCACGGCGGCCGTATATGGGTCGACAGCGAGCCAGGCCGCGGCGCCGCCTTCACCTTCACCCTCCCCGCCACACGTTGACCCCGCGTCACGGCGGTTCCCGGGTGCCTCGTGGTGCCTCGTCGCCGTGCCCCGCCGTCGCAGCGTCGCAGCGCACACAGCCGCTGCGGCGGCGAGGCCCGCTGTTTTCGCGAAGACCCGAACTCAACGCTCCTCCCGCGGGTCCGAGGGTTCCGCCCGTTCCGGCGCTGGGCCCGCCGGCGGCATCTGTTCCGCCGGCTCTGCCGGCTGCGTGGGCTCCGGCGCGGGCCGTACTGCCAGCGGCGAGTCTTCACGCGGCTGGGACGGCGGACGCGCCGGCTGTTGCGGCTTACGCGGCGGGAACCATGGCCTGTTGGTCCCGAATCTCGTGTCCAGGACCGCGCCCAGGCCGATGATGGCCACCGCGATGGCGGTGACCACCCCGAGGCCGGGCACCAGGCCCAGCGCAGCCAGGACAAGGGCGCCGACGAGGACCTTCACTAGGATGGTCATGTTCGCGTTCGCCAGCCGACCGACTCTATCCCCCACGACCACCGAGATGGCTGCGTGGCCGAACGTCGCCCCGGCCACATAAAACAGCATCCACACCGGCACCAGGGGTATGCCTATGAGCGTGACGGCAAGGAGTATCATGCCCGGTACGAACAGGAGCCAAGCCACGAGGCCGATGAGCGTGACCCGTCCGAGCCTCGTCTCGACGGCCGCGCCCACCGCGGCGGTGTGGTTGGGCCAGATGGCAACGACTGCGAGGGACAGCACCAGGGCGCCCAAAAACCGGACGAGCCACATGAATCCCAAGTACGCCCCCGCCATGTTCCACGGCCGCCAATGCCTCGGCCAAGTCGTACCCCGGAAGTCGAACCTGAACGGGACCCCTCCGCTTGTCACCGTGCCACCCACAACGGCACCGGGGGATCTCCTCACCGACCCTCCGATGCTCGTCACGTCTCCGCCGACCCTGGCACTATCGCCGAGGAGCACCATAGATCCCAGCGACACCACGTCGCCGTCCACCTCACCGTTGACCTCAACCACGGACCCGATGGAGACGGCATCTCCTGTCACGCGCCCATCCACGGTGACCCTGTCGCCCAGGGAGACGGCGTCGCCTTCTACGACCTCGTCGGCTTGCACGTGAACCGGGCCGCCGAACACGACTAGACTCCCGTCCCGCCTTTCCTCGGCGAACGCCGGCCCGGCGAGGCCCACCAGCCCGATGGCGACAACCAAGACCAGCACGGCCATGACAGCACTCAACCTGTTCGTGGTTCTCGGCTTTGACATGTTCAACCCTGCTTCGACCTCCATTTTCGGCACCTCTCATCCATTCTCTAGTTTTGTCCCCATCGCTCGCGCCACTCTCGCGCTTTCCGAATACCTCGTAACACGGCTTTGCGCCCCACCTCCCCTGCGGCGCTTCGCGACCCCCATAGCCAGGCTGGGGAAACACCGACAGTCGACGACCCATGGGCGGCCAGTCAACCTGACTGGCTTGCTTCGTCTAGGCCCGACCTCGCGAGGAGCGCCGCGAGGAGCAAGCCCATCGCCAGCGTGAACGCCGCGAGGATGAGGATGGGCGCCGCGCCCAAGTCGAGTAAGGCCGACGACGCGAGGCTCCAGACTCGCGCGATTCCGACTACACATTCGAACGCAACATCACCCAGGGTCCTCAAGGCTATCGCCGCGGGACGCAGGAGGAGACGTACCGTGCGCAGCAGGGGCGTTTCGAGAGCTGCACGGGCGTCAAGCAGCCACCCGACCACCGCGATAGTCGTGGCAAGCGTCGTCGGAAGCGCCGCGCCCGCAAGACCTGCCAAGATCAGGATGTCCCGGACCAGGCTCCGTTCACGCCGGACCGCCTTCACATGGACTGGCGCCGCTTCGGTGGCAGTTCCGGCCGTCGAGCACACTACCGCTGCCGGACGGGCTGCCATGCCCGCCCGGATCGCCGCCATGACGCGCCCAGTGAGCTCATCCACATCCGGCGCAAGGAGGCCTCCGGTCGATGGATCCATCCGTTCGAATTCCGCAGCGAGCGCCAACATCTCGTGCATGGCCTTCCGACACCTCTCGCACCGCGCGAGGTGATGCCTCACTGAACCAGACAGACCTTCGGGCATTCCGGCGGACCACGCCGGGCCCCTCGGGACGCGGCTGAAGACAGGTCCGGGGCGCGGGGAAGGCGCGGACGTCTTCTCGCCCGAGCGCAGTCCTACGGCCTGTCGGCCGGGGCGACCGGCACCTCCGTCGAGCCCCGGGTCGCCTGCCGCATCCGTAAGTCCCCGTGCGTCGCGTCTGGCGAAGACGTAATCATCGAGGATTTGCTGCACCTTATCGCACCTCACGCTGCGCCGCCCGGCCGCCGCCGCTTAGCGTCCACCGCGTGCCTGCGTCCGACTCCGCACGCGCGAACGGCGGCAGTGCCGGCCTTCCCCCCTTCCGCTCACACTGGCGCTCACTCACCGCCGAGAAGCGGCCCAGCACCTAGCAACCGCGAGAGCTTTGCCCGTAACATCCTACGCGCCCGATACAGCCTGTTCTTGACGAGGCCTCGCGAAAGCCCTGTAGCTTCAGCGATCTCGTCGTTCTTCATTCCTTCGAAGTGGGCCATAACCACGAGGAGCCTGTACTCCGGCGCGAGGTCCCGCACCGCTGCCCTTACCGCGACCGCCGCCTCAGCCCTCTCCGCCTCGAGGACGGGATCACCACTGCCTGCCGCCCGGGGTTCAATACGGCCGGCGGCGCCATGCCCCACCACGTCTCCCTCGGTCACCTCGTCCATGGACACACTCGGCGGCGCGGCCCTCCATCTGCGCAGAGCATCCATGCAGAGGTTCGACGCTATACGGTACAGCCATGGACGGAACGGGTACCTGGCATCGTACCTGGCGAGGCTGGAATAGGCACGGAGAAAAGTCTCCTGGGCTACGTCCTCCGCAGACTCCCGAGAGGGAAGCAGCCGCAAGGCAAGTCTCAGAACCCCGGGGCCGTGCTCCCTCACGAGATCGGCGAAGGCGTCACGGTCCCCTGCGAGAACTCGAGCTACCAGGGCCGCGTCGTCCATGTCCTCATCCCCGCCTCACTCCTACACCTATTAATACGAAGCCGCCCGCAAATGGTCTGAGGCCGTCCCGCGGTTCCCAAGCGCTCTCAGCGCAGAGCCCCCGCCTCTTCAGCCCACACGCATTCGCAAACCACGCCGGAACCCCCGGAACGAATGCGAACCGTAGCCGCTACCCGGGCAGGGCCTGCCCTGGTCCGCGCTCAGCCGCCCGCGATGGGCGAGACGGCCTGGCGCAGCGCCCCTGGCGCTGGAGATCCGTGAAGGACGACCGCAGCTTCTAGGACGACCTGGCTCCTCATGTCAGCTTATCATTCGACGATCGTTACCGTCCAGCACCGTCCAACCATTTCATGAGCAGCTCGCGAGCGGCGACTGAGCAACCCCTGCCCCACGGCCGTCGTCGCGCACCCAAAGACTGTCAGACACGGAGTCGGCGTCGGTCGTGGCGGAGGAGAGAGCCTCCCTTCTTAAGTTTTGTCCTCAGACTCTGAGAAAGCACGAGGAACGGCGCTCCGGTATCGCGAAAAGTCGTACGCGAGGCAGGGAACGCGAGGACTCTGGAGAAGACAGCCTCGTCGCCGACATGGGGTGTGTGCTGCCGAGCACGTTTCCTAGGAAGGTGAGGAGATGCCAAGCATGTTGGATTGGAGCAGTGCTGCCAGTATGCTCAGAATGCTTACCGCGTACGGCGCAGCTGCGGGGGCGGCTCTGGCCGCCGCGGCCCTGGCCTTGTTCTTTACGCTGGGGAGGCAAAGGCTTACCAGGACCCAGGTTGCCGGCGGAGTGCTCGGGTTCGCACTTGGTGCGGCGCTGTTCGCGCCGTCGATAGCGGAGGTCCAAGTGCCCCTGCAAGCTCTCGCGACACGGTGGGCGATGGGCCACCTCGCCACCGCCAACACCCTCGTCCTATCCGTCCCCGCCGTACTCCTCACGGGAATCGTTCAGGAGCCGGCCAAATTCCTTGCCGCCGGTCTTGGGGTGTGGGCGGCCAGACGTGGGAGACGGCGGGCGGCGCCTGCCGTCGGCGCTCTCGCAGGCGCCGGGTACGGGGGCATGGAGGCTGCAGTCATCCTGTCGTATGCCCTGGCCATGGTGCCATCCGGGACATTCCCGTGGTTGGCCACGGTTGAGCGGGCGAGTGCCGTCGTATTCCACTTGAGCCTCCCCGGCATCGTCATGTTCTGGTGGGCGCGAGGCGGTGCACGCGGGATCCTCGGCCTGCTAGGAGCAGTGCTGGCACACGCCGCCCTTGACTCGCTGCCCGTACTACTCGGGATGGGGTTGGTCGGGGTCGCCTGTGTCGAGGCTGTTGGAGGAATAGTATCTCTTGCGCTCTTGGCGTACTTGATATTCCTGGTGAGAGGGGCGAGACGTGGTGAACAGAACGACTAGGAAGCTGGCAACATCAGCCGTGCTTGTGGGGTGTGGGGTAGTGGTTGCATTGGCACTCCTGGTGGTCCTCCCCGCAGGCTGCAAAGCGGGGCAGGGTCTTCAGCTGGCTCCCCCGTGGGAGGTCGGCGAGGTGAGCCGCCTCGAGGTACGCAGGGCTGGGAGCTTGCTGCTCCAATGGGAGCTACGCGTCGAGGCTGAGGACTCCCAGGTCGTGCTGGTATCCGAGCAGAAGACTGAAGGGTATCGCGAGTACAGCGCCGTGTTCGTGGACCCCCAAACCCTCGTTCCGAGCAGGACAGAGTTCGAGCTCGAGACGGCTCAAGGTCGGGTTGCCTACACAGCCGCCTACGCCGACAAGGATGTCGTCATAAAGGCCCAGACACCCGGGGGCCCGCAGGAAGTAAAGGTGAAGCTGCCCGCCCGTCCATACTTCGACAATGAGGAGTTCATCATGGTCCTGCGTGCGCTGCCGCTCGCCGCGGGCTTCAAGGCGACGCTCAACGACATCGTCACGCGCACCGCGTCGAAGGCCGCCATCACGGTCCAGGTCGTCAGGAGAGAGAACGTGACGGTGCCGGCAGGCACTTACGACGCCTGGGTGGTCGAGCTCAAAGGCGCGTCCCAGTACGCCTGGATTTCAGCGTCGGCCCCGCACGAGCTTGTCAAGTACGAGAACAAACAAGCAGGCACAGTGAGCGAGCTCGTGGAGTACAGGCGGCGGTGAGGACAAGCCGGCGCTTGCCCGCCTAGCGCACTTACGCCTGGACGTAACGTGTGCCGCCACTGCGACGACCGGCGACACAGACGACGGGATACCCGGGGCCTGACCGTCGACGACGCAAGGTACCGCGCATCGCTCCACAGAAGACCTCGTGATCAACCCCGGTTTTTCGATGACCACACTTCAAGGGGTTTTCCGCAGGACCTGCGGCGTTGATATGGGAACGTCGAAACAGGTTTCTTGACCAGAGACCGTTCTCGCACCTTGGCGGTCCGGGAGGAGCCGAGCCAGAGATTTCGTGGGCATCTCCTCCTTGAAACTACGGCCGGGCCCAGGCCGGGCTTACCTTTCCCAGCGTGGCCAGAGCATCGATCTGGGTGGAATTGCCACAGGATGCGCCGCTGGTATAGCCACGGAGGTTTTCAAGAGGCTCGGGACCCATTCGGGATTGGTTGACATAGGCGGCAACATCGCAGCCTATGGCCCCCCAGAGGGTGGAGGGCCATGGC
>JBLNDA010000114.1:0-56129 GCA_050261175.1 Clostridia bacterium
GGACTCGCGCGAAGACAGTGAGCGCTCCGCGCGTGCCCGGGGCTGGAAGCGTCGGGCTCCACGCCGGCGATCCCTGGGTTCGGGGGAGGTTCTGGGCCACCCTGGAACTAGACAGGATTGACAGCGTTATGAATAGTAGGGTGGGTTGGCCTGGGCGAGGTGAGCCGCCCAAAGAGAACCATCCTTGAGTCTGGGAGAAGGATTTGCTACAATTGGAGCAACATATAAGCCCGGGGGGAATTCCGCCATGGACTTCGACGACAAGTTCGGGCATGTTGCTCTAACCTTCGACGATGTGCTTCTCGAACCAGCCTACTCTGAGGTGATGCCGGGGGAGGTGGACGTATCGACGAAGCTGACCGCGAGGATCCGCCTGAACATCCCACTCGTCAGCTCGGCCATGGACACGGTGACCGAGGCAAGGCTCGCCATAGCCATGGCGCGCGAGGGTGGCATCGGCATCATCCACAAGAATATGTCGGTGGAGCGCCAGGCGGGTGAGGTAGACAAGGTGAAGCGGTCGGAGCACGGGATAATCGTGGACCCGATATTCCTCGAACCTCACAATCTCATACGGGACGCCCTGGCGATAATGGAGCGCTACCACATCTCAGGCGTGCCCATCACAAAAGGCGGCAGGCTGGTGGGCATACTCACAAACAGGGACCTCCGGTTCGAGACCAACTACGACCAGCCTATCGAGAACGTCATGACCAAGGAGAACCTGGTGACCGCCCCGGTAGGCACCACGCTCGAGGAAGCCAAGGCCATCCTGCAGCGCCACAAGATAGAGAAGCTTCCCATAGTCGACGAGAACTTCATGCTGAAAGGGCTCATCACGATAAAGGACATCCTCAAGGCCAAGCAGTTTCCCAACGCGGCCAAGGATGAGAGGGGGAGGCTCCGCGTGGGCGCCGCCGTCGGGCCTGTGGGCGCGATCGCCCGGGCCGGAGCTCTGGTGGATGCAGGCGTGGACATCCTGGTGGTCGATACCGCGCACGGACACTCGCGCTCCGTGCTGGAGACGGTGAAGGCCCTCAAGGCCAACTTCAAGAACGTCGACATCGCCGCAGGCAACGTCGGGACGGCTGAGGGCGCCAGGGCTCTCATTGATGCGGGGGCGGATGCCATCAAGGTCGGCATTGGTCCGGGATCCATATGCACCACCAGAGTGGTGGCAGGGATCGGGATGCCGCAAGTCACAGCGGTATTCGAGTGCGCGCGGGTGGCCAGGGAGCACGGCATCCCGGTGATAGCCGACGGCGGGATAAAGTACTCGGGGGACATCACCAAGGCCATCGCTGCCGGGGCCGACTCAGTAATGATCGGGCGTCTGTTCGCGGGCACCGAGGAAAGCCCGGGGGAGCGCGTCATCTACAAGGGACGCAGCTTCAAGGTCTACCGCGGGATGGGCTCTCTCGAGGCTATGAAGGAAGGGTCCAGTGACAGGTACTTTCAGAATGCGTCGCACAAAATGGTCCCAGAGGGGATCGAGGGCCGGGTTCCATACAAGGGGGCGCTTGCCGATACCATCTACCAGCTGGTGGGCGGGCTTCGCGCAGGGATGGGTTACTGCGGCGCGCGCAACGTCGCGGAGCTCCAGGAGAACACGAGGTTCATAAGGATGACCGGCGCGGGACTGCGCGAGAGTCATCCGCACGACATAGTGATTACTCGGGAGGCCCCGAACTACAGCCTGACCGATACCGACGTGGAGGAAGAGTGATCAGATCAGGAAAGCGGCCCGCGGGAGACGACGCGAGAAACGGAAGGAGTGTGGCCAGTGCAAACGAGATGGTTGAGATGGGTGGTTGTGAGTCTAGTGCTTCTGGCGGTCTCGGTCCTGCCGCAGATGGGCGCGCTTGCGGAAGAGCCGCCGGTGAAGCTCTTCATCAACCCGAATCCGAGTCCTGAGTTCAAGGCGGAGGTCTGGGTCGACAGGGGCCAGGGGGCAACTTACTACCCCGGCGAGAACATCAACGTGTACTACCGAGTCAACAGGGACAGCTACGTCTACATCTTGGATATCCTTGCCTCGGGGGAACTGAGCTGGCTCGTGCGCGACACGTGGGTCCGGGCAAACAGGGCCTACACGCTGTCGGGCACGGTGGAACCGCCTTCGGGAACAGAGTACCTGATCATGTTCGCCTCCACTCAGAAGCTGCCTCTGTCTGACCTGGAGGAGTCTGCCCGGTCCGGGCGGGTGTACATCAAGGGCGAGGCGAACATCGTGCTCGGGAACATCCAGGCGCAGATCAAGATTGTGCCGCAGAAGTCGTGGGTGAGTGGGTACACGTATTTCTACGTGGGCGGAGGTTACCCGCCGGTGCCACAGCCCACGCCTGTGCCCGTGCCTCAACCTCCGGTTCCGCAGCCGCAGCCCGTGCAGCAGTACGGCTCGGTAAGCGTGTCAACCTACCCCTCAGGCGCTACGGTGTTCCTCGACGGCGTCGAGAGGGGCAGGTCTCCCGTCGTCCTGCAGGGGGTGCCGTTCGGGGACCACGAGGTCACCATCATTCTCGCGGGGTACTACACGGTCACCAGGAGATTCGAGCTGAACTACGCGCACACGTACTACGTCGCCACTTCCCTGAAGCGTATCCAGTGAGCGGACGTGACGGCCCGCCCGTCGTGGGGTGAACGCGGTGGCGCGGGCCTTGCAAGCTGAGCGCTCTACCGGAAAGCCCGGGTGGCCCTGGCCGCCCGGGCTCTCGATGTGTGGCAGCGGCTTTCCAGGGGTGGTATAATATGAGGGGTGACTTTGGAGGTGGGTCGAGTCAAATGGAAAGCGTGTGCATAGCGCATGTCGGTGAGCATGAAGGGGAAGAGGTGGAAATCCGGGGCTGGCTCTACAACAAGAGGTCAAGCGGGTCAGTGCTTTTCCTTATCATCCGGGATGGGACAGGCTTCATTCAGGCGGTCGTCGTGAAGGGACAGGTGCCAGACGGGGACTTCGCCGCCGCGGACAGGCTCACTCAGGAATCGTCGCTCGTGGCGCGGGGCCTCGTAAGGGCGGACCGGAGGGCGCCGGGCGGGTACGAGCTTTCGGTTTCGGGCGTGGAAGTCGTGTCGCTGGCAGATGAATACCCCATATCCCTCAAGGAACACGGCGTCGACTTCCTGATGGACCACAGGCACCTATGGCTTCGCACCCCGAGGCAGGTCGCCATCATGCGAGTGAGGAACGAGGTCGTGAAGGCCGTCCGCGACTTCCTCGACGAGCGCGAGTTCGTCCTGGTCGACGCGCCCATCCTCACGCCCTCGGCATGCGAGGGCACGACCACGCTCTTCGAGACAGATTACTTCGACACCAAGGCGTACCTCACGCAGAGCGGCCAGCTCTACATGGAAGCTGCAGCGATGGCCCTGGGCAAGGTGTACTGTTTCGGGCCGACTTTCCGGGCCGAGAAGTCCAAGACGCGCAGGCACCTTACGGAATTCTGGATGGTGGAGCCGGAGATGGCGTGGGTCGACCTGGACGGTGACATGAAGCTTCAGGAGGACTTGGTAAGCTATGTGGTGCAGCGTGTGCTCCAGAGGAGGGCGGAGGACCTCGCCACGCTCGGGCGGGACACCTCGAGGCTGAAGAAAGTGGAGCCGCCTTTCCCGCGCATCACCTACGACGAGGCTTGCGACATCCTGCGTCGACACGGCGTGGAGTTCGAGTGGGGCATTGACTTCGGTGGGGGAGACGAGACCATCCTCGCTGAGGAGTTCGACCGGCCCGTATTTGTCCACAGGTATCCCACGGCCTGCAAAGCGTTTTACATGAAACCCGATCCGGACCGGCCTGAGGTGTGCCTGTCGGCGGACCTCCTCGCGCCCGAAGGATACGGTGAGATCATCGGTGGAGGGCAGAGGCTCGACGATCCGGACCTTCTCGAGCGGCGCATAGAAGAGCATAGGCTTCCGGCCGAAGCATACAGATGGTACATGGACCTCCGCCGGTATGGTTCCGTGCCGCACTCCGGGTTCGGGCTCGGGGTCGAGCGGACGGTGGCCTGGATATGCGGCCTCGAGCACGTGCGAGAAACGATACCCTTCCCGAGGCTGCTCAACAGGATCTACCCGTGAGGTGAACGCGATGATTGCCGCAAAGAGCGGCCTCTGCAGCCGTATACTTGCGGCGGCGGGCGCCCTCGCCGCGCTTGCCCTCTTGGTGAGAGGATGGCCGGCCGTACCGGTTCTGGCGGCGAGTGGGACTGAGACCCCTGCCGGCGCGGGAACAGGTGAAGACGTGGCTGCGGCCCTTGCATACATGGAGGGAGGGTTGTTCGACCGCGCGGTGGAGGTGCTTTCGCGAGCGGTCGCGGAGGCTCCGGACGGACCGGAAGCCGCTTCGGCTTTCGACCTTCTCGGCTACATATGCTGGTGCAGGGGCCTGCACGAAGAAGCACTGCAGGCGTTCGCGGGGGGCCTGCAACGCGCTGTCGACGCCCGGGAGCGGTTTCGCGCAAGGGTCGGGGCGGGGCAGGCGCTGCTCGACGCGGGGAAAACGGACGAGGCTTGTCGCGCGTTCGAAGAGGCCCTCAAGACCGCGGAACCGGAAGACCTCGACATCGCGTACACGCTCCTCGGCATAGCGAAGTTCGAGGCGAAAGACCCAGCGGGAGCTGCCGAGATGTTCTCGAGGGCGCTAGATGCCTTCCCAGAGAACCCAGTTGCCGCCGCGTACCTCGGGAAGCTCTCGTTCGGAATGCCCGTGTACTTCGGCAGTGCCAGAGAGGCGCTGACAGGAAGCCAAGGAACACGTGACATTGCTGCAGCGGGCGCGTCCGGCACGGGTGCCGCGGGCGCCAAGAGCGGCGCCCCGCCGCTTCACGGGGTTGTGTTCGTCAACAATGGGGCAACCTACGCCACGGTACCTCGGGTGTTGCTGACCCTGGGCGTGAACCAGCCCGCCCCTGTGCAGGGGTTTTTCCTTGCTGTGGGCGACGAGCCGTACAGGTGGCACACCTGGCGGTCTCCCGTAGTAGAGTGGAGCCTTCGCGGCGGGGGCGACGGGAAGAAACCTGTCAAGCTAGTGTATTACGTCGCCGCCGCGGGCGCACCGGACGCCCGGGATGGGCAGGCAGGGGAGGACATGCGGCGTGTCTTGCTCGCGGAATCCTGCATCGTGCTGGACCGCGAGCCGCCGTGGGGTTCGGTTGAGATAAACGACGGGGCGCGCGCTACGAACCGCGCCCGCGTCACGCTGAACCTGCGGGCAAACGACAGCACGAGCGGCATACTCAATGTGTCGGTGAGCAACGACGGCGTCACGTGGAGCGCGTGGACGATGTATCAGTTCACGAAGGAGTGGACCGTCCCATCGGGTGACGGGACGAAGAAGGTGTACGTGCGGTTCCAGGACAAGGCCGGGAACGTGTCGGTGCCCGTCTCCGCGCGCATAGTGCTGGACACGGTTCCCCCGAAACTGTTCTGGGTCGAGGTGATCTGGCTGGGTGCGACGGCCGCCGATATCTTGTGGACGACCGATGAGGACTCCGACTCGACTGTCGAGTACGTGGCGGACAAGGACACCGGCCGGAAATGGACGAGAGTCCGGGACGGGGACATGACCATGCTCCACGTTGTCGGGTTGAGGGACCTGGAGCCGTCGACGACGTACAAGTTCAGGGTGCTTTCCAGGGATGAGGCGGGCAACGTCGCGTCTTCCCGGGTGTTGGAGTTTACCACGAAGGCGGCAAGCCATGACTGAAGCAGTAAAGAAGAAGGCGAAGGAGAGATCCATGGCGTGGCGACTGCAAGAGGACAAGGTCGTTACGATGTCGTAATCGTGGGCGCGGGCCCTGCTGGCATTTTCTCTGCACTGGAGTTTGTTCGAGCTGCCGACGGCCGGGTCAAGATGATCATTGTCGAGAAAGGCCCTGACCTCGACGCTAGGGTTTGCCCCTCGAACGAAGGCAAGAGCGCGTGCCGAAGGTGCCAGCCGTGCAGCATCGTGTCGGGCTGGGGAGGAGCCGGGGCTTTCAGCGATGGAAAGCTCACACTGTCCACTCAAGTCGGCGGCATGCTTGACGTGTACATAAGCGACCGAGAGCTCAAAGAGCTGATCGACTATGTTGACGGCATCTATCTCGGGTTCGGCGCACCCACAAAGGTGTACGGCGGAGACGAGGAAGCCCTGCACGAGCTCGAGCGTAAAGCCCTGATTGCGGAGCTCAAGTTCATTCCCGCGAAGATCAGGCATCTCGGCACCGGCAAGACCAAAGACGTCCTCGAGGGCATGAAGAACCATCTCGCCGAGAAGGCTGAGATCGCGCTGCGCGAGAGCGCCACAAAGATCCTGGTTGAAGACGGCAGAGTGGTCGGAATCGAGACCTCGAAAGGCCGCACGATCTTGGGCGATTATGTCATCGTCGCACCAGGCAGAGAGGGGGCAGAGTGGCTTGCGCAAGAGGCGCGCAGGCTCGGGCTGTCCATGGCCATCAACCCGGTGGACATCGGTGTGCGCGTGGAGTTGCCGGCGGTGGTGGCGGAGCCTCTCACGGATGTGGCATACGAGTCCAAGCTCATCTACCACTCGCGTTCCTTTGACGACAAGGTCCGCACCTTCTGCATGTGCCCCTACGGAGAGGTCGTCACCGAGAGCTCGGACGGACTGATCACCGTGAACGGGCACACGCACTTCGAAAGGAAGACCGAGAACACCAACTTCGCGCTTCTCGTCAGCAAGACGTTCACCGAGCCGTTCAAGGACCCGATAGCCTACGGCAAGTATGTGGCAGGCCTGGCCAACCTCCTCGGAGGCGGGGTCATCGTCCAGAGGCTCGGCGACCTCATCACGGGGCGCCGATCCACGAGAGAGAGACTGGCCAAGGGTACTTGCGTGCCCACACTCGAGGATGCCACCCCCGGCGACCTCAGCCTCGTGTTCCCTTACAGGCATCTCGTGAGTATCATAGAGATGCTGAAGTCGCTGGACTCGGTGGCGCCCGGAGTGTACGGACGCAATACTCTACTGTACGGCGTCGAGGTGAAGTTCTACTCGTCAAGGCTTGCCGTGACGAGTTCTCTTGAGACCCAAATCAAGAATCTCTTCGCCATCGGCGACGGCGCGGGTGTCACAAGAGGTCTCATGCAGGCTTCTGCTTCGGGCGTCGTGGCAGCGAGAGAGATCCTGGGCCGCCTTGCCAAGCGGTAGCGGGTTCGCGCATTCGCGCAGCGGGCTCTTCCGGCAGGGCGGCCGGCGTGGTCCGTGCTCGGGGGCTTCGGCTTCGTGGCGGGGTGACGTTTTGTCAGACTGCTTGCAGGGTGACATTATCACAGACCGACGACAATCCCGGCAGGTTCTGCTTGACGCGGGAGCGGGCATAGGCTATACTGGAACCTGGCAACAGTGGAAACCCACACAAGATCCGGGAGGAGAATTCTGTGAGAGGAGAAGGGAGGTCGCGCAACTGATGAGGACGATTGACGTCGTCAAGGTTTGGTTCGCTGGCGCCGCGGCGTCCTGCGGGTTCATTTGCGGGCGCTCTGAGGGCAATTCCGCCCATGCGCGGCCTGACCCTGCCTTTTAGCTGGTAGTTTTTGGTAGGGTCGTGGGCCGCACAGGAGCCCACGACCCTTTCTGTTTGGCGCTGACCTTTGTGTCAGGTCATCTTGAGGAGAGTCGTGGGCAAGCCCCGGCTCTCCTTTTGATTTTCCGTTGAGTTGCTGCCCTGGCTTTGCGGTGCCGGGGCGTGAAGGCGAGGTTTGAATGAGATGCAAGGACAAGAGATGGCGCTCGAATGCGTCGGGGCACGAAAGGTGTTCTACGTGAGGAAGGAAACGAGGCCGAAAGTGAAGATCTCCCCCGAAGGCTCCACATGGTCGAGCGGAGACCCCGGTGCCGGCGGGGACACCGTCGCGCCGGCAGGAGCCGGGGCTGGTGAGCCGGATGAGCGTCCCGGATCACGCGAGCCTGGGCGCGGCGCCGCCGCAGGGAGCGCACGTGCGAGCGTGTGCGGCTGCAACAACAGCGGGCCGGGCGCGGGTGGCGCGCGCGAAGAAGCGCCGGACGGCCGCTCCGCCCGCGGCGCGGTCACGAACGGCAGGCACCGGGCCCGGCTGGCGGTCTCGCGGGCCGTCGCCACTCTGTTTCCAAGGAGCGTGAAGGTGGAGGCCGTGTCGGGCGTGACGTTCAGCGTGAAACGCGGCGAGATATTCGGCATCCTGGGGCCCAACGGCTCGGGGAAATCCACGCTCATCAGGCTGATATCCACGCTGCTCCTGCCCGATGAAGGGGAGATCAGGGTGTTCGGCCATGACGTGGTGCGGGAGCGGTTCGCGGTACGACGCTTGATAAACCGCGTGTCCGTGGAGGCGGCTTTCTTCAAGAAGCTGTCGGCGATGGAGAACCTGAGTTACGCCGCGCGTCTCTACGACGTGGACATCCGCTGGGCGCGACGGAAGGCCATCGACATCCTGAGACGCCTGGGCTTCAGCGAGAACAAGGCGTACCAACCGCTCGAGGACCTGTCCCGGGGGATGCAGCAGAAGGTGGCGGTCGCGAGAGCGCTCCTCACCTCTCCGGTGCTGCTCCTCCTCGACGAACCGACAACTGGTCTCGACCCGGTGTCAAAGCGTGAGGTTCAGGACTATGTCCTCGAAGTGAGAGCCTCGCATGACACGACGGTGATCCTGACTACCCACGACATGCAGGAGGCCGACCGGCTGTGCGACAGGGTGGCGATCATCGACCAAGGCAGGTTCGTGGCGCTGGACACGCCGGCCTGCCTCAAGCAGAGCCTCGCCACCGACGGCGAGGTGGCGACCCTGGAGGACGTGTTCTTCGCGCTCACGGGGAAGGCGCTCAAGGAGTCCCATCCGGAGGAGGCGGATTAGCGTGATCGAACTCGCAAGGGAGCTGAGGAGAAGCTACGCTTTGGTCGAGCGGAACTTCAACCTCATCAAGAGATACATCGGTTGGGAGATAGTGTTCCTCGTGTACACAGTGGTGAACACTCTCACGATAGCGTTCATCGGCGTGAACCCCGCAACGGGCGGAGCCGGGGGCGGGGCCGCCGCCGGAGACAGGGTGCTCTACCTCGTCGTGGGAGCGCTCCTCTGGGGATTCCTGTCGGTGCTCTTCCATGAAGTGGCCGAGTCGGTGCAGTGGGAGCGCTGGGAGGGAACCATCGAGTACTCGTTCATGGCGCCCATGAAGCGGCTGTCGTACCTCGGCGGAGTGTGCCTCTACGCCGCGACTTACGGGGCGGTGAGGACCGTCGTGGTCATGCTTGCGGTTGTGTCCCTGTTCAAGCTGGACCTCGGCAGCGCCAACCTCGGGGCGGCGCTGGTGGTACTGCTTCTTTCGAGCCTGTCTTTCATCGGTGTCGGACTGATGGCCGCGGTGCTGCCGCTGCTGTCTCCGGAGAAAGGCTCGCAAGCGGCACATATCCTGGAAGCCGCCATTCTTCTCGTCTCAGGCGTGTACTACGAGGTGGACGTGTTGCCCGCGTGGCTTCAGCCTCTTTCGCGGCTGTCGCCGGCCACGTACACTCTCAGAGCCGCGCGGGCGGCGTTGCTCCGAAACGCCTCTGTCCGGGAGATCGGGGGCGACCTCGTGCTGCTCCTTGCCATTGGGGTCGTGCTGATTCCCCTCGGGCTGAGGGTGTTCAACTGGGGCGAGCTTCATGCCATGCGCACGGGGAAGCTCAAGAGGAGCGGTTGAGGGGCGGCCCGGGATCGGGCGGGCAGCCGCGCGCGGCCGCCGGGATGGGCCTTGAGCGAAGCAGCGAGGCGGGCCGTCCAGAGGTTGTTCCAGCCGCAAAGAACGGCGAGACGCTGTCCCCGGACGGTGTTGGAAGAAAGCGTGATCGCGAGGGCCGGACGCAGGCGGCAGCGCAAAAGGGGTAAAAGGGGGTAGATCGACATGACAGACCAAAGGCTGTGCGGCCTTTTGATACTGATGATGGGGGAATTGTATGCCGTCTCCTGGGAGGAACCGACCGGAAGAATGCGCGACGGAATCGGGTCGAGGAAAGCAGGGGCATCCAAAACCCCTGCTCGCGACGATAAGCCAGGGAGGGTCCGGCGATGGTACTCATGGTTGGTAACATCAGGATATCAATCGAGATAGAGAACACCAAGGACAAGATCGAGAGGTCTCGGACGAAGCGCGTGTATGGGGACGTTCTGACGGAGGATCACGTCGACCAGGTGCGCTCCAGGGTGATAAGGGACACTATGTTCACGAGGCTGAGGTGACCCGGAAGGCTGGGGAAGCCATCGGGGCAGGCTCGCCGAACCGCCAGTAGGGGAGGCTTGCGCAATGATGTTCATGGTAGGTAGTATCAAGGTCTCCGTCGAGGTGAAGAAGATCCAGGTACACCCATGCGAGACCCGCGCTGAGCAGGTTTACCGTGACGTGCTGACGCGGAAACACTTCGACCAAGTTCGAGCAGCGGCCATGAGGAACGCGACGCTCGCCGGGCTGAGGTGATCGCGGTGATCCTGGACAGCACGGCGAGCGATGCGGGCGGAGCGGCTGGGCGAGTGGGCCCGGCCGCTTCCTTCATGTGCGGTCCATTGCAGGCAGGCGGCTCTGCCATTGATGAGGGGGATCCTTTGTGCTATAATGACACCGTTGACCGTTGTCGACCGTTCACGTAGACGCAGCGTGTCCAGGAGGTGAGCCAGTTGAAGAAGGGAATACATCCGGAGTACTTCATGACCACCGTGACCTGTGCGTGTGGGGAGAAGTTCGAAGTGGGCTCGACCCGGAAGGATCTCAGGGTCGAGATATGCTCGAAGTGCCACCCGATGTTCACCGGCAAGCAGAGGATAGTTGACACCGGCGGCCGGGTGGAGAGGTTCAAGAGACGGCATGGTCTATAGCGGCGGACCGAACCCATTTGACGAGCAAGCAGAGCCCCAGGCGGCTCTGTTTTTGTGAAGAGGGGAAACGCGTTGGCAAAGCTGGAGGCGCCCGGGCGGATCGAGGCGATAGTGGGGCCGATGTACAGCGGCAAGACCGAGGAGCTTATCCGCAGGGTAAGGCGGGCGAGGATCGCCGGGCTGGAAGTGCAGGTTTTCAAGCCAGCCATCGATGACAGGTACAGCGTGCAGGAGGTCAGCTCCCATGCCGGGGGCAGGATCGACGCTGTCCTCGTCACGAGGGCGGTGGAGGTGCTCCGGACGAGCGCGGGAGCCGCGGACGTGGTCGCCATAGACGAGGCCCAGTTCTTTGACGAGGCCTTGGTCAGGGTGTGCGACACCCTTGCGGGGAACGGCGTACATGTCATCGTGGCCGGGCTTGACACGGATTTTCGAGGAGAGCCTTTCATCCAGGTGGCGAAGGTCATGGCCATCGCCGACCACGTGACCAAACTCGATGCCGTGTGCGAGGTATGCGGGGCGCCCGCCACGCGCAGTCAGAGGATCATCAACGGGGTACCCGCGAACTTCGATGACCCCGTAGTGCTCGTCGGGGCGAAGGAGTCTTATCAAGCCAGGTGCCGCAGGTGCCATGTGGTGCCCGGCAAGGGGGCGCTTTCGATTTGAGCGAGGAATTCTTCTACGGCGGCCAGGCGGTCATCGAGGGCGTGATGATGCGGGGGAAACGAAGCATCGCCATAGCCGTGAGGCGGCCCGACCGGACCGTCGTCATCAACAGGCAGCCCACCGGAACGCTCACGGCGAACCATCCCACGCTCCGCCTCGCCTTCGTGCGCGGGGTGGTGGCGTTCGTGGAGACGCTCGTCATAGGCATCCGCGCGCTCATGTTCTCCGCGGACCAGGCTGCGGGGGAGGACGAGGGCGAGAAGTTGAAGCCATGGGAGCTTACTCTCACTCTCCTCATGTCTCTCGCTGTTTTCGTGGCGCTGTTCATAGTGTTGCCGAACCTCGTGGCCGTTGTCTTGCAGAGATGGCTCCGGTCCCCCGTTGCCGTGAACCTTGCCGAGGGCGTGTTCCGCCTCCTCGTGTTCCTCGGCTACATCATCGCCGTATCACGCCTGCAAGACATCCAACGGGTGTTCCAGTATCACGGTGCCGAGCACAAGGTCATCCACAGCTTCGAGGCCGGGGAAGAACTCGCGGTGGAGAACGCCAGGCGCCACAGCACGCTCCATCCGAGGTGCGGCACGGCTTTTCTGCTCATCGTGATGGTTATCATGGTGCTCATGTTCTCTCTGCTCGGAAGGACGTCCCTGCTGCTACGGATAGTGACGCGGCTCGCGCTTCTGCCGCTCGTCACAGGGGTATCCTACGAGGTGGTGAGACTTGCGGGCCGGCGCAAGCCGCCGAGGATCGTCGAGCTTGCTATCGCGCCCGGGCTCTGGCTGCAGAGGCTCACGACCCGCGAGCCTGACGATGCCCAGCTCGAGGTGGCCATCGCAGCGCTCAAAGACGTGCTCGAGGCGGACGGCGGCTGAGCGGCCGGTGTCTTGTCCTGTCGCCGTTTGGGGGTGAGATGTATGCTGGACAGGCTTGACGCGCTCGAACAGAGGTACGAGGATCTCGAGGCCATGCTGGCCGACCCGGAGATCGTGGCCGACCAGGCCAGGTTCCAAAAGTCGGCGAAGGCTCACGCCAGCCTCGAAGAGATCGTGGTGAAGTACAGGCAGTACAAGAAGACCCGCGCTGAGATAAGCGATGCCAGGGAAATGCTGAGATCAGGCGTGGAGCCGGATCTCGAAGACTTCCTCCAATCCGAGCTGGACAGGCTCAAGGGCGAGGAGGCCCGGCTCGAGAAGGAACTCAAGATCCTGCTACTGCCCAAAGACCCCAACGATGAGAAAGACGTCATAATGGAGATCAGGGCGGGCACGGGCGGCGAGGAGGCCGCGCTTTTCGCCGCGGACCTCTACAGGATGTACGCTCGATATGCCGAACAGCAGGGGTGGCAGATAGAGATCATGAGCTCGAACCCCACAGATCTCGGCGGGTTCAAAGAGGTGGTGTTCGCGGTCCAGGGGCGCGGGGCTTACAGCAAGCTCAAGTACGAAAGCGGCGTCCACAGAGTGCAGCGGGTGCCCACCACCGAAGCGGGCGGGCGTATCCACACGTCCACCGCGACCGTGGCGGTCCTGCCGGAGGCCGAGGAGGTCGAGGTGGAAATACGCCCCGAGGATCTTCGCATCGACGTGTACCGGTCCACGGGGCACGGCGGCCAGAGCGTCAACACCACCGATTCCGCCGTGAGGATAACCCACCTTCCCACCGGCATGGTCGTCACGTGCCAGGACGAGAAATCGCAGCTCAAGAACAAGGAAAAGGCCCTGCGGGTGCTGCGCGCCCGTCTTCTCGACAAGCTCCAGCAGGAGCAGAAAGCCGAGGTGGACGAGGCCAGACGCATGCAGGTAGGTACGGGCGAGCGGAGCGAGCGTATCCGCACGTACAATTTCCCTCAGAACCGTGTCACCGACCACAGGATCGATCTCACCCTGTACAAACTGGGGCAAGTCCTGGAGGGAAACCTCGACGAGATCATCACGGGGCTCATCACGGTTGATCAGAGCGAGAGGTTGAAGAAGATTGGCTAGGCCTGTTGGGGTAGTCACGGTGCGTGACGCGCTTCGCGGCGCCACGGAGCGGCTCGCGGAAGCGGGCATCCCGACGCCGCGTCTGGACGCCGAGGTGTTGTTGGCGCACGTGCTCGGCACGCGGCGCGAGCACCTCTACGCCCATCCTGAGCGGTGGCTCGATGCGGGCGAGTGTGCGGCATACCGGGCAGCCGTGGAGCGACGGCTCACGAGGCTGCCTGTCGCGTACATAACAGGCAGGAAAGAGTTCATGTCCCTCGAATTCCTCGTGGACGAGAACGTGCTCATACCCAGGCCCGAGACAGAGACGTTGGTCGAAGCGGTGATAGAGCGACTCCGTAGACTGGGTACCGGGGCGCGCGCCGGCGGGGATGGAGGGGCGCCCGTTCTCGTTGCCGACATCGGCACGGGCAGCGGCGCGATCGCGGTGAGCATCGCCTGCTTCGTCCGGCACGTGTCGCTCATAGCGGTGGACATCTCTCCCGAAGCGCTTCGCGTGGCACGCGAGAACGCAAGGCGTCACGGGGTCGGAGACAGGATCGAGTTCCTGGCGGGTGACCTTCTGTCGCCCCTTGCGGGACGGGGCCTTGAGGGCAGGATGCTCGCGGTGGTGAGCAATCCGCCTTACCTCTCCCGCAGAATGATGGCAAGCCTCCCGCCGGAAGTATCCAAGGAGCCGAGCGCGGCCCTCGCGGGCGGGGAGGCCGGGCTCGACTTCACACGGGCAATCCTCGATGGCGCGCGGGCATATCTCGCGGCGGACGGGTTCGTGGCGCTCGAAGTAGGCCACGACCAGGCAGAGACCGTGAGGCGGCTTGCGATGGACGAGTTCGGATACGGGGACGTCGAAATCCTTAGGGATTATGCGGGCATTGAACGCGTGGTCATAGCGGGCGGAGCTCGCTTGTGAGATAGGTTGCGGGAAAGGGGGTCAAGGCGGCCGGCCGGCTCGGCTGCGCGGCTGCTGGGCGGGGTGGAAGGGTGTACCTGCCGGATTGTGAACGGGACCGAGGTTGTGAGGCTGGACCCGGGGCGGCCGGATGTCGCTGCGATCCGGCGGGCGGCCGGGGTGATTCGCGCGGGCGGCCTCGTGGCGTTCCCCACGGAGACGGTGTACGGGCTCGGTGCGGACGGCCTCTCGGCCTCAGCGGTCGGTAGGATATTCGCGGCCAAAGGACGGCCGCAGGACAATCCCCTCATACTGCATGTGGCCACCCCCGAAGACGCCCGGCGCGTAGTGTCGGGTATCCCGCCGCTTGCGCAACGTCTCATGGAAAGATTCTGGCCCGGGCCGCTCACACTCGTGCTCCCGAAAAGGCCCGAGGTGCCGGACGAGGTCGCGGCCGGCCTCGCCACCGTCGGGGTCCGGATGCCGGACAACACCGTCGCCTTGACCCTGATAGCCGAGTCCGGCGTTCCGATCGCCGCCCCCAGCGCAAACGCGTCGGGCCGCCCGAGCCCCACGTCGGCGGATCACGTGATCGCGGACTTGGCCGGCAGAATCGATATGGTTCTAGACGGAGGCCCGTCCCTGGTGGGCGTGGAGTCAACGGTGCTCGACATGACTTCGAGCCCTCCGCAGGTCCTGCGGCCCGGCGGAGTCAGCGTCGAGGAGCTCGAGGAGGTTTTGGGAGTCGTGGCGGTGGCTCCGGCGGACCTCCTTTCCGCGGGCCATGGCGGCGCGGTCCCGTCGCCGGGGATGAAATACACGCACTATGCTCCGAAGACGCCGGTCGTCCTCGTCGAGGGAGAGCCTCGTGCCGTCGCCAGGCGCATACTCCGTGAGGTCGAGGCGTGTCGCGCCGCAGGCGGGAGGGCAGGGGTGATGTGCTCGCGAGAGACGGAGGGGCTCTATGCGGGCAATGCCGATGTGGTGCGCGTCGCGGGATCGCGGGACGACCCGGCCACCGTGGCTGCTGCTCTTTTCGCCACGCTGCGCTCGTTCGACGCGGACGGGGTGGACGTGGTGTTTGCGGAGGGGTTCGACCAAGCGGGCCTGGGTTTCGCCATCATGAACAGGCTTCGACGCGCCTCGGGCGGCCGCATAATCCGCGCCCACGCGGAACCGGGCGTCGACGTGAACGTGACGTAGCGCGTTACGGCCGCACTGGACAGTGGGGCACGACCACGGGCGGGCGGACGGCAGATCCTTGGAGGTGGCAGGCTGTGACGCTGCCAAGGCGGATTCTGGTGGTATGCACCGGGAACACATGCAGGAGCGCCATGGCGGAGGCCATGTTGCGCAAAGCCCTCGCCGAAGAGTTCGACGGCGCCGCCGAGGGAGTGGTCGTGGAGTCTGCCGGGCTTTTCGCGCGCGAGGGCGACCTTGCGTCCGAGAATGCCAGAGCCGCCATGATAGAGCGCGGAATGGACATCTCATCCCACCGCGCGAGGCTCCTCACCAGGGACATGGTCGAGGGCGCCGACGTTGTGCTCGTCATGACGTCCGCTCACAAAGAGGCTGTGCTCAGGAGGTACCCGTCGTCGGAGGGCAAAGTCTTCACGCTCAACGAGTTCGCGGGCCTCGAGGCCGAACTCGGCCCCGATACTCACGATCCGTTCGGAGGGTCCATCGAGGTGTACCGCGCTGCCGCTGACGACATCAAGAGAGCCGTCGACGGCGCAATAAGGCGGATCAGGAAGATGTCCACAAGAAACTGCATTCGATCGGAGGAACCTCCCAAGGCGGAGTAGAACCACTGCATGAAGCGGGACCGTTGAGCGGCGGTCCAGCCCCGGCGGCACCACACAGGAACGAACGCGCATATGTGATCCCCCGTTTCCGCGGCTATGGGGCGAGGAGTCGGGGGCGGTGGGCGGCGTAGCGACGACAGGGGGGTGTTGCGCCAGTGAGAGTCGCCATCGGCAGCGACCACGCCGGCTTCGAGATGAAGGAAAACCTGAAAGAGTACATTGAATCCCTGGGGCATGAGATAGCGGACTTCGGGGCGCCCTCGGCGGACCCCGTGGACTACCCTGACGTGGGCTATCGCGTGGCGAGGGACGTGGCGTCCGGCCGGTTCGACAGGGGAGTCCTCATTTGTGGGACAGGCATAGGCATGTCCATCGTGGCGAACAAAGTGCCGGGCGTGCGCGCCGCGCTGGTGGGAGATGCCGAGATCGCGAGGCTTGCCCGCGAGCACAACGACGCGAACGTGCTCACGCTCGGGGCGAGGGTGACCCGGCTCGAGGTCGCACGCGACATCGTCAAGGTATTCCTAGAGACAAGCTTTGCGGGCGGTCGACACGCCCGACGACTGGAAAAGGTCGCGCTTGGAGAAGCGGGAAAGGGGAAGTGAGAATGTCCAGGGTTCACCTCATCGACCATCCTCTCATTCAGCACAAGCTCACGTTCATCAGGGACAAGAACACCGGCTCCAAAGACTTCCGCGATCTCGTGAGCGAGGTCGCGACCCTAATGGCTTACGAGGTGACGCGGGACTTTCCGCTCGCAGACGCCGAGGTCGAAACGCCGATAGCCCAGGCCAAGACCAAAGTGATCGCCGGAAAGAAGGTCGGCATCATCGCCATCCTCAGAGCCGGCCTCGGCATGGTCGACGGCATGCTGAGGCTGATACCCGCCGCGAAGGTCGGCCATATCGGCATCTACCGCGACCCTGAGACATTGAGACCCGTCGACTACTACTGCAAGCTTCCACCGGATGTGTCCGAGCGCGACCTCATAGTCGTGGATCCAATGCTCGCGACTGGCGGGTCCGCCACGGCGGCGATCAGGTTCCTCAAGGATCGTGGCGCAACCAATATCAAGCTCGTGGTGCTCATCGCCGCGCCGGAAGGCATCAAGATGGTGCAGCAGCATCATCCCGATGTAGACATCTTTACAGCCGCCATAGACGAGCGCTTGAACTCCCACGGGTACATAGTGCCCGGCTTGGGCGACGCCGGGGACAGGCTGTTCGGAACGAAGTGAGAGAGGGCGAGGCGACGTCGCTTGAAACGCGAGTCCGAGAGGCCTGAAGGCGGCCCCCCCGGAGACGTGGGACGCGGGGCCGGAGGGCATGACGCCGGCTCGTCCAATGCCGGCGAGTCCGTGGCCGAGACATTCGGGCGGCCTTCGTGGGACGAGTACTTCATGGAGATCGCGAAGATCGTGGCGAGCCGCTCCACGTGCCTGCGCCGGCAGGTCGGCGCCATCGCCGTGAGGGACAGGCGCATCCTCGCAACCGGGTACAACGGCGCGCCTACGGGGCTGGCCCACTGCGGCGAGGTGGGGTGCCTTCGCGCTCAGCGGGATGTGCCCTCGGGCGAGAGACACGAGCTTTGCAGAGGCCTGCACGCAGAGCAGAACGTCATCATACAGGCGGCCCTGCACGGCATAAGCGTCAGGGGGGCGACCATATACTGTACAAACCATCCGTGTGTCCTGTGCGCTAAGATGCTGGTGAACGCAGGCGCCGTCGAGATAGTGTACGCCGGGGATTATCCAGACGAGCTCGCGTCGGGCATTCTAACAGAGGCGGGGATCAACGTAAGGCGTTTCCTTTGATCTCGTAGCGAGCGATTTCGTATCGACCCACCTTGACGGGCGTTTCCCGGCGAGGTTAGAATGGGGTTGATTAGGCCCAGAGCTGGACGTCCCCCTGGGGGCGTCCTAGCCGTGGGCTCCTGCCGGGCGTCGGGAGCGCGCCCGCCGCGCAGGACACGGTCAAGGCTCCTGTCGTCGGAGAGGAAGTGCGAAACCGGTATGTCTTCGTATGCCCTTGCGTTCGTAGAAGCCTTCGCGGTCACCCTCGTTCTCACGCCGATAGTACGCGCCTGCGCTCTGCGCGCGGGCCTGGTGTATATGCCGAATTCGCGCACGGTTCACAGGAGGCCCATGCCGGTGCTGGGTGGGGTGGCGATTTTCGCCGGGTTCGTGACGGTGGTCCTTCACCGGGTCGGCCTGGGAGGCGACATCGTCGGTCTCCTGGCGGGGGCGGCTGTGGTCTTCGCCGTTGGGGTGCGCGATGACATACGTGAACTTGGCGCCCTTCCGAAATTCGCAGGTCAACTCGTTGCGGCGCTGGTGGCAGTGTGGCTGGGTGTGCGCATCGAGTTCGTGACCAACCCCTTCGGCCCCGGCATGGTATACCTAGGCTGGTGGGGCATCCCCCTGACGCTCTTCTGGATCCTCGCCCTTACGAATGTCGTGAACTTCCTCGACGGTCTCGACGGCCTCGCTGCGGGCGTATCGTCAATCGCGGCGTTTGCGCTCTTTTGGGTCGCCGCCGCCCGTGGCCAGGTCTTCGCGGCAACCCTTGCGATCACTCTTGCCGGCGGCGCGGCCGGGTTCCTTCCGTTCAACTTCAACCCTGCGAAGATATTCATGGGGGACGCCGGCGCAATGTTCCTCGGTTACGCTGTGGCGGTGATCTCGGTGGAAGGAGCCTTGAAAGGCGCTGCCACCATCGCTCTCGCCATCCCCATGTTCGCCCTCGGAGTACCGATCATCGATACCGCTTTCGCCATCGCGCGCAGAGTCCACAATGGAACGCCATTCTACCGGGCCGACAAGGACCACATCCACCACCGCCTGCTTGCGAGGGGGTTCTCCCACCGCGGCGCGGTGGTGTTGATTTACCTTGTCAGCGGCCTTCTCGCTTCAATCGCCGTTCTGATGGCGCGGGTTCACGCCACGGTCACACTGTACTTGGCCGTTGTGCTGGTCCTCGGCCTCCTTGTGGCCGGTGTGAGCCGGCCGGGCAGGGTTTACCCGCGCACCTCGGCAGAAACGCGCACTCAGGTTCCCCATAGATAGGTATTGACCCACCCGCGAGCCGGCGCGGCGTTGGCAGGCAACCCCGTGCGTCTGGGGGCTCATCCGTGTGTCCGCACGTTAGGGTGAGGAGGTCTTCTCGTGTCGCGAAAGAAGGTCGTGCTAGTCTTCGGGACGCGCCCTGAGGCCATAAAGATGGCGCCCGTAGTGCGTGCAATGAAGGGGTGCGACGCCATCGAGTGCGTCGTCGTGGTCACGGCACAGCACCGGGAGATGCTCGACCAGGTCCTGGACCTGTTCAATATCGCGCCTGACTATGACCTCGACATCATGCGAGAGGGACAGTCCCTCACGGACATCGCGGTGCGGGCGCTCGCCGGGCTCGAGGCTCCCATCGTCAAAGAGAAGCCCGACCTTGTGCTGGTCCACGGCGACACGTCCACCACGTTCGTGGCGAGCCTCGTCGCTTTCTACCACCACGTGCAGGTGGGCCACGTCGAGGCGGGGCTTCGGACCCACGACAAGTACTCCCCTTTCCCCGAGGAGATGAACAGGCGGCTTGCGGGGTGTCTAGCTGACATCCATTTCGCGCCGGTGGAGAACCACAAGATGAACCTGCTCGCGGAAGGGGTGAGGGCGGACGCGGTCCACGTCACCGGCAACACCGTGATAGACGCCCTCATTGACGTGGCGGAGCGGCCGTACGAGTTTCGGGACCCGGTCCTTGCATCCATCGATTTCGACCGCAGAAAAGTGCTCCTTGTCACGGCGCACCGCCGGGAGAACCTGGGCGGGCCCATGCGCGAGATCTGCCACGCCATCAAGGATATCGTGGACGCCAACCCCGACGTGGAGGTCGTCTTCCCGGTCCACATGAACCCGCTCGTGAGGGCGGACGTACTAGGCGTCCTTCAAGGCATCCAGCGCGTTCACCTCATAGATCCTGTGGACTACCAGGCCATGGTCGCGTTGATGAAACGGTGCTACATGGTCCTCACGGACTCCGGTGGGCTGCAAGAGGAAGCGCCGTCCCTGGACAAGCCTGTCGTGGTCCTGCGCGACGTGACCGAGCGGCCCGAAGGGCTCGAGGCAGGCACGCTCGTTCTCGCAGGGACCGACCGCAGGCGCATCGTCGACCGCACGCAAGAGCTCTTGGAGGACCCCGAGGCTTACGAGGGGATGGCGAACGCCCGCAATCCTTACGGCGACGGCCGCGCCTCAGAACGCATCCTTGCGGCCATCTTGTGGAGGTTCGGCATTTGCGGCGAGCGTCCGGAGGACTTCCGCGGGTAACCCGGGACATGGTGCAGTGCCATAAACTGGGTGCCAGGGATTGAGTCTCCAGTTGAAGACGTGAGCCTCCGATGGTACACTCTCTCCGTGGCTGCCAGAAGCCGGATTGCCGTCTTCTGCGGCCGCGCGAGGGCCGGGCGAGAGGCCGGGTGCCCGGGCCGTCACCGGGCCGTTCGGAGAGGAGGAAACCGCTTGGACAGTATCCTCATCCGGGGAGGGGTGAGGCTTTCAGGGCGGGTGGTCGTGAGCGGCGCGAAGAACGCTGCCCTGCCCGCCATAGCAGCGGCGCTTCTCACCGCCGACGAGGTCGTCATTTCCGGGGTTCCCGCCCTGGACGACGTCGGCACAATGTGCGAGCTCCTTGACAGCCTTGGTGTGTCTGTGAGCATGGTCCCGGGTCGCGTAAGGCTTCGCGCGCCCCGAGCGGAGGCGAGGCCAGCGCCGTATGACCTCGTCAGGCGGATGAGGGCCTCGTTTCTGGTGGCGGGCCCGCTCCTAGCGAGGTTCGGTGTGGCGCGCATGCCCATGCCGGGCGGCTGCGCAATAGGCTCGAGGCCCATCAACCTTCATCTGAAGGCGTTCGCCGCCATGGGGGCCGACCTCACCATCGGGAACGGCTGCATCGAGGCTACGGCGCCGGCAGCGGGGCTGCGAGGCGCGCGCGTCTACCTGGACTATCCCAGCGTGGGCGCGACCGAGAACGCTCTGATGGCGGCGGTCTTGGCCGACGGTATCACCGTAATCGAAAACGCCGCTCAGGAGCCCGAGGTGGTCGACCTGGCAAACCTGCTCTCCGCCATGGGGGCGAAGGTCAGGGGCGCGGGCACCGGTGTCATCAAGATCGAAGGCGTTGATGAGCTTCACGGGGCGGCTCACACCATTGTCCCTGACCGCATCGAAGCCGGCACGTACATGGCGGCCGCGGTGATCACTCACGGGGACGTGGTAATCGAGAACGTGGTCCCCGAGCATCTTGCGGCGACCATATCCAAACTGCGCGAGGCGGGTGCCGTGGTCGAGTCGCAAGGGTCCAGCCTGCGCGTGAGTTCTTCCGGCGACGTCCGACCCCTCGACATCAAGACCATGCCGTACCCGGGGTTTCCCACGGACCTCCAGGCTCAATTCATGGCGCTCCTCTCCATAGCGCGTGGAACGAGCGTCATCACCGAAACAGTGTTTGAGAACAGATTCATGCACGTTGATGAGCTCACCCGGATGGGGGCCAGGATAAAGATAGACGGGCGGTCCGCGGTGGTGGAAGGCGTGGAGACCCTCTCCGGCGCTCCGGTGAGAGCCACAGACCTCAGGGCCGGGGCGGCGCTCGTCGTGGCGGCGCTCGCGTCCCGGGGCGAGACGGAAATTCTCGGCGTGGGGCACATCGACCGCGGATACGAGGCCATCGAGCACAAGCTTCGCACACTGGGGGCGGTGATCGAGAGACGCACCGACATCTCCGAGTCTCTGGCAGCGGGCGCCGGCGCGTCATAGGCACGCAGGGCGCTCGCGGCTGAGGCGGACGAAGGATCAACTGCAGAGCGCCGCGGAGCGCGAAACCGCGGGACATGAAGAAGGGCACCCGGCCGCGACAGGAAGGCGGCCGGGTGCTGTGATCTAGGACGTGTTCTATTCTGCTCCCGAACCGCGTAAGGATAGCCTGGAATCTGCCACAGACAAGCGGCTGTCTTTCATCAGGGGGCAGGCTGGATGGACAGGGCGGTGATCTTCTCCGTCGGGTTCTGCATTTTGGTCGTCCTCGTGGTGCCGTCCGTGCTCGTGAGGGGGTGCGACTTCAGAGTCGAGCCCCGAGAACAGGCGGCGGGGCCCAGCGTCAAGGTGTTCGTCGTGGCGACCGGGAAAACGATGGAGATGCCCCTCGACGAGTATGTCAGAGGGGTGGTGGCTGCCGAGATGCCGGCGTCGTTCGGAACGGAAGCGCTGAAAGCGCAGGCGGTCGCGGCGCGCACTTTCGCGGTCAAGAGGATGAGGCAGTTCGGCGGTATCGGGTGCGCGGCTCACCCGGGCGCTGATGTGTGCACGGATCAGCTGCACTGCCAGGCGTGGATATCCGACGACGAGCTGCGAAACAAGCTGAGCTACCTCGAGTACTATGCGTATGCGCGCAAGATAGCGAGCGCGGTGGAATCAACCTCGGGGAAGATCGTCACGTACCGAGGCGAGCCGATTGAGGCGTACTACCACGCGGCCTCGGGAGGGTCAACCGAAGACTCCGAGGACGTGTGGCAGGCCGCCGTCCCGTATCTGCGGGCGGTGTCCACGGAGTTCGAAGCGAGAGAACCCAGCTTTCAGCAGCGTGTGGAGTTCACCATCGGCGAGCTCGAGAAGAAGCTCGGCGTGAAGCTGACACAGAGGAAGGTGAGGACGTACAAGGTCGCCGGAAAGGACGTGCAAGTCGTCGCCGAGGAGAGGATGGACCGGCCGATCGAGGTGCTGAGCGCTTCACAGGCCGGAAGGGTCAAGGAGATCCGCATCGGCGACAAGGTCTTCTCCGGCTACTCCCTCCGCGAGATCCTCGGCCTCCGCTCCACCAAGCTCACCCACCAAGTCGTGGGAGACAAGGTGTACTTCATAACCACCGGCTACGGCCACGGCGTGGGCCTGTCCCAGTACGGGGCGCAGGTCATGGCCCAGGCCGGGAAGACTTACGTGGACATCCTCAAGCACTACTACACCGGCACCGAGGTCACGGCGTTTGCGGGGCTTGCGCCCGGGCAGTGACCCGGACCCGCCCGGCTCCGCACGTCACCGTCGTCGAAGGTTGAGCGCCGGTGCACGTCACCGGCGCGCGCTTCCCTTCCACGCACGCTTCACCCGTCCCATCAACTGCCCGCTGCGCGCCCGATGGCAAGAACGTCGCACATCGTCCTCCAGCCTCCCGTCGCTCCATTCAGGGTCTGCATAAGCCTGCATAGGCAGGAAACAAGAGGGGAGAATATACGCCGGGGTGATGGTATGGAGGGAAGGACGAAGAGAAGGCAGAAAAGGCTTTCCGTGGGAGGGATCTGGGTGCGCCTCGCCGTGCTTGCCCGGCGGCTGCTTCAGGGAGCGAGGCGGGGGGCGGTGACTGCGTGGCGCGGCACCCTGAGGGTGATGCCGCCGCGTGACGCCGTGATCGTTGTAGTGGCGGGAGGTCTTGCCTTCGGGCTCGGTGTGGCTCTCGGCCGAGTCACCGCGCCGCCTGCGGCGCCTCTCGACCAGGGGTACGTCACCATCGAGCGAGTGAATTCTCATGAGACTGAGACTGAGGCTCCCACCGGGGCTGGGGAGGACGCGCGTTTCACGGCGACAGGGCTTGGGGCGCCGGCAACGAGCGCGCCCGTCTCTAGAGTGAGCCCGGCTTCGGGCGGCGGAACCGCTACGGGGGACAAGCCGGCTGCGGCTGGCTCCGACTCGAACCGGCCGGAGGCGACAGGGAGCGGGGGACAATCCGCGGACGATGATGAAGGGGCCGGCGTGGTCGGACCGGTGCCGGCTTTGGGTGTGACGCCCGCTTCCCAGTCGCCGCCGCCAGCGGCAGCGTCATCGTCCCTGCCGGAGAGTCCGCGTTCAGCGGCTGGGGAAGAGGCTGTCCGCGCCGTCGAGCCGCTGAGCGAAACCGCCGGGGGAGCTGGGTCACCGGAGGCCGGCGCGCCTTCGACGAAGGCGGCTGCGCCTGGCGGCGCCGCCGCAAAGCCTGCAGCGCCCGGTCCGTCGGCTGCGGCTTCCTCAGTAAGGCCCGCCAGTCCTCCCGTCCAGGCCCCGAAGGCAACGACGGCGCAGGCGTCCAGGCAAGAAAAGATGCTCATGCCGGTCCAGGGGAGGATCATCTCTGAATTCGGGTGGAGGAAACACCCCGTTTTCGCCGACTGGCGTTATCACACGGGAATTGACATCGCCGCTTCAGAGGGTATCCCCGTGCGGGCGGCGCTGTCCGGCAAGGTCGTCGAGGTGAAGAACGACAGGCAACTAGGGCTGTACGTGGTGCTCGAGCATGAGGGAGGGCTTCGCACGAAGTACGGCCACCTCGGGTCGAGCCCGGCGTCTCCTGGAGATCAGGTGACCCAAGGCCAGTACATCGGAAAGGCTGGGTCGTCGGGGGTCACCTCTGGGTGCTACGTCCACTTCGAGGTCGTTCGTGACGGCAAGGCCCAGGATCCCAAGGAGTTCCTGTGAACTCCTGAAGTGAAGCTCGAAGTGAGGCCGAAGGCCCTGCCCCGGCAGGGCCTGACATATCTCGCTGCTCCCCGAATATACATTGTATCAAACCGGGGGCAGGGGGGCAGGCGAGATGAGAGAGTACATCCGGCGTCGGGTGCTGGACGTGGCTGGCCACATCATCGAGACCAAGTCCACGGTCAGACAGGCAGCCAAGCTATACAACGTGAGCAAGAGCACGGTCCACAAAGACGTCACGGAAAGGCTGCCGCTCATCAGCAAGCAGCTCTCGCGGAAAGTCAAGCGCATTCTCGAGCAAAACAAAGCGGAACGGCACATCCGCGGGGGAGAGGCAACGCGGAAGAAGTACCGTCAAAAGAAGAGCTAGGTTCCAATCTTGGGGAGGAGATCCTTTCAGTCTGTAGAATGTCCCCTCATGGGGTTTTTTCGTGTAGGAGCGGTGGATAAGCCCCCCGGTGTCGCCGGGGGCGAATCCGTCCTGTGTGCCTGTGTGGCGCGGGCTCGGGAGGAGTTGAGCCATGTTCGGGCTTTCGATGGACGTCGGAATAGATCTGGGCACTGCCAACACGAAGGTATACGTCAAGGGCAAGGGCGTGGTCATCCGCGAGCCGTCTGTCGTGGCTCTGGACAGCGAGACCAGAAAGGTGCTCGCCGTGGGTGAGGATGCCCGCCGGATGATCGGAAGGACACCCGGGACCATCACAGCAGTGCGCCCCTTGAAAGACGGTGTCATCGCGGATTACGACATCACCGAGACGATGCTGCGGCATTTCCTGGCGAAGGCGTGCGGCAGGCACACCTTCATACGCCCGCGCGTGGTCATCTGTGTCCCGTCGGGGGTGACGGGGGTTGAACGCCGCGCGGTGCTGGAGGCCGCGACCCAGGCCGGGGCGCGCCAGACGTACCTCATCGAGGAACCCATGGCCGCGGCCCTCGGCGCGGGCATCGACATCTCCGAGCCTTCAGGGAACATGGTGGTGGACATCGGAGGCGGCACGACCGACATCGCGGTGATCTCCCTCTCCGGCATCGTCGTGACGGAATCGTGCCGCGTGGGTGGGGACAAGTTCGACGAGGCGGTCATCAGGTACGTCAAGAAGGTCTACAACTTGATGATCGGGGAGAGGACCGCCGAGGACATCAAGATCCAAATCGGGACGGCATATCCCCAGGGCGAGGGGCTGTCCACCGAGATCCGGGGCCGCGACCTCGTCACCGGCCTCCCAAGGACCATCAAGTTTACGTCCGCCGAGACTTTCCAGGCTCTCGCGGAGCCGATCGCCGAGATCATCGACGGGGTCAAAGGGGTACTCGAGCGCACGCCCCCGGAGCTTGCCGCTGACATAGTCGACAAAGGCATAGTGTGCACGGGCGGCGGGTCGCTGCTCTCAGGCCTCACGAACCTCCTCGCCGACGAGACCGGCATACCCGTACAGATTGCCGAAGACCCGATGAGCTGCGTCGTTCTGGGGACGGGCAAGATCCTCGATGCCCTGGACCGGTTCCGGGAGAGTGTGGTCGTGGCGACGAGATCAGTGTAAGCAGCCTCCGTGTAGGCAGCCCCTGTCGTTTGTCTCGCCGCCTCCTTGTCCAGCCGTCCATTCCTTATCGCGATATCGTGACAGGCAGCCAGATGCCCCTTTCTGCAGGCACCGGCCGGCATCACGTGCTCAGAGTCACCAAGCGTCGCCCTGCGCTCTTGGCTGGTGCCCGCCGCGACAGCCGCGTCCGGCCGCAGGAGACCCCGGCGTCCCTCACGCCCCAAATGCGGCAAGTACAGCCACGGGAATACAGCGACGAGAACCCACCGCGCCCATCGAGCGAGTTCAAGTGCCGGTCATGGAACGAGAGCGGCCGCTCCTCGTCCACAATTTGGCACGCACGTTTATTGGTGGCAGGAGAGGATAGAACGATCCCGTAGCGAACACTAAATGGAGCTTGAAGCATAGAAGGTTGAGAGGAGGCGGGACGACGATGGCACGTTCCCGTTTCGCGTCAAGCGCTGGGGAGAGAGTCGGAGCCGGCGCGGTGGGACGCGCGCTCCGGCGCGTCACCGCCGGGGCGGTTGCGGCGGCATGGGTCGCGGCAGCTGTGGCTCTGGTGTGCGGTACCGCGCTTTCGCAAGCGGTGCCGGGCGGAGGCACTCTGGATCAAGCGGGGATCATCATGGGAACGGCGGAGAGGCCGCTTCCGATTCCCGCGGTGTTCAAGGGGCAATGCTTGTTGCTGCCTGCGACGTTCGTGTCGGAGACGCTCAAGATGCCTATGAGGTACGATCCTGCCTCGCAGCGCCTCACATACAGCATACCCGGGGGAGCGCCGGCCGGCGCCGTCGAGATCCTGATGCATCAGCGGAAGTGGAAGCTATCGTCCGGCCAGGTCAGGGAATTCGCCGAGGCGCCGACCACGGCCGCCGGCATACCGTTCGTGCCTGCGGACCTCCTCGCGATAACCGGCGAATACGAAGTGAGCTGGGATCCCCAGTCGAAGGTGGTGTACCTGCGCGGCGAGGACGATCCGAAGACTGTCATGACGGACGTGAGGTTCAGCGTCTATCCCGACAGGGTTCGGGTCGTGTTCGACTTCACGGGCGAGACTGGATACGAGGTCACCCAGATGAAGAACCCAGCCAGAGTCGTGGTGACGTTTGAGAGCACGTACGTGTGGGGCGCCATAGACCGCGTCATCGGTGACGTCGCGGTGAACCAGGTGAGGGTCGCACCGCCGGAAGGCGGAAACGCGAAGGCGGTCTTGGATTTCAACTATGCCCTGCCTGACGTGAAAGCTTTCTGGCTCAAAGATCCCGCAAGGTTCGTCGTGGATGTGCCGAAGCTGTACGACACGAAAGCGTCGCTCACCGTGACCCGGGGGGTGCGCTACACGGTGGTGAACAAGGGCACTCCAGCGGGGCCGCTGACCGTGGACGTCCTGGAGGTTGACGTCAAAGACCCGGCAGTCTCGGTGCGACCCATGCTGGCCGGAAAGAACGGCGCGCCCGGTCTTGCCAGGGTCAGCGAGCTCGTGGCGAGAGAAGGCGCAATCGCAGGGGTGAACGGGGTGTTCCACTCGGCTGACGGAACACCGCTGGGACTCGTGATAATCGACGGGCAGGTGAAGGCGCCGCCCGTGATGAACCGTACGGCCCTCGGGATCACGTCTGACGGTACAATCGTGGTAGACAACGTGTCCATGGACGAAGAGGGCAACCTCGTCCCCGCCTGGGGGACCCTTGGGGTGGTGCACGCCGTCGGGGGCGGCCCGAGGTTGGTGAAGGACGGCAAGGTGCACGTAACGTCGGGTGAGGAGAGGTTCAAGGCGGATGTCGCCGTCGGCCGGGCGCCGCGCACCGCCGCGGGGGTCACTTTCGACGGCAAGCTCTTGCTTGTGGCTGTGACGGGCAGGCAGGCCCACCACAGTATAGGGGTGACTCTTGAGGAACTCGCGAACCTCATGATCGAACTCGGCGCGAAGGATGCCGTGAACTTCGATGGTGGCGGCTCGTCCACCATGGTGGTCCGCGACTACGTGATGAACACGCCCTCAGACGGGCGCGAGAGGATGGTCGCCGACGCCATCTTGGTCTTCTCGAGCCTTCCGCAGCCTGCTCCGGTGGGGCCGTCGCCGTCCGATTCGGCCACGGTACCATGACATGACGTGAGCCGGGCGTGGGCGGCGGCAGCTTCCCGCGGCGGAGACAGGTTCATTGAGCCGGGCTCGTCCCGCCGGGAGACGACACGTTGAAGGCGAGGACGAGCTCGTAGACAGAGGTGAGGCCGGCGCGTGAGGCCGAACCGTGAAGGGAGAGCGTGTTGATGGCCCAGATTCCAACATCTCGGGACATGCGTCGGGCGGCGAGGGCGCTCGAGTTTGCGATTGTCCTCTGCGTCATAGCGGCGCTTGCGGGCGTCGTGGCCGATGTCCCCGCCCGCGCGTCGGAGAACCAGGCATTCATGACCGTGGCGGAGCTCCGGCCGGGCATGAAGGGCATCGGAAAGACTGTTGTGGAGGGCACCCGGATAGACACCTTCGACGTGGAGATCCTCGCGGTCGTCAAAGGGGAGACCGCCACCGGCGACCTCGTGCTGGTCCGCGTGGGGGGCAAGCCCGTGGAGGCGGCGGGCGGCATAGCTGCGGGCATGAGCGGTAGCCCTGTGTACGTGAACGGCCGTCTAGTGGGAGCCATCGCTTTCGGCTTCGAGAACGCCGACCACTTCGTCGGCCTCGTGACGCCCATCGAAGAGATGCTCAAGGTGTTCGCAGCCGCGAAGAGGCCGGTCCCGGGGGCCGCGAGTCTCTCTAACCCGGTGAGGATCGGAGACCGCCTCGCCGAGCGGGTCGTGTTCGCGACATCCGAAGGCGACGCGGCGCGCCTCGCGAGCGAAGCGTCCGACGGCACGCTCGTCACGGTCCCCGTTGCGACGCCCGTGATGGTGAACGGTGCGAGCCGGCGCGCATTCGACCAGCTGTCGCAGAGGCTCAAGGCTTTCGGGCTCATGCCCATCCAGGGCGCCGCAGGCGGGAACGGGTCCCGGGGCGCAACGGCCGCGGCGAACCTGGAGCCCGGGAGCTGCATCGGCGTTCAGCTTGTCAGGGGAGACGTGTCGGTGACTGCCATAGGCACCGTCACATACAAGCAGGGCAGCGAGGTGCTTGCCTTCGGCCACTCGCTCCTCGGCAGGGGGAATGCGAGCTACTTCGCGGCCGGGGCCGAGGTCCACCTCGTGGTGGCCGGAGACGTCATGCCGTTCAAGATCGCTAGCCCGCTGGGCTTGGCGGGCACGATCGTCCAGGACAGAACGCACGGGGTCCTTGCGGACGTCGGCAGGAAGCCGCCGAGCATTCCCGTGACCGTCACGGTGCGTGACCGCGATACTGGCATAACCCGGATGCTCAGGGCGGACATCGTTCGCGACGAGACGCTCTCGACGGATCTCGTCGCGGCTTTCGTCCTGTCGTGTCTCGATGCCACAGTGGACAGGATCGGACGGGGCACGAGCCGCGTGAGCTTTCAGGTGAACGGGAAGGGTCTGCCCAGGCCCATAGTCAGGGAGAACATGTTCTACAGCCCGTCGGACGTCTCCGCTGAATCCATCGGTGAGGTCGTGGACGCCGTTGCGGCTATCATCGACAACGAGTTTGCCGAGGTAGAGGTCACAGGCGTGAAGGCTGACTTCGAGGTGGAGGAGGCGAGGCGCACTGCCAGGATCCACCTCGCCGAGACGACGACCAAGGTAGCCAAACCCGGGGACACCATCGGGGTGAGAGTCCGGCTCCTGCCGTTCAGGGGCGTCGCCGAGACGAAAGTGATCGAGGTCAAGATACCCGAGGGCACGCCTCCTGGAACTCTGTGTCTCACGGTGCGGGGCGGAGGGGTGGCGCCGGGCGATGAGAAAAGCGATACCGGAGCCGCGGCGAAGCCGTCCCAGCCCACCGTCGCGGAGAACCTCGAGAGCCTTGTCCAAGAATTCATGTCCCGCGAGCGGAACTGCGACATCGTGGTGGAGTTCTATCCGGGTGAGGCTTCCTCCGATGAGGGCGCCGTTCCCGCGGACGGGCTGGCGGCGCCGGCGGAGTCCGCCGGAGGCCTGAGCCTCTGGCGAGGGCTGGGCCAGGACCTTCCCCGCAGCGACGAAAAGTCCGAGAGGGCGCCGGGGGCCGCGGCCGGCGCGGAGGATGCAGGGTTGGTCAAGGCGACTCTCTCCACCGGCTATGTGATCGAGGGCGAGACCACGGTCGAGGTGGAGGTGGAGGACGTAGAGTCCGGCTCCGGGGACGTCGCGGATGAGGCAGAGGGGACGCCGCCAGGGGGCGGTTGACACGTCAGCCGCACGGAGTGGACGGTGGCATGAAGGCCCAGGGACGTGCCAGTGTGCCAGGAGACCGGGAAGTCCCAGACGCACCATGATTTGGCGGTCCCCGCGCGATGCGCGGGGACTTACGTTACAAAGGAATAGGTGGCTTTGTGTCGAACTATCTCCTGGCTGGGAGGGCAAGCCATGTATGTATCCCGAAGAGACGCCAGGGTTGTAGTCGGCGCGAGCGCACTCGCGCTCGTTGCGACCCTGTGTTTCCTCGTTTATACCCACCTCAACGCGATCCAGGTTGCGGCGCTTGCGAAAGCGCATGACCTCGTCCAATCGGCGCTCGAGGAGATCCTCGGCCGGAAGGTGACCGTGGGCGCGATCACCAGCGCAGGCATTGACTCAGTCATGGTGGCCGACGTAGTCGTGCCGGCCAATCCTGGGGAGGGAGCCGGCGCCCCGGTGCTCGAAGTGGACCGGGTCATCGTGGATTACTCGCTGCTCGACGTCATCTTCCAGCGCAAGCCTTTGGCCGAGACTATCACCTCTGTGACCTTGGTGAAGCCTGTCGCGAGGGCGGGGCGCGCGCCTGACGGCCGTATCTGGCCGTATGGTCTCGTCGATTCCCGGGCGCTGTCCCCCGGCGCGGCGGAGGCCTTTTCGGGGTCCATATCCGTCCGAGACGGGCGGCTAGAGTTCGTAGGGGTTCCAGGAGTACGGAACGCCGTCACGCTGGAAGGCATCCAGGGCACGGTCTCATTCGTCGGAGCCGGGCTTGCCTGGCGGGCGAGCGGGCGGACCGGCCCGAAAGGAGAGCTTCACCTCGCCGCCACAGGCACGCTGGACATGGCGCAGAAGGCCTTCGCATGTGACGCCACCGTGTCCGGCGCGATGCCAGCCGGGGTCTTCGACGTCTTGCGCCGGGTCTTCGACGAACGGCCGGACCTCCTCGCGCGGGTGGGCGCGGGGCTCGGGCCGGAAGTTCTGGCGTACCTCGACGCCGCCGGCAAAGTGGAGCTTACGGGCGGAAAGGTACGGGTCGACGTGCACATACGGCCTGGCCAGGACGGCGGGCGCCTCGTGCGCGGAGAGGTCAGCCTTGCGGAGGCCGGCGTCGCAGCGCAGGATCCGGTTCCTTGGGTGCGAAGCCTTCAGGGCGCTGTCAACCTCGCTTCAGAGTTCCAGGTGGACCCCGCGGGGTTCTCATGCCAGGGCAAGGTCTCTGTATCAGTCGGGCGCGCTGAGTGCGACGGAAGCGCCGCGGGCCTCGGCGGATTCGAAACGCGGGCACAAGCGGTGATGGATTTCTGGCAGAAGCCAGGAGAGGACCTCTGCTTCGAGGGTCGTGCCGATCTCGATGTCCCCGACATTTCCGTGGGAGACGCTGTGCGAAGAGCCCTGGCCGGGGCGGTCCGCGGTGAGGCCGAGGCCGGGAGGAGCTATGGCGAGGGCACGCTCGAAGTGGACGGGCCGCTCGACGTGTCTCTCTCCTTTGCCGGCCGGGCCCGGAAGGGGGTGGACGTGCGGGGCAAGATCGCCATGGCTGCCGGACGCGTGCTCGCGGATGATCTCGTGCCCGAGGTGCCGAGCGTGTCCGGGGACATCGGCTGGGAGCTCGAATTCTCGCGCGACGCGAGGGGCGTGCTTGCGTGCACAGGCAAGGTTCATACTGCGAGAGCCTCGGTCAGAACCGGGCTCATCGCGGGGGCGGGCGATTTCGCCGGGGATGTGGGCGCGTCTTTCACGTTTTCGGCGGCGTCGGGTGCGGCAGCCTCCGGCGGCGAACCGGGGATGCTTGCCCGACTGACAGAGGCGATGGCTCCCGCGTATGAGGGAGAGATAGAAATCCTTTCCGGCACGGTCCGTGTGAGCCACCCGGTCCTCGGGCTCACGTCCGCGAAAGGCTCGGTTACCGGACAAGTCAGCTTGAGTGGCGAAGGCGGTGGGCCTGCGGAGTACTCCGGGAGACTTAGCGTCGCTGACGCGAGCATCGCCATGGCGCGGCCGCGGGAAGGCGTGAAGTCCTTGGAGACTGGCGCCAGCGGCACCATAGAGTTCGAGGGCGCGTATCCGGGCACGGCAAGGTTTCAGGGAAGCATGGATCTGAAAGACGGCGGCGTGGCTGCCGAGTTCTCGGGGCCGGGCGCGGGATCCATCTCCGGCGAGGCGCACACCAGGGGCACCGTGCTCTTTTCAGGAGAGTATCCCGGGCGCATCGAGTACCGCGGCACGATGGACGCGTCACGCGGCCGCTTGGCAGTGCGCGACGTGCCCGGGGGCTTGGCTCGCTGGGAGAGCGCGGCCGATGCCCACGTGGATTTCGAGGGCGAGTATCCTGGGAAGGCGCATTTCAGTGCCTCGTGCTCGTTTCCCGGCGGGGAGATGGAGATCTCCAACGGCCCTGCGGGCATCGCGTCAGCGTCCGGGCGGGCCTCCGGCCGCGCAAGCGTGAGCGGGAGCCTGCCAGGCGGCGTGGACTACGAGGGACGGATCGCTCTCGCGGATGCGGCGGTTCACCTGGTGGACGCTCCCGGCGGCATAGAATCGCTCTCGGGCAAGGCGGACGTCACCGTCGATCTCGCCGGGTCCTCCGCGAACGGCCTCAGGTACTCGGGAGTCGCGAAGCTTGTCGCGGGTCAGGTGGCTGCAGCGAACATGCCGGGCGGTGTGCAAAGGCTGAAAGGACCGGCGCAAGGCAGTCTCCGGTTCGCAGGGATGTACCCGGGGACCCAGGAGTTCGAGGGCAGCGTCTCTGTGACGGACGCCGACCTCGTGGTCGGGGAGATGCGCGGCCTTGTGAGTTCGCTTTCCGGCCGGGTGACGGGGCAGATAACGTTCCGGGCGAAGGACGGCAGCGTCGAGGAATACTCGGGCAAGGCCGTGGTGGGGCCGGCTGCGTTCGTTTCCGACGGCGTCTATCCCGGGGTGACGGTCGCGAGGGGCCCGGTGAAGCTGGACGTGGAATTCTCCTCGGCTAGCGGCGGGCGTCTCGACTTCAGGGGCAAGGCCGCCATCGCCGGTGCCCGTCTGCGCGCTGGGAGGCTGTTTCCGGGTCTTGAGGACATTGCGAGCGAGGTCGACGCGTCGTTCGACTTCGAGAGCACTCCTGAAGGGGTGAAGTACAAGGGTTCGGCGAAGGTCGTGTCGGGGAAGGCCGTCCTCGGAAGAGACGCGGTCCCCGGCATGGAACGTATGGACGGGGACATCGTGGCGACGCTGGCTTTCCACGGTGTCGGAGGGAAGACGGGCACGTACAGCGGCCGGGCCCGGATCCTCGGCGGGACCCTCAAAGCGGGCGAGGTCGCGAAAGGGATAGAGCTGATAGAGGGGCCCGCCAGCCTCGACGTGGCGTTCTCCGGAGGGGTCGGGGCGAGCACCTTGTACAGCGGTGCAGTTTCCATACGCGACGCGTCTTTTCGCGCCGCGGAAATAGTCCCGGGCATGAAGAGCGTCACCGGGAAGATGTCTGGCGAGATCTCATTCACCGGCCGGCCTGACGGCTCGGTCTCCTACGAGGGCAGCGCCGACCTTACGCACGCATCTTTCGCCGCGGGAGCCGTTTATCCTGGAATCAAAGAGCTCGGCGGGAACGGCAAAGCGCATTTCACGTTCTCCCATACCGGAGGCTCCGGTCTGAAGGGTACGGCCGAGGTTACGGTGGCCGGGGGCGTGCTTGCCCACGATGCCATCGGGTCTCGGGTTGAGGATATCGCCGCCCAGATCACCATGAGCGACGAGCTCATCGAGATCAAGGGCATGACGGGTCGCCTCGGGGCGTCGAGGATAGAGGCCTCGGGATGGCTCCGACCGGGGAAGAAGGTGGAGCTGGATCTTGCGCTGAGGAGCAGGGACCTCGCCCTGGCCGACCTCGGGAGGATCGCGTTCGCGGGGGCTACCGGGGGGGCCGCCGTTCTGTCGGGAAGTGCAGAGGTGGAGCTCAAGCTAAGGGGGTACTATCCGAATCTTCAATACAGCGGGCAATTGGTGCTCAGGGGAGTGACGGTGAACCATCCCGATCTCGGCGTGCCGATAGCCGACGTTTCTGGACTCGTAACTCTCTCAGGCAAGAAAATGATGACTGAATCCCTCAGCATGACCGTGGCGGGGATTCCGGTGACAGCGCGCGGCGAGGTCACGGATCCTCTCGACCCCCGATTCGACGTCACCGTATCCTTGGCGGATGCTGACATCGGCCGGCTGGCGGCGTTCCTGGCGCCCGGGGCGGGCGATGGCGGCGAGGGAAGCTCGGCGAGCGGCACCAAGAACCGCATCGGCGGCAAAGGCTCCATCACCGCAAGGCTTACGGGGAGGATCGGGGAGACCTTCATGGAGGGTGCTGTGAATCTAGCGACCCTCACTGTTCCCGCGGGAGGAAAGGTCATCACCGCATCAGGAGTGAGGGGAAGTTTCCGGTACAGTGATGGCGCGTTCACGCTGAGGGAGATCGGAGCGCAGGTCGCGGGTGGCAGCATCGCCCTGGAGGGAGCGATAATACCCGGAAAGGACTTGCTGGGGGTCCTGGCGAGCCCCGGCTTCGCAGACCCTGAGGGTGAGGCCGCTCACAGCTTCCCGGCAGTTCGGATGACTGTGGAACTCAGAGGAGTCTCCGCCGGAACGGTGGGGCATCTCTTCCTTCCTCCTGCCGTGGCCTTGTCGGGGACGCTCGATGGCGACTTGGTGGTTGCCGGGGGCGGCCGGCCAGGGTCGCGATACAATGTGACGGGGTCGTGCCGGGTGACCGCGGCAAGCGTCGCGAGCGGGGGGACTAGCTTCGATTTCACGGGTCTTGAGGCTAGTTTTCAGGCGGCTGACGGCGAGATCGTATTTGACCGGCTGCTGGCAAAGGGTGCCGACGGCGACATAGACGTCAGCGGAACGGTGTCGCGGGCGGGGGGAGCCGACTTCCGGGCGATGGTGAGCGGGGCCGACCTCGCGAAACTAGCGCGTGTTGCCGGGTATGAGGGCGCCGGCGGCGTCATCGGGTTCGCCGGCACGGTGTCGGTCCGTGGCGGGGACGTCGTCGTGGACGGGCTCGCGGACGTGAAGAGGGGCGTCATCGCTGGCATGGAGTTTGACTCGCTCACGGGGCGGGTGAGGCTCTCCCGCGGCGAGATGCGCCTCGAGAGCGTGAGCGTGCGTAGCGGAAAAGCGTCCTACCTGGTATCAGGGAAAGTGGGCCTCGGTGCCGCGACCGGACGCGCGGTTGACCTCGCGGTCCAACTCGCCGGCGTGCCATGCCAGGACGTCCTGTCCTTGGCGGGGGGCGCTGGGGCGGGGCCCGCGGGCGGGCTTCCGGTGAAGGGCCTGCTCTCCGGCGAGGTGGTCGTGAAGGGCACATCCGCGAGCCCGGAGGTCCGGGGTTCTGTGAAGGTGTCCAGCGCGGAGCTGTCCGGCGTGAAGCCGGACAGAGTGGAGATGGACTTCGCTCTCTCCGGCGGCGCGCTCCACGTTGACAGGCTTGAAGCGAAGGTAGGGCCCGCCGGCGTGGTCGCGAGGGGCGTGATAGGCAGGGACGGGGTTCTGGATCTCTCCGTCGACGTGAGCGGGATGGATCTTGCGAGGCTGCCCGTATCCATCCCCGGCGACCTAGTGAGCGCGGGGGTCGCCTCGTTCGAGGGAAGAGTCGCCGGTGACATGAAAGACCCGCGCCTCGAGGGACGGGTATCCGCGACCAACGTGGTTTTTAGGAACGTCCTCCTTCCGGGCGTCGCGGGCACGGTCAGGTGGGACGGGGAAAAGATCGAGCTTGCGCCGCTCGCGATTCACGACAGGAGCGGTGACGCGAGCGTCACGGGTACCATCACGCCCGCGGAGAACGCGCAGGGGCGTGAGGGCGCCGCCGTCCTCAACCTGGAGTTGGAGGCGGAAGGGCTCGCCCTCAAGACCGTGCTGGACCTCGTGAAGCCGGACTACGCCGCGGATGTTTCGGGCAAAGTCACCGGCCGGGTGGCGATCCAGGGCGACATGGCAAATCCTGAAGTGGAGATGGCGATTCAGGCGTCGGGCCTCGAGGTCGCGGGCGTCGCTTTCGCAAGCGCCGTCATAGATGCGCGGGCAGCGGCGGGCGAGATCGACCTGCGGATGCTGCGGCTTCGCCAAGAGGGCGGTGGTTACCTCGAGGCGAGCGGGACGTCGAAGCGCGGCGGTGCCATCTCGTTCATGGGGTCCGCGAGGGGATTCGACGCAAGCGTGCTGGCGAGCCTCCTCGGCGTGAGGTACAGCGTGAGTGGTGCGCTGGATCTTGCCGCCAAGATCGAGGGTACGTCGTCGGATCCGTCGGCCACCGTTGCCATCCAGCTCACCGACGGGGTTGTGGAGAGGGTGAGGTTCGATGCGGTCACCGCGAGGATGTTCTTCAGAGGCGGCGTCATAACGATCGAGGAGGGCGAGATCGTCCAGGGCCGCCATAGGGCGAGCGTGACGGGTAGGGTGCCCCTCGCAGGCGAGCGGCTGGCAGCTTTCGGGATCACGCAGCCGAAGCACAGGGAAGGCTTGGACGTCGCCATCAAGATGAAAGACGCCAGTCTCGTCCTGCTAATGATGGTGTCCAACCAGATCGAGTGGTCTGAGGGAACGGCGAACGTGGATCTTCGCGTTACGGGAGATCTCGGCGCCCCGCAATTTCACGGTCACGCCAGCGTGAGCGGTGGCACTGTGAAGCTCGCGCCCCTTGGGGACGCGCTGAAGGACATGACAGCCAGGGTCGTCTTCGACGGCACCGAGGCTTCCATCGAGGAGCTCTCGTGCAGACTCGGCGACGGCACGGTGAGCGTGTCGGGGACGGTGGACCTCGCTTCCGGCGAAGGTCCGAGAGTGGACATCAGGCTATCGGGCGCGCGCGCACGGATCAATACCGACCAGCTCCGCGCTCTTGTCGACGCGCGTCTCGCCGTGCGCGGAGTTGCCAGCCGGCCGCTGGTGAGCGGCGACATCAAGCTGATGAAGGCGCAGGTCACACCGTCTGGCCTCGGGAGCATTTCCGTGCCGGTGGACGCCGACCTCGACGTCACGGTGTCTACTGAGGACGACCTCAGGGTTCGGACGAAGACCATGGACATCCCTGCGTCCGGCAGCGTCAGGATAGGCGGGACGCTAAGGGAGCCGGCCTTGGCAGGTAGAGTGGAGGCGCACCGCGGGTGGTTCGCGTACTTCGGTAACGAGTTCACCGTGCGGGAGGCGGTGGCGGATTTCCGCGAGGACGGTGGGGTGATGCCGTATCTCGAAATCCAGGCCGAGACGTACGCGGGCTCCACGTCGATACACCTAACGTTGAAGGGGACGCCGCCGGATGGTCTCGCCATGGACCTCACTTCGAACCCGCCGAAGAGCCGTGACGAGATCCTGGCGCTCCTGAACTACCCGGGGGCCCTGGCGAAGATCCTCGAGGGCGACATGGAGGGCGCCATGAAAGACGAGATCGTGCGCATCCTCGACCAGGAACTGCGGCTGCAGCTGGTGGGCGGCATAGAGAGGGCGTTCGAGGAGGCCCTCTCGCTGGACGAGTTCCGGCTCCAGCGGGGCACTTCCAACGAATTGACGCTCAGGATCGGCAAGTACGTGGTCGATGATCTTTACCTGAGCTACGAGAGGGGGTTCGGGCCCCAGTCCTCGGGGGTGTTGAGGTTCGACTACATGTACGGCCCCGGGGTCGTGCTGACAGGGAAGTTCGACGAACGAGGCATATACACTTTCGGCGTCGAAGCCCGGTTGCGCTTCTGAAGAGGCGGACCACGGCTGGAACAGTCTGCTGGGGCGCACAATAATTGTAAGGGCAGATGGGAAGGATTTACGTTGAACGGGTCGAAATACACAACGTTTTCGCGTGCGGCAACGAAGAGGAGGGACGAACGTGAACCAGTTTTCCGGGGTTCAGGCCAAGAAACGTAGCATGGTTCCCATAGCATTCGCCGCACTGGTGATCACGCTGGGCGTGAGCCTTGTGTCCGCCGGTGCGTTCGCGCAGGTTCCGTCGGGCGAGAAGGTCGTCGCGGTGGAAGTGGACGGCCTGAAGAGCGTGCCGCAGGAGACCGTGATGGAAGTCGTGAAGGTGAAGGTGGGCGACACGTTGACGGAGGAGGCGGTCAGGGCCGATATGCAGGCCATCAATGACCTCGGTCTGTTCTTCAACGTCTCGGCGAGGTTCCACCCCCACCTGGGCGGGATAAGGTTAGTGTATGAGGTCGTCGAGAACCCCAAGGTGAAAAGCATCTCTTTCCAGGGCAACGAGGCGGTCGGCACGGACAAGCTCGATTTGCTCATGAGCATAAGGCCCGGGGAGATCCTGAATGTGAAGAAGCTCAACGGCGACCTCGAGCGCATCCTCAAGTACTACTACAACGAGGGCTACTCCGCCAGGTTCACTGACGTGAACATCTCTGAGCAAGGCGACGTCACGATAGTCCTGGAGGAGCTGCGCGTAAGCGAAATCAGAGTCGAGGGGAACGTGAAGACCAGGGAGTACGTGATCCGCAGGCAGATAACGACCGAACCCGGCGAGCTCCTCAACGTGAACAAGCTGCGCGAGGACCAGCGCAGGCTCGGGAACCTCGGCATTTTCGAGAGCGTTGACATCAAGCTGGACCTCGACGAGGCGAAGAAAGGCTACATAGTCAGTTACGTCGTGAAGGAGGCCAAGACCGGCAGCGCCGCTTTGGGCGCAGGCTGGAGCTCGGCCGAAGGGTTCATAGGGTACATAGAGCTTGCCGAGGACAACTTCCTCGGGAGGCAGCAGCGGGTGAACATAAACTGGCAGTTCGGCGGCGGCCGGAACTCGTACGAGCTCGGGTTCTATGACCCGTGGCTCGACAGCCGGCGCACGTCGTTCGGCATCAACCTCTACAACCGGACCTCGCGGGTCGAAAGGGACTGGGACGAAGGGCGATATGACTGGATAATACCGGGTGAGCACCCTGAGAAAGTGACCTACAGCGAGCAACGCAGGGGCGGCAGCGTGTCGCTGGGGCGGCCGCTCAACCTCGACACGCGGGTGTCGCTGTCACTCAGGATCGACGCCACGAGGCTGACGCCGCTTCCGAAGGACGGAGAGAGCGAGGCCGGGTGGACGTGGCTCGATGGCAGGGACCCGAGCGGCGAGACGAGGAGCGTGACCTTGTCGCTCGTCAACGACACCCGCGACCACTACATGAACCCCACGAGCGGGAGCTTCAAGCAGGTGTCCGCTGAGATGGCCGGGGGAGTGCTGGGCGGCGACTACACGTTCGGCAAGTACCAGGCCGAAGGCAGCGTGTACCGGGAGGTATTCCGCAACCAGGTTGTCGCGCTGCACCTTGCCACGGGTCTGTCAACCGGTACATTGCCTCCGCACGAGCAGTACCGCATCGGCGGGTCTGAATCGCTCCGCGGCTACGACTACGGCGAGTTCTATGGGGACAAGATGATCCTCGCGAATTTGGAGTACAGGTTCCGGATCATCAAAGGCCTGCAGGGTGTGGTCTTCGCGGACACTGGTGCGACATGGCTCAAAGACCAGCCTGTGAGCCTGGCCGATCTTTCGACCGGAGCCGGGGTCGGCGTGCGAATCGACACTCCCATAGGAATGCTGCGGATAGACTACGGCGTGGGCAAGGAAGGCGGTCAGGCGTACTTCAGTTTCGGGCAGATGTTCTAGGTGCGTGGAACGCCGTTTCCGGAGCCAGGCGCCGCATCCAGCCGTGGCAGCGATGGCGAACGGCCCGGGCTCTGCGGAAGCGCCGGCGGTTCGCGACCTCGTATCGAAGAGTCCTCGTGCGCTACGGGACCTCTCCAGATTCTCATTGATAGCGCCATCCTGCTGGCAATACGACAGGCAATTGCCAGCGGGAGGCGGCGAGATTGCCTGGGGAGGTCCTTGCGGTAGAAGGGTGGCATTGCTATAATGGGCATGTCCCGAGCTGGCGGCCTGCCTCCAAGGTTCTCGGGGCAGTATGCCACCGCCGCTGAAAGGATGGATGGAGATGCTCAAGAGCTCGACGAAGGTACTGGGTATACTTGTGATCGTGGGGGCAGCAATCGCTGTCATCGTGAGCCTCAACGGGCCTTCAGTCTCGCGCGCCGCCGGTGATTCGTCTATTGTAGGGTTCGTGTACTCGCCGAAGATAATCGCTGCCGTTGAAAGCTCGACGGAATACGCAAAGGCGAGGAAGACCTACGAGGACTTCGCCCAGAAGCTGCAGAAAGACTATGACTCTCAGGCTGCGGGAATGGACGACCAGACCAAGAAGGCCAAGCTGGCCGAGCTTGAGCAGAAGCTCGCCGCGAAGCAGGTGGAACTCAACAAGCCCTTCCAGGAAAGGATCCAGAAAGCCATAGAGGAAGTCGCGAAGAGCGAGGGCGTGTCGGTGGTCCTCAGCCAGCGGGTGGAGTTTGAGGCCTTCGTGCCGGTCCGCGGGAAAGACGCGCAGATCGTCGGCTCGCAGCCCGCTCCGGTGTCGTTGCCGATCGTCGTGACCGGCGGCAAGGACCTCACCGATCTGGTCATAAAGAAGCTCGGTGTGAAGTAGGCGCCCGGGCGTCGCGGCACCTCATACGTTTTCCCTCGTGGCACTACAGCCCGGCGGGCGGGTTGCGCTCACAGCCGCCCGCCGGTGGCGGTGGTCTGATGAAGCGGATGACCCTTGGCACAATTGCTCTGCTTGGAGCGCTTGCCGTGGTGACCGTCAAGTTGCCCTCGTTGCTCGTAGAGCAACCCGGGGCCGCGACGGAGCGCGGCGGCGCGGCGGCCGGGGGGGATCCGCTTGTTCCTCTTCCGACCCTCGAAAGTGTCTCCCCCCTTGTCATAGACAGGGGAAGCCCTTCACCCCTTGATCCCGTTCCTCTTTCCCTTCCCGGTCTCGCGGCCGGACACGGTGACCTCCAAAAAGCCTGGGCGGAGAAGGAACAACCTGACGCCTGCCTCGACGATGCCTCACGACGGGGCACGGCGGTCGAGGCGGCTTCCGGCCTCCGCTCCGAAGGACGAGTGCCTGATGGGGCGGCGGATGACGGCCAGGCGGTTGCCGCCACCGGCGCGCGGATGGGCTTGTGGATGAACCAGCCCGGCTGGGAGTCCCCGTCCGCGCCGAACCCGGTTCCGACCCCGGTTTCGGCCGGCTCGCCGGTGCCGGAGGGGGCCGCGGCGTCTTCACCGGGCCAGCGACCTGAATACCGGCAAGGCAGTAGGCCGGATCCGACGGATGACGGCAAACCCACAGGCCTCCTCGCCGGCCTCCTCGAAGGAGCCCACACCTCGGGCAACGGCTCGTCGGCTCCGGCGGCCGGGGCGACCTCTCGGGGTCTCGGGGCCTCCAGCGGTGTGCCGGAGGGAGGCGAGGTACGCCAAGGGTTCGTCGTGCTCGAGGAGGCGGCAAGGAGGCACCCGCTGTGGGCGGAGCTCGCCGCCGTCGAACAAGAGATGGATGCCTGCAAAGCGGAATGGCGGCGCGAGGTGGATTCCTCCTACCTTACGGAACAGGACATCGACAGGTGTTACGCAGCTGCCGAGAGAATGGTCTTGGCATCAGCGGCGCGTGGGGACGGCGACAGGGCCGGCGACGGCGGTGCGCCGCACGCGGGGGCGCTGGTGAGCGAGCTCGAGGAGACCGAGGCGCGCCTCCGGGAGGAAACCGAACACAGAATCGAGGCGTACGCCGCCGAGGTCAAGGCGAGGCTCGACGACGACCTCTACGCCGAGAGGGCCAGGCTCAACCAGGAACTGGACGAGTTCAAGGACAGAACTCTGAGAGAGTACTACCTGTCTATCTTCAACGCGCAACTGAGGTTGAGACTCCTCAAGCTGCCTGAGGATGAACGCAAGGCTCTCCAAGAGAAGATCGCGAAGCTCACTTTGGACATGGAGACGAAGATCGATTCAAAGGCTAGGGATCAGGATGCCGCTTTCGCGGCTTATGCGGAAAAGAGGTGCGCGGAGGCCGAGGCTGAGATAGCGGCTTTCCGGACAAAAGAGGAGGGGAGGCTCTCCGAGAAACTTGCCAGCGAGCGGGCGAAGCTGGAGAGGAGCCTCGCTGAACTTCTGAAGGGTGCGGATTCCTCGCTGCGTGAAGGGACCCAACAATGGAGCGAGGAGGTTGTGAGGCGCGCCAGGATCGAGCTTGCCGCCACGCGGGAAAGGATCGCCAGGGATCTCGCGGCGAAAGAAGCCGACTTCACCGCTAGGTACGGCAGGCTCCAGGCCCGTCGCGATGCGCTGTACAAAGCCATCTGTGACGACATCCGGGCGGCGACCCGCGAACTCGGCGCGGACACTGGCATGAAGGTGAGCGTGTTGGAGCAAAGCACGCCAGCGCCCGCGGCCGCAAGCCAGGCCTCGAACGTCACCGAAGAGGTGCTGGGAATAATCCGCAACCGGTGAATCGTCAAGTTCGGTGCAAGGACTTCGGCGCAAGCTGGAAGCCGGCTGCGGATGCGCAGTACGCGTTTCAAGGCTTTCGGGCGGGAGAGTTGATTCCGATGGAGATGCACAGGGAGTGGACCCTTGGAGATCTTGCGGGGATGGTCGGGGGGGAGCTTGAAGGCGACCCCCTGCTTTGCATAACAGGGGTTTCGCCTATCGAAGCAGCGGGTCCGGGCGACATCACGTTTGCCGAGGATGCGAAGAAGGCCTCCGCCGCGGCGAGGGGCCGGGCCGGAGCGGTGGTGGTGCCGCGGGGCGTCAGGCTCGAGGGGAAACCCTGTATCATCGTGGACAACCCGAGGCTTGCGTTCGCCGAGATTCTGGCGGCCTTCGGGCCGGAGCCCGGCGGGCCGGCGGAAGGCATCGACCCCCGAAGCGCCGTCGACCCGACTGCGATCATTCTCGCCGGGGCGCGGATCGGGCCGAACGTGACTATCGAGGCCGGCGCGACCATCGGCGAGAAGGCCGTTCTCTATCCAGGCGTGTACATCGGCTGCGACGCGAGAGTCGGGGCCGGTACGGTCATTTACCCCAATGCAGTGGTCAGGGAGAGGGTCGTCATCGGCAGGAACGTCATCATCCATCCCGGCGCTGTCATAGGCGCTGATGGTTTCGGGTATGTGGAGTCCGGTGGGGCGCATCACAAGATCCCGCAGATAGGCACGGTTGTCATCGAGGACGATGTGGAGATCGGCGCCAACGCGTGCGTGGACAGGGCAACCATGGGGGCCACAGTGATCGGCAGAGGTACGAAAGTGGACAACCTGGTGCAGATCGGCCACAACGTGAAAGTGGGCGAGAACTGCGTCATCGTCGGGTTGACCGGCGTGGGTGGGTCGAGCGAGATAGGCGCCTCGTCGACCATAGCGGGCGGTGTGGGGGTCAAAGACCACGTCAGGATCGGGCCTGGCAGCGTCGTCGCAGCCTGCACCCTGGTATGCACCAATTTGCCGCCGGGAGCATTTGTCTCGGGCAGTCCCGCCCGCCCCCACCGGGAACAGCTGGCTATCGAGGCGGCCGTCCGCAAGCTGCCCGAACTCCTGGAGCGTGTGCGCTCGCTGGAGGCTGAGATCGAGGGGATCAAGCGCGGCCGCTGACGGCTCGAGGTTCGGCTGCGCCCACGCGGCTCAGCCGGCCCGCCGGCGCGGCTGCGCGAGAGTGAGGGTTCGCCGCTGGCCGTACCGCGTTGCGGGATGGGGGGAGCCCGCGCAGCCTGAGCCTGTTGGATGAATTTGTCATGCTGAGATGACGTTTCTAAAGTAGGAAACCGCGGCCCATTAGGCGAATGATCCTCCAGACTATACAGGAAGGAGGGTTATTCGAACGTGAAAAAGACCGTGATCGCTGCAGCAGTCGCACTGCTGCTCATTGCGGCCGCTGTTGCGGGCCCTTGCGGCTATGCTTCCACCACGTACACCGGTGAAACCGGGCTGTTGCTGGCGCCTTCCGCTGATACCCTCGGCGCGAATGCCTTCAGCATCACATATGGTCACCTGGGGGTGGCGGATATCGTCTCGGTCGGGGTCGGGCTTACACCGAACCTCGAGCTCGGCGTCGGTTCCGCCGGGTTAGGGCATGGGGCTTCAGTTTATCCCCTTCTGAAGCTCAGGCTCGTCGGCGAATCCAGGGACATGCCCGCGGTCGCCGTGGGCCTTGAGGATCAGGCTCTGTACGTAGCTGCGAGCAAGCGGCTCTCCGCCCGGGGAGCCCGCGCCCACGTGGGGTTCGGGTCGGGGAGGTTCGACGGACTGTTCGCCGGACTTGACCTGGTGCTGAACCCGGTGGCCATATCGGGCAGAGGCGCGTCGGGGTTCCCTGTCACCACGCTCATCGGCGAGTATGTGGGCGGCGGCTTCAACGTGGGCGCCAGGTTCGACATAGCGAGAGGCCTTGCGCTGAGCCTCGGGTTCCTCGAACTGGACACGTTTTCTGCGGGTGTGTCATTCAAGACGAAGTTCTAGCGGACGCCACGTCCGGGCGAAGGCGCGGCCGCGACCGCCGTCGCGAGATGGCGGTCGCGGCTTATTTTGTATAGGCACAGCGCCTTGGCAACCCAAGGGGGAGGTTCCAGCTCCCGTGAAGGAGGGATTCGGGTAAACAAAGAGAAAAAATAGGAGGGGGGCGCGGCTCATGGCGGGACCTGGCACGGGCATACGTAGACTCGCTGTGTTGCATGTCTCGGCGGTCGTCGTGGCTTTCACGGCCGCCGCGGCGGGCGTCCTTCTTGCCTGTGATGACGCCGGAGCCTGTGTAGGTGCGCGGCCGCTTGCGATGGGCGGCGCGTTTATCGCCGTGGCCGACGATTCGTCAGCGGTGTACTGGAACCCTGCTGGCCTGGCTTGGTTCGTCCAGCGGCAGGTCAGCCTGACGTCCACTCTGAACAACAGGGATGCCTTCAACTACGATGAGTTCCTGGCGTACGCGAGCCACGGCCCGGCTCCGCGGTGGGGAGCGGGCCTCGGCTTCGTGGCGGAGCATGTCGGCTCTCTCGACGGAAGCGGCGGGTACCGCGCGTCGAGGTGGCTGGTGTACTCGGCGGGTTACTCCGTTCTCCCCGACATCGCGCTTGGCGCGAACCTGCGATACGAGATCCACGCCCGCCGCTCACCCGGGTCCGGCCTCGTGCTGGGGTCGCGATGGGGCATGGATCTCGCCCTCCTGTGCCGGGCGAGCCCTGAGCTCTCTCTCGGATTGCTCGTGCAGGATGCGGGGCTTTCGCCTGTCAGGTGGGGCGATGGGCGCGAGGAGACGGTGCGTGTGAACGTCCGTCCGGGGGTCGCGTACCGGCCCGATCCCGCTACCATAATCGCCGTCGATCTCTACGACGTGGGGGCGCTTGCGTCTGGAGCTCAGGAGGGAACAGGCTGCACCTTCGCGGTGCGCGCCGGGGTTGAGCGCCGGGTGTGGGGCCACCTCACGGCCCGGCTGGGCTATTACGGCATCAGCCCGGCCGTCGGCGCCATCACGTGCGGAGCGGGGTGGCAGGGGGATACGTGGCAGGTGGACTACGTGTACCTGGGCGCCGGAACCATCCCGGGGCACCCGGGTCTCGGCGGGACGCACCAGATAGGGGTGACGCTCAAGTTCTGAGGATCGTAGACCGCTATGTGGCAAGGGAGTTCTGCGGCCCGTTCATCGGATGTGTCGGCGGGTTCGTTCTCATCGTGCTGGCGGGCCAGCTGTTCTGGCTTGCTGAACTCATCATCGTCAAGAAGGTCGCCGCTTCGGCGGTGGCGAGGATGCTCCTGTACAAGCTTCCCGACGCGGTGGTGCAGTCACTCCCCGTGGCCACGCTGTTTGGGGCTTTGCTCGCCATCGCCCGTCTCTCCAAAGACAGCGAGCTTTCGGCGTTGCGGGCGAGCGGCGCCCGCGTTCCGAGGCTCCTCCTTCCCTTGCTCGGCCTCGCCTTGGTCGTGAGCGTCCTCACGTTCTGGCTGAACGAGCGGATCGTTCCCTGGACGAACCACCAGTACGAGAACATGGTGAGGAAGCTCGTCCTTCAGGAAGCCCTCCCGTCAGTGGAGGAGAATGTGTTCTTCAGAGGGACGCAGGACAGGTTCTTCTATGTGCGGGAAGCCGATGCGAACGCGGGCCTTCTCCGCGACGTTATGATATATGAAGTACGGAGCGACAGGCTCCCGAGGATCATCACGGCGCGGCGCGGCTCCGCAAAGGGCACGCTCTGGACCCTCGAGGACGGGGTGGTTCACGATCTGGACAGCGACGGGTACGTTGCCTACGAGGCGAAGTTCAAGTCCATGACCATTGAGATGGATCAGGGGCTCGAGGCTTTCTTCGGCGAGCAGAAGACCCCCGCGGAGATGAGTCGCGCGGAGCTCGGCGAGCACATCGCCCTGTTCCGCCGGAGCGGCATAGAGGTGAACGCCCTTGTGGTGGATTACGACTTCAAGCTCTCATTGCCCCTCGCCTCACTCGTATTCGTCCTCACGGGCGCGCCTCTCGCCGTCGCCGGGCCGAGGTCGGGCCGGCTCTTCGGTGCAGCGGTGAGTGGGTGCGTGGCGTTGTCGTACTACGTCGTCTCTTCGATCCTCCGCTCCCTCGGGTGCAACGGGATCCTCCCGCCACTCGCAGCGGCGTGGATCCCCAATTTCGTCTTCGCGGCGGCGGGGGTGCTCCTCATGATACGCAGCGAGAAGGTGCGTTGAGCTGGTAACGACGAGATTGACACGGACTCGGGACCCCGCGGATCGGCGCGGGACCATGCGCGGGCGACGAGCGGCCCGCGAGGCAGGGCGAGGCCGCATGCTCTCTTGCCGCGAGGCGATGTACCTCGCGTCAGCCTCGCTTCTCGCTCCTCTTGTTGTCCTTGTTGTCCTTGTCGTCCTGGTTGTCTTGGCGTCAGCCCCCGAGTCTGCGGCGGCCTCGCCGGGGCCCCCGGAACCCGCCCGCCTATCCGCCGGCAGGGTCACGGTGGACATCGAAGCGAGACGCGCCCGGGCTGAGGGTGACGTGACGCTTGTGTATGGGAACGTCAAGATCGTGTGCGACCTGCTCGACGTGGACACGTCGTCCGGGGAACTCGTGGCCGCCGGGAACGTGGAACTCCGCGACGGCGACGATGTGGTCAGAGGGGATGTCCTCCGGTACAACCTCAGGACGAAGAGCGGCAGCGTCACTCGAGGCAAGGCCACCGTGGTCGGCGAGGGTATGGACGGAGAGATATACGTGTCCGGGCAGGAGTTCGCCGCCGAGCCGGGCAAGATCACCGTCACGAACGGCACCTTCACCACGTGCGACCTGGACGAGCCACACTACCACGTTGAAGCCGGGGAGATAGAGGTGTACGTGGATGACAGGATGGTCCTCAGGAACGTATCTTACTGGGAGGGCAAGATCCGCCTTTTCTACTGGCCGTACCTGGTGCTGCCGATCCGGGAGGAGAACAGGTTCGAGCTCCCGAAGATAGGCTACGGCCAGAACGAGGGATGGTTCGTAAAGACGACCTACAACTACTATCGGAGCCCGTCCTTCCGGGGCTCGCTCCACCTCGACTACCTCAGCAAGCTCGGCTTGGGCGCCGGCGTGAAGCACCTTTACAAGGTCGGCGGGGTCGGCAGCGGGTTCGTGTACGTTTACGGCGTCGCCAACCGGCTCACAGGGCGCACGGACTCGAAGATTGAGGTCTCCCACGACCTCCCGCTCGGCCCGGAGACCAAAGCGCATCTCGATATTCGATACAGCGACGCGGCAGCATCCACAGGCGTGCCCAACACGGAATTGAAAGGCGTTTTGGAGCTGGATCACAGCGACCAGCGAGGCTTCATCGACCTGGCCGTTGAGAGGACGGCAAGCCGCGGCCAGACGCCGAGCGACGAGACGAGGGCGTCCACGAGCGTAAGCCGGAGGCTCCCTGCGGGGCTGTCCATCAAGGCCAACGCAGCCTACCTCGACTTCCGCGTGCCCGGGGGGCACGCGGGCTCCGACGAGATGTTCCTCAACTACAAGGTGGATGTCTCGAAGGACACCCCCGCAGGCTCTCTGAAGGCTGTCTGGGAGCAGTACGTAAAGCCCCGCGAGCGAGAACAGCAGGAAGAAGAGGGCGAAGTGGAGCCCTTGCCGTATGAGGCAATTGGCCGGGCCCCTGAAATCGCCTTTGAGAGCAAGCCGTTCGGATTGGAGGGCTTTCCGCTCAAGCTGCAGGTGGCGGCGGTTTATGGCAAGTACGCGGAGAGGCCTTCGGCGTGGGCTTACCCCGGCATGGTGAGGGCGGCCAGGACGGAACTCGGGCTCCTCACGCCGTCCCAATCGTACGCGCTTTGGAAGGGCGCGCGGGCCACGGTGTCGGGTGGGGTTACGTTCGACAGCTACACGACGGGCGACAGCCGCTACGTGGCATCCGCCAACCTGGGGGTGGAGACCGGAGCCTTCGGGGACGCTCTGAGGCTCAAGGGTGGTTACGAGTACTGCGGTGTGTTCGGCGAGACACCTTTCGCCTTCGATGAAGAAGTCCGCAAGGGGCTCCTCACCGGCAGCCTCACCTTTTCGCGCAACCCTGTGACCGTCTCGGTTGAGGGCGGATACGACCTGTACACGCAGGTCTACAAGGACCTCGCGGGGCGCGTGCGTGTGTCGCCGGGGCGCGCGTGGGCTGTAGAGGCGCGGGCCACATACGACCCGAACAAAGAGGCGATGAAGGAGGCCGTGGGGAAGATCGAGATATCGGCGTCGGAACGCTGCACCGTCAAGGTGGGCGCGAGGTACAGCTTCCCCATGCAGGCACTCGACAGAGTCGAGAGCGACGTCGACTTGACCATCGGGGACGCGTGGAAGGTCCAGTGGACGGTAGTGTACGGCGGCCCGTCCAAGCGCGTGCTCCGGGGGGATGTGGGCGTGACCCGCGATCTTCATTGCCGCGAGCTCAAGCTGTCTTATAGCTACACTGATAACCAGGTATGGCTGGAATACAGGATCAAGGCGTTCCCGTACGAGGGCGTGCGGTTCGGCCTCGGGGACCAGGGCGTGCTGTTCTGATGTGGTTCTGCTTACCTGCTTAGCCAGGCTACTGAATGGACGGCCGCGCGCCGGTTCCGGGCGTTGTATGGACTCAGGACTCCTCAGGCCTCCGTAGTGTCTTGATCGGGGCGATATCGGGGCAATCGATCGGGGGTGGGACCAGGTGCCGAAAGCCATCAAAGCAGCAGTCGTCTGCCTTGGTCTCGCGTGCCTGTTGGCGCTGGGGGCAATGCTTCTGAGGCCCGCGCCTCCCGCGCCGCCTGCTCCTCCCGAGGCCGGTCCAAGTCCTGGCTCGAGCTTTGGCTCAGACTCAGGCTTAGGGTCAGGCCTCGGCCTCGACTCCGGCGCCGGCCCTCGTGTTGGTGCAGACGTGGCTCCGGTGCCCGGTTCCCCCGGCGTGCCTGGCGTCGCTGTGGAGCAGGGCCGATTCGTGGGAAGGTCCGGAGGCGAGAGGCGCTGGGAGTTCGACGCGGACGAGGTGCGGATGAAAGAGGGCGAGAGCCGCGTGGTGTTAGAGGGCATTCGAGACGGAGTCCTCTATGACAACGGCAAGCCTTGGCTGAAGTTCTCAGCCGCGCGCGGAGAAGCGGACGCCTCAACGAACGGCCTAAAGCTCGAGGACGTGCGGTTCTCGTCCGGGGAGGGCGACCTGCTCACCGCACGCACGCTCACTTGGTCCGAGAAGGACCGGAAGGTCATAATCGAAGGCGACGTTCGCGTCGAGCGCGACAAAGGTTCGGTGTTGCTGTGCGAGAGAGCGGAGTACCACCCGGGGGACAACGTGCTCGAGACCATCGGCAGAACGACCGTGGAGATAGAGGTTCCCGAGGATTAGGCGCGGAGCCGTGAGCGCGCGTCCGGCGCATTCGGAGGAAGCGGCGCGAAGGTGCGAGGATCGACTTGACGGGAGGGACGATTGCTGTGGATGGACACGCACGCGTTGCGAAAGCCGGAGCTTGGGTGATGAGAACCGCCCTTTTGGTGATGTTCGCCGCTCTGGCGCTGCCGGCGCCCGCGACCTGGGCCGCAGGGGAGAAGGTCGTGGTGACCGCGGACAAGAGGGTCGCCATCGACTTCGATGCCGACGTAACTGTGTTCGAAGGGAGCGTCAGGATAGCGTACTCCGACGTGGTCATCACGGCGGACCGGGCGGAGGTCAGGGAGAGGAAGACCGCCACCATCACCGGGAACGTGAAGCTCGTGCAGCCCGACATCGTGCTCACAGGGGACGTGCTCACCGCGTACATCAGCGAGAAACGTGTGGTTGTCGAGGGCGGCGTCACTCTCACCAAGGATGAGAAGAAATCAGGGAATGCAGGCAAAGACGGTGCCGGGGCCGCTTCAGGAGGCGCGAGCGGCGCGGGGGGTGCAGGCGACTCGTCCGGCAAGGAGCGGGTCGTCGTCACGTGCGACCGGATGGAGCTCAAGACGAGCACGCGCGGGTTCGTGGCCTCCGGCCACGTGGAGATGAAGCGTGGGAACACCCTCGCCCGTGCGGAGCGTGCCACTTACACCGAGAAGGACAGGCTCGCGATTCTCGAGGGCAACGTCTTCGCCGAGGGCAAGAACAAAGAGACGGTGAAATGCGGAAAGTTGCTCTTCCGCACCGATCGCGACCACGTTGAGGCGCTCGACAACGTCACCCTGGAGTTCGAGGTCGAAGAGGAAGGGGAGGGTAAGGACAAAGGGGCGGAGGAAGCCGTTAGGTGAGCGGGCGCAGGCAAGGCGGGCTCGCGCACACGCCCGGCGTTTCACGACTCTTCGGCCACAGACTTCGGCTATCGTGTCGTGGGCCCCTTGAAGCGGAAGCGGCACGTCCGAAGCGGCACGACGGGCACGCGAGCTGCGCTCATCCCGCGTCGTTCCTGGGATCCGTTCCCACAGCAGGCAGCACTTCGGTCCGCCAGCCCCGCAGCCATTGTGTTATAATCGGGTAAGGCCAGCGCGGCTCTATCGCGCGGCTGAACGTGGGAGGCGAACGTGGGAGGCGGCCCATGCTTGCGATGGTAAGGGAGGGCTTTGGGAGGGACATCCTCGTCGCCCTCATCGTGACGGTGATTCTCGGCGCTGCCGTGTCCGGCGGCGTCGCCCGCTTGGTCGATACATACCTCAGCAGACAGGTCACTGGCGTCCTGGGGGACCTCGGCGAGTACGACCTCATCCTGCACGTAAGACAGGACGCCCACGACGCCGCGCGCTCGGAGATCTCCAAGGTGCTTTCCTCATCGTACACGGGCGCGCGTGTCAGGGAAGGCCCCACAGTGATCGGACGGGCCAACTTCTTCATATCCCTTCCCGACAAGCTACGGACTCGCGCGGGGCTTGAGGGTCTCGCCCGGGCGCTCGGCGATGTGCCCGGAGCGAGCGGCGTGACGTTCATAATCGAGCCGCGTCTCAGCGTGTCCGGAATCGAGCCGGGGGCGTTCTACTTCCTGATGGGCCAGGTCGAAAGACTCCCCGGCGTGAGGTTCTGCTTCAGGGACGGCAGCAGCATAGCCGTGGTGCTCCACTCGGCCGCCGACATCAGGCGGACTTCGGTCGCCCTGGAGGATCTGCTCGCTCGCTACCGCGTGGTCGAAGTAAGGTTCCCCATCGGGCAGGAGCTTGAAGACTCTGTGGCCGCGGGCCAAGCCTTCGCGGACGATCTCTCGTCCTCAGCCGGAGCGGGGGCGGGGGCCGCGGCGGGGCTTGCCCGCGACATCACGCGCCACGGGGCTGGCTCCGATCTCGCCGACCTCACCGCCACCCTCACCGAGATGAAACGCTTCCTCGAGCACTATGCGGCCCGGGTCACCATATCTCTCAGCTCCGAAGCTCCACTTCACCCAGGAGACCTCGTGTTCCTGGAGGCGCCGGCTGCAGCGGACGGGAAAGGGCTCGAGGGAGGCGCGCCCCCTAAAGCCGCCTCGCGGGGCTCGTCAGGAGAAAGCCCTGGGGCGGAGAGCGGCGTCCTCGTTCAGGTAAGGGAGATCTCCGGCGGCAAGGCGACAGGGCTCGTCATCGAGGGGGACACCGACATCCTCGGCTTCAAGCGGGCTCAGGAGACGTCGCAGGGTGCGGCGGCCGGGTCCAGGCCCGGATCTGAAGCTGGACCGGAGCCGGGGCGGGGAGAGCCGCCGGCCGGCTCGCCGACGAAGGGTGGGTCCGCGACAATCGCCGTGGACGTCGATACCTACCGCACGCCGCCGGTCGTCGCGCACCTCGCCGATTCAGACGGGCGCCCTCAGAAGCGCATAGGCACCGCCTACGTCACGAGTGAGAGCAAGAGGCTGGCGTACATGGTGGACGAGAGCATCCGGCTTCTCCGCGAACTCGAGACGTTCCGGGAGGACGCGTACCAAGCCTCCATTTCGGCCTTGGACATACTGGGCATGTACGACACGACCGTCGGGCGCCTCGTCGACGTCCAAAGGGCGCTCGAGACAGCTTCCGACGCCCTGGGGGCGTCCCGGGACGGCACGTTGGGCTGGCGCGAGGCGGCGGCGGTGGAGAAGGCCGTGAACGACGCGGTCGGCGCCGTAGACTCCCTGGAGTCCGCTCTCGGCAAGATAGGCTCCTTCGAATCCCGGGCGAAGGAGGTGCTGTCCCTGATCGCGTCCACGGCCGACCTTCTCACGGAAAACATGAGAACCGGCGACGGCGATGGCGCAGACGAGTTGCCTCCCTCTGTTCGCGACAGGGTGGCCGCCCTTCGGGCCGCGCTCGACCTTGCGGGCGTGAAGGTTGTAGAGAGGGCAAGGGCCATCGACGAATTCGTGCGCCGGGCGGGCCCCGTCGCGCAGGATCTCGCGAAGTGGAAGACGAAGCTGTCCGGACTCGCGGAGCGAGTCTCGGGCATGAGGGCGCTCCTTGCGAGTGGCAGAGCCGGGGCGGTCGTGTCGGACATGCTCGATGCCACAAACACCATCCTTACGCAGCTTCAGGAGATGGACGCAACGGGCATGCAGGCACAGGTTCGCGAGGTTGCGGATGACCTGGGCTCCATCCGGTCAATCGACACCGGTTCCATAATCCGGGAACTCGAATACGTCAAGGCATCGCTGCCAAATCTAAAGGACGACGAGGTCGGGCGGTCTATCCGCCTGATCGACCGCTACATCGGCGGCGAAGTGATACCGGGCGACAGCCTCCAGATTCTGGTTGACCGGAGCGTGGACGCGGCCGTCGCCCGGAAAGCGGCGGCTGAGAGGTTCGGCCCGGAGGTGCGCGTGTACGTGAGTCCCGCAGGCATTGTCGAGCCGGGCGTGAGGAGCGAAGTGTACAGGGTTCTGCGCGAGGCCAGATCCACCGTGGCGGCCCTCGTGTCGGTGGTGTTCGCCCTGCTCGTGCTCGTGCTGGACCATGCGGCCATCGTGAGCGCCATCAGGGAGCTGCGGCGCGAGAGAGCCGCGCGGGGAACGAGCGGCGCGCGCGCTCGCCGCGTCTTCGCCCGTCTGTTCGACGCGGGCTCCGCCTATGCCGCGGCGATGGGCGCCGCCATTCTGGTGCCGGTGTTCGCGGCCTCGGGGGCGCAAGTGCCGAACATCGGGCTCTCGCACGTGGCGGCGGTTGGGGCCGCCCTGGGCTACCTCGTGTCGCTCGAGAGCGACAAGATAAGCCCCGCTTCCAGCGACGAGATCACGGCCGGGCTCGCCATGGGCCTGACGTACACCGGCGTGATGCGGGAGATAGTTGTGCCGTCTTCGAGACCGGGCATAGTCGCCCTCCTGAACCGCAGGAGGGTGATGCTGAAGGGGATGAGGGGATGAGGGCTCACGCCACGGGTCACGCCGCAATCGGGCTGGCTGCCACGACCGGGGCGGCCTCGCCTGCGGGCGCGCCCGTGCCTGCCGCGCCCATCCTTGCCGTCGAAGGCCTCGTAAAGGAATACGGGAGGACGCGCGCCCTCGCCGGCGTGGACCTCAGCGTCGCGCGAGGTGAGACGGTCGTCGTGACAGGCCCCAGCGGATGCGGCAAATCCACCCTTCTCCGGTGCATCGTGCGGCTGGTCGAGCCCGACGCGGGGCGTGTCACCTTCGAGTCGCGCGACATCGTGACCCTTCCTTACCCCGAGATTCTCGAGGTCCGGAGGAGGATCGGCTTCGTTTTCCAACGCTTCAACCTGATCGCCAGGCTCTCCGCCCTCGACAACGTGGCCCTTCCGTTGGTTGGGGCGGGCATGGCGCCGGACGAGGCTCGCGAGCGAGCCCGGCGGGCGCTCGAGCGGGTGGGGCTTTCCGGCTCCGTCGCGCGCCGGAGGCCGGCGGAGCTCTCGGGTGGTGAGGCCCAGCGCGTGGGCATCGCGAGAGCTCTCGCGACTGAGCCCGCCCTCATGTTGTGGGACGAGCCAACCGCGTCCCTCGACCCGATCCTTGTCGGCGAGGTTCTGGACGTCATGGAGGACCTGGCGCGGGTCAGGGATACCGCGATGGTCATCGTCACCCACGAGATGAGGTTCGCGCTTCGCGCGGCGGACCGTTTGGTGCTGCTAGAAGGGGGGGCTGTCGCCGAGGAAGGCGCTCCAGGGGAAGTCTTCGCTGAACCACGGTCGGAGACGGGCAGGAAATACCGGAGGTTGCTCCAGCTGTAGAGGACCCGCGGGGGCCCGCGTGGGCCCGCGGGGACCCGCACGGACACGTGTTTGCAGGCGCCGGACACGGGACGCGAGGCGCCAGGCAGGGAATCTTGCGCCGGTGTAGAACTATCGAGTTAACTCGTTGACTGTCGAGAAGGGGTGGCGGGGTTTGGCAGCGCGGCCGCTCGAGCGCGGGACCCGCGAGACCACGGTGGCGAGGCCGGTTTCGTACGATGGGCGGGGCCTTCACACAGGCAAGCCGTCCCGGGTTACCATCCGCCCGGCGCCGGGCGGGACCGGCATCGTGTTCGCGCGTTGCGACCTTCCGGGACGTCCCGCGATCCCGGCGAGCGTGGAGTTCGTCGGGGTTTCGCACCGGGCGACCGGGCTCGTGCGAAACGGCGTCTCCGTGCTGACAGTGGAACACCTTCTTGCCGCCGTTCTTTGGGGAGGAGTCGACAACGCCCTCATAGAAGTGGACGGGGAAGAGATCCCGCTCGGTGACGGAAGCTCGAGCGTTTTCGTGGATCTCGTCGAGGAGGCGGGGGTCACCGAACTCGAGGGCGAGCGCAGGGTGCTGCGGGTCCAGATGCCGGCGTGGGTGGTCCGGGACGGGGCGTGCGCCTTCGCCCTTCCCACCGAGGGGGAAACGCTCCGGGTGAGTTTCACGTTCGTGGCCGCAAGGCCTGGGATGCGGTCGGAGCACGTGGACTTCGAGGTCACTCCCGAAGTGTTCGAACGGGAGATCGCGCCCGCCCGCACCGTCGGATTCGAGTGGGAGCTTGCCACGCTGCACGAAAGGGGCCTGGCGCTTGGCGCCACCCTGGACGAGGCTGTCATAGTCGGCGAGAACGGTTACGCGAGCCCCGCCAGGTTCGCGGACGAAGCGGCGCGGCACAAGGCGCTCGACTTGTTGGGCGACATCGCGCTTCTCGGCAGGGTGTCGGGCCATTTCATAGGGATCGGCTCGGGGCACGCCATGCACCATGAGCTTGCCAGGGCCGTCGCCCGGAACGCCCGGCGCGGGACACAGGAGACAGGAGGGGCGTGCAGCCAGTCATGATCGACTTGATGGGAATTCAGGAGGTCTTGCCGCACAGGTACCCGTTTCTGCTGGTCGACCGCATAACCGGGTTCGAGCAGGGCAAGCGCGCCGTCGGCATCAAGAACGTCACCATCAACGAGCCGTTCTTCCAGGGCCATTTCCCCGGGAATCCGGTGATGCCCGGGGTGCTCATCCTGGAGGCCATGGCGCAGG
>JBLNDA010000115.1:0-9920 GCA_050261175.1 Clostridia bacterium
GTGGGGGTGCAGAAATGCTTCCGACTATTGGCAGGGGTTGCCGGTGATTGCACGAGGGGTGTCAAAATCCGGCCACTGGCCTGACGGGCCGGATTCTGGCGAAGCGCGCCCCGCTTGGGGCGCAGTCCCCGAGTGCAACCCCGGCAGCCGGGCAACTACTGGCAATGGGGCAAGGACTAACGCACCCTCACTTAGAAGGCAAGAGACAGCGGTAGTGCAAGGGCAACGCAGGGCTGAGTGCGGGCCCAGGGACGCCTGCACTTGCGGGTGAGGGCGCGGACGGCCGCGGCACGAAGGATGTCGAGGCGCGGAGGCACGCTCAGCTGGCCGCATTCCGGCAGCGTGCGCCGGGCCCCCCCAGTGCGACGTCGCCAGCCCGCGGGGCCGGGGCGCCGCGCAGTGAGCCGGCTGCGAGCCCCTGCTTGGCCGCGCGGGACGGAGGCTGACAGACGTGGCTGGGAACAGGAACAGGAGCCTAGTTTGGCTCGGCATCGGTCTTCTTGTAGTGGTGCTCGCGGTGTTCGGGATATCGAAGGTCAGGAGAGCGGCTCTTGCGGAAGAGCCCACGATAAGGGTGTACCTCTCGGACCAGAACCGGGTCGAGGCGATGCCCATGGAGGAGTACGTGGCGGCCGTCGTGGCCGGAGAGATGAAGAATTACTGGCCGAGGGAAGCTCTGGCGGCTCAGGCGGTCGTGGCACGCACGTTCGCCCTCAAGTCTCTCGAGGAAGGGCGCGGGAAGGGGCCCATGGGTTCGGACATTGAAGCAGGGTTCAAGACGGCGCAGGAGTTCAAGCCGGAGAACGTGAACGATGCTATCAGAGCGGCAGTCCGCGAGACCCGGGGCAAGGTCCTCACCTACAACGGCCAGCTCATCGACGCATGGTTCCATTCCAACGCCGGCGGTATCACCGCCCTTGCCAAAGAAGGCTTGAACTTCCGCGGCCCCGAGCCGCCCTATACCGTGGTCAAGAAGAGCCCCGACATTACATCGGACGTCCCTGCCCAAGACCGCGCATGGTCAGCGACGTTCACCACGGCGGAAATCGAGGCTGCCTTGACGAAGATCGGGATCCCAGTCAGCGGGATAACCGGCATGGCCGTGGCGAAGAGAGGTCCTTCGGGGCGCGCACAGACCATATCCATCCGCCATTCAGGCGGCGAGCTCACCATCGGTGGCAACGACCTCCGCGTGGCCCTCGACCCAATGCGTATGAGGTCCAACTTGATCACGAGCCTCGAGGTTCGTGACGGCCAGGTGAGCATGAGCGGCAAGGGCTTCGGGCACGGCGTGGGGATGAGCCAGTGGGGCGCCCACAATATGGCGAAAGCGGGGCGCCGGCATGAAGAGATATGCACGTACTACTTCAAGAACGTAAGGGTGGAGAAGCGTTGGGCGTAGCCCGCGGCGCAGGCGGGTTGCGCCGCGGCGCGGGGCGCGAGGGAATAGCAAGGTCAAGAAGCCCGCGAAGAGAGTGTGGCGCAAGAGGGGGAGACGCCCGTGAAAGACGAGTTCGAGCTAGTGGAGGGCGGTGCGGGCGGGTGTGCGTCCGCTGGGCACGGGGCCGCGAGGGGCGCGGCTGATGAGTGCCCCGTACCGATGCCAGCGGTGCAGGGCGAGGAAGGCGGGCGAGAGGCGGAGGGCGGTGGGGCGAGCGTTGCGGTAGGGAGCGCGGGCACGCCGGGGCCGGGGCAAGAAGCGGAGGCCACGGCGCCTCGCGGGCGAGAGAGGCGCACGACCTTTCGGATCACTGGAATGACGTGTGCGTCGTGCGCCGCTCGGGTGGAGCGGGCGCTCGCGAGGTCTCGCGGTGTACTGTCGGCCCGCGTCAACCTGGCCACCGAGCGCGCCACGGTCGTGTACGATCCCTCCAGCACGAGCGAGTCCGCGCTGGTCGACGCCGTGCGCGAGGCCGGGTACGGCGTGGACCTCGACAAGGCTACCTTCGCCGTCGCGGGGATGACGTGCGCCTCGTGTGCGGCCAGGGTGGAGCGGGCGCTCCAGCGAGCCCCCGGCGTCATCGAGGCCGCGGTGAACCTTGCTTCCGAGAGGGCCACGGTCCTCTACAACGCTGGCGAGATCTCCCCGGCTAACCTAGTGGAAGTCATGCGCGACGCCGGGTACGAGGCCTTCGAGGTTCGCGAAGGCGCGGAGGCGGAAGAGGCGAAGGACAGGGAGGAGCGCCGCCGCGAGGCCGAGATAGCGCGGCAGAGGGCGCTGTTCCTGATGGCGGCGGTCTTTTCAGCGCCCCTTTTGGCTCTCATGCTCTCCCACTTGTTTGGAATCCACCTGCCCCCTCCCTTCACCGATCCCCGTTTCCAGTTCGCCCTCGCCACGCCCGTGCAGTTCGTGGCTGGTCGGCAGTTCTACACAGGAGCCCTCGCGGCTCTCCGTGCGCGCTCCCCGAACATGGACGTGCTCGTCGCTCTGGGCACGACGGCGGCGTACGGGTTCAGCGCCTACCAGACATTCGTAGGTCACGGCCATCTCTACTACGAGTCCTCGGCCGTGGTCATCACCCTCGTGCTTCTGGGACGTCTCCTCGAGGCCCGGGCGAAGGGCAGGACGTCTGAAGCCATAAGGAAGCTGGTGGGCCTCGCACCCAGGGTTGCGCACGTCGTGCGTGACGGCAAAGAGGTGGACATGCCCACGGACGAGGTGCGGGTGGGCGATGTGGTCGTCGTGAAACCCGGGGAGAGGATACCTGTGGACGGGGTCATACTCGACGGCACATCGGTCGTGGACGAGTCCATGATAACCGGTGAGAGCATTCCCGTGGACAAGGGCCCGGGGGACGATGTCACGGGGGCGACCATCAATAGGCACGGGTCGTTCAGACTGCGCGCGACCAGGGTCGGAAGAGACACCGTGCTTTCCCAGATCGTTCGGATGGTGGAAGAGGCGCAGGGGTCGAAGGCGCCCATCCAACGTATCGCCGATGTCGTCGCGGGCTACTTCGTCCCGGCGGTGCTTGGAGTGGCGCTCACGGCCCTCGTGGGGTGGCTCGTCGCCACAGGGGATCCCGGCCGCGCCCTCTTTGCGTTCACGGCGGTGCTCGTTATCGCGTGTCCGTGCGCCCTAGGCCTTGCCACACCGACCGCCATCATGGTGGGCACGGGCAAAGGGGCTGAAGTCGGCATACTGATTCGCGGCGCGGAACATCTCGAGAGGGCGCATGGTATCGACACAGTCGTGTTCGACAAGACGGGGACGATCACCAAGGGCGAGCCGCAAGTCGTGACCGAAGTCCCGGTGCGTCCAGCCGAAACGTCATCGTCCCCAGTCGCCGGGGCTTCCGGCGCCCATCGGGAGACGGAAGCGGCCGGCCTTCCAGCTGCGGTCACGGTGCCAAGTGAGGTCGGGCCTTCGCCGGAGCCGGCAGCCGAGGGAGACGCGACCGCGGTGGGGCGGGCGGAGGACGGGTCTCAGGGCGGCGATGACGACCCGGCCCTCGCGATGCTTAGGCTCGCGGCGTCGGCGGAGCTGCGGTCGGAGCACCCGCTCGGCGCGGCCGTCGTGCGCCGGGCGCAAGCCCTAGGGATAAAGCCTGTGGAGCCGGAGCGATTCGAGGCGATTCCGGGGAAGGGAGTCCGAGCCCATGTGGACGGGGTTGTCGTGCTCGCCGGAACCCAGCGTCTCCTCGATGAGAACGGCGTGGGCGTGACCGAGGACCTCGAGAGGGCGCGGCGCTCCATGGAGGCCCAGGGTCAGACCGCCACGTTCGTGGCGGCGAACGGGCGGGCTCTAGGAGTCATCGGGCTGGCCGACACCGTCAAGGAGACTTCCCGTGAGGCCGTGAGGGAGCTCCGGGCCCTCGGCGTGGACGTGGTCATGATAACCGGTGACAACGAGCGCACGGCGCGGGCCATCGCGCGCCAGGTCGGCATCGAAAAGGTGCTTGCTGAAGTGCTTCCGAGCGAGAAGGCCAAAGAGGTGGAGCGGCTTCGCGCCGAGGGCAGGGTCGTCGCCATGGTCGGCGACGGCATCAACGACGCGCCGGCCCTCGCCGCAGCCGACGTCGGAATAGCCATGGGAACCGGCACAGACATTGCCATGGAGGCGGCGGACATCACGCTCATCCGGGGAGACCTTCGCGCCGTGGCCGCAGCCATCCGCCTCAGCCGGCGGACCATGGCCACCATCCGGCAGAACTTGTTCTGGGCGTTCGTTTACAACGTCATCGGCATTCCGCTCGCGGCCTTCGGCCTTCTGTCCCCCGTGATTGCAGGGACAGCCATGGCGTTCTCATCGGTGTCGGTCGTGACCAACTCCCTCAGGTTGCGCCGCTTCGACCCGGAAAGTTAGGAAGACTGAAGGGCGGCGACTATGGCGTCGGTCATCTCTCCGGTGGTGGCGCTGCCGCCCAAGTCTGGCGTGAGCGCTCGGCCTTCGGTGAGGACCCTCGATACTGCGGCCTCAACGGCGCCAGCGCGCTCCGGCTCGTTGAGGTACCGCAGCATCATGGCGCCTGAGAGAATGGTGGCGACGGGGTTTGCGATGCCCCGCCCGGCGAGCTCGGGGGCGCTCCCGTGCACCGGCTCGAAGACTGCGATTCCATCGCCTATGTTGGCCCCCGGTGCGAGTCCCAGCCCACCTACGAGGCCCGACGCGAGGTCTGACACGATGTCCCCGTACAGGTTCGGCAGGAGCAACACGTCGAAGCCTTCGGGCGCCATGACCAGCTGCATGCAGAGGGCGTCGATGATGCGGTCGTCGAACCGGATCTCCGGGTAGTCGCGGGCAACCGAGCGGGCGCACTCGAGGAAAAGCCCATCGGTGAATTTCATGATGTTGGCCTTGTGGCCGCAAGTCACCCGGTGGCGTCCCTCACGCCTCGCGAACTCCATCGCCGCCCGGGCGATGCGCTCGGAGCCCCTGCGGGTGATGACCTTGACCGTCTCAGCCGTGTCCTCGTCCACCCATCTCTCCCTGCCTGCGTACACGTCCTCAGTGGCTTCCCGGAAGACCACGATGTCCACTCCGTCATACTTCCCGGGCACGCAAGGCAGCGTCCTGATCGGCCGGATGTTGGCGTAGAGATCGAGGGCGACCCGCAGACCCACATTGACGCTGCGGAAGCCGCCCGCCACGGGCGTCGTGACAGGACCTTTCAGCGCGACTCCGGTCCGTCGCACCGACTCGATGACTTCGTCGGGCAACGGAGTGCCGCACCGCTCGGCCACCTCGGCGCCTGCCTGCACTTCTTGCCACTCGATCGCGGCACCGGTGGCCTCCAGCACTCGCCTTGCCGCGAGGACTACTTCCGGGCCGATACCGTCACCAAGGATGAGCGTTACTCTGTGCAACACGGTCGATCCCTCCGGCCCCTCCGGCGGAGCGGTTTCCATTGCGCCGGGCGCGCCTCGCCCGGCGGCGCGTGGTGAGGGTACCTTTCGGGCGAGCACTGAGCCAAGGTAAGGTCTCCGCCGCTGTTTTCGGGGGTGTCAAGGATAGGGCGTCAAGCGCCGAGAATGCGGGGGTTTCCCCTGCCTGCGCGGAGAGCGAGGCGTCGAGAAGCCGGCGTGTGACGAGGCTCGCCGGCCTCATGGCGATCAACCAAGGATCACGAGCCGAGGCGGAATCCACCGTGCTTGCGGATGTGGGCCGCGAGGCCTCCGTCCTCGAAGATCCGCTGCATGAATGGGGGCAGCGGAGCCGCGCTCACGGTGACGCCCCGGGTGAGGTCGAACACGATGCCGCGGTCCAGGTCCACCTGGAGTTCGTCCCCGTCTGAGATGAGGGTTGTGTCGAACTCCACCACGGGCAGGCCGGTGTTCACCGCGTTCCTGTAGAACAGCCTCGCGAACGACACAGCGATTACCGCTCCCACCTTCGCGTGTATGAGGGCGAGCGGTGCCTGCTCACGTGAGGAGCCGCACCCGAAATTCCTCCCCGCCACAACGAAGTCCCCGGGGTCGAGTCTTGAGTGGAACCCGGGGTCGAGGTCCTCCATGACGTGTTTTGCGAGCTCGTCCATGTCGAGCGTCTTGAACTTGTACTTGCCGGCGATGATGTAGTCGGTATTGACGTCATCGCCGAACTTATGGGCCTTTCCTCTCAGGACCACGTGGCCTTCACCTCCGTGAGATGCGCCGGACTTCTCCTCGTCTCGTCACGCCAAGGGCTTCACCCGAGAAACTTCCTCGGGTCCGTGATCCTCCCCGTGACGGCCGAGGCCGCCACCGTCGCGGGGGAGGCGAGGTATATCTCGGCGGAGGGGTTGCCCATCCTCCCCTTGAAGTTGCGGTTGGCTGTGGATATCACGACCTCGCCGTCCGCGGGCACGCCGCCATGGGTGCCGACGCACGGTCCGCACCCCGGCGCGAGCACCGTGGCGCCTGCGCTCAGGAGGACCTCCAGTATCCCCTCACGCAAGGCTGTCATGAGGACCTGTTTCGACGCGGGCGCGACCACCAGGCGCACGGATCGGCATACGGTTCTCCCCTCCAGTATCCCGGCGGCGACACGCAGGTCTTCCAGCCGGCCATTCGTACAAGTCCCGATGAAAGCCTGGTGAACCTCAACTGCTGAGAGGTCTTGAGCGCCACAAACATGGTCCACTTGGTGCGGACGGGCCACTTGCGGCACAAGCCGCGACACGTCGAACTCCCGCACGTCCGTGTAGCTGGCGTCTTCATCAGCGAACACCGGATGGAACTTCCTCTTTGAACGGCCGCGCACCCACGCGAGCACCTCGCCGCTGGGCGCAATGATCCCGGCCTTTGCGCCCATCTCAACCGCCATGTTGCACAGCGTGAGCCTGGCGTCCACCCCGAGGTGGTCCACGACCTCCCCGCAGTACTCACATGACATGTACGTAGCCCCGGAGGCTGTAAGCCTGCCGGCAAGGTACAGCGCCAGGTCCTTGCTGTATGTGCCCGCCGGAAGCCGGCCTTTGCACACGATCTTCATGCTCTCCGGGACCCTGAGCCATGTCTTGCCAGTGATCAGGGCTGCCGCGAGATCCGTTGACCCGACGCCCGTGGAGAAGGCGCCGAGGCCGCCGTATGTGCATGTGTGGGAATCGGCTCCAACGACGAGGTCTCCCGGCAGGACGTGCCCGCGCTCGGGGATGAGCTGGTGACACACGCCCTCGCCGACGTCATACACGACGAAGGCTTGCTCTTTGGCGAAGTCCCTCATGAGTTTGTGCAGGTTCGCCGTGCCCTCGTTGGGGCTGGGTGCGCCGTGGTCTATCACCATGGCGACCTTCGTGGGGTCGAAGACCCTCTTCCCCCCCATGTCACGAAAGGACTTGATCGCGAGGGGCGACGTTCCATCCTGCCCCATGACGAAATCCACGTCGGCGAGGACGATGTCTCCTGCGTGAGCATCTATGCCCGAATGGCTTGAGAGGATCTTCTCTGCGATGGTCTTGCCCAAGCTGACGATGCCCCCTTGTGCGGCGATGGGCGCTCACGCGTCCGCCGTTGCTCGTGAGAGGAGCGGCTACTTGTGAGCGGACATGTCCCTCTTTGCGTCTTCGTATATATATACAAGCTCCTTGTCGAAGAGAGGGCGCTTGAGGTTCACCGCGGTGGCGCGCACCGCGGGCAACATGGCCGCCGCTTCCTCGTCGGTGAGGTTGACGCCGTATTCAAGGAACTTCGCCTTGAGCGCGTGTTTTCCGGAGTGTTTCCCGATGATGATCTGCCTCTGAAGGCCCACTTCCTCCGGCGGAAAGACCTCGTAGGTCTTGGGGTTCTTGAGGACTCCGTCCGCGTGGATGCCTGACTCGTGTGCGAACGTGTTCGTGCCGACAATGGGCTTCGAGGGAGGTATCTCCCTGCCCGAGGCCCTGGCCACGTACTCAGAGACCTCCCTGAACCTCGTGGTCTTGATCCCGAGGTCGATGCCGTAGATGTGCTTGAGCGCCATCACGACTTCCTCGAGAGCCGCGTTGCCCGCGCGCTCGCCGAGACCGTTCACGGTCACTCCAACGTACTTGGCGCCGGCCTGTACTCCCGCCAAGGTATTGGCGGTCGCCATCCCGAAGTCGTTGTGAGTGTGAGTCTCGATGTCCAGGCCGGTCTGCTCGCGGAGGGTCTTGATGCGGTCGTACATTGTCAGCGGATCCAGAAGCCCTACGGTATCGCAGTAGCGAAGCCTGTTCGCGCCGGCGCCCTTCGCTGCCATGGCGAACTCGAGGAGGAAGGCGGGGTCGGCGCGGCTCGCGTCCTCGGCGTTGACCGATATGTGCAGGCCATGCTGCGCAGCGTACACAACCGCCTGTGTCATGGCGTCGAGAACTTGCTGGCGCGTCATGCGGAGCTTGTGAAAGATGTGTATGTCCGAGGTGGAGATGGATATGGCCACGGCATCCACCCCGCACTCGATGGAAGCATCCAGGTCTGAGATGACCGCCCTGTTCCACGCCATGATGCTGGCCTCGAGGCCCGCGTGGGCGATCTCCCTGACCGCTTCCTTTTCGTCCCCGCCCATGGCGGGGATGCCCGCCTCGATTTGGTCCACGCCGATCTCGTCCAACATCCTCGCGATCCGCAGCTTCTCCGTACGAGCGAAAACGACGCCGGCTGTCTGCTCCCCGTCACGCAGCGTCGTGTCAACGAGGAGCACTTTCCTGTGTCTGTCCTTCATCGCCCCTTCTCTCCTCTCTTGCAGCGGCCTGATTGCATACATATGCATTCGCCGCCATGCCAGATCGCACTTCCAAGCCGTGCCTCCTGCTGACGCCGGGTCAGCAGCATGCATGTGTATGTATATGGCACTACACTACACTCTCGACGGCCCTCTTGTCAAGAGCGAATTCGGACGGTCGTGCGTTTCGTGGGAGGGTGCGGCGGCGGGGCCGGGTGCCGGGTGTCGCGGGGTCTCCACCGGTGTTCACGACCCCGGTCGAAAGGGAACGGTGCGGCAGGAGAGGGCGAGGTCTGGGAGAAGTATTGAAGACAGAGAAGTGGCTTGCGACGAAGGAGCCCATGGGGGGCTGGCCGTGGTTCTGGTCTCGTGCAGCTATATACCGCTCGAGATCCCGCTCGCCCTGGGGATGGCCGCGAAAAGAGCCGTCTTCAGCGGGCTTGGCGCCTCCTGCGAGGCTTATCTTCCCCGTGACTTCTGTCCCTACGCGAGGGCTCTTGCGCGTGAACACGGGCAAGACTGCGTCGTGGCTGTGGCGGGGTCTTGCGACGGGATGCGGCGGGCGTATGACGCGCTGCGGCACTTTCGACTCGCCCGGACGGTCCATTTCGTGGACGTCCCGAGAAGCTGCGAGGGCGGGGCGGACGTGTACTACGCCGAGGTGTTGAGAGCCTTTGCACGCGAGCTCGCCCCTGCGTCACGGCGTGAGATCGCGGGACCGCAAGGATCACTGTGCGACGTGGACGGGCCTTTGTTCCTGCGACGGCTCACTGCCGTCATCCAGTCCATGAACTCCCTTCGCCAAGAGCTCACGCGCCTTTTCGAGCTTGTGGCCGACGGCCGGATGTCGGCGGTGGACGCTGTGGAGGCCGCGCTCAGGGTGAACGACGCGCTTGGCGGCGGCTGCACGGTAGCAGGACGCGGCGGCGCTTCCAGTGGGCCCGCGGGCACAGGGGCGGCGCCAGGCGGCGAGTGCGAAGGATTCGATGAGGCGGCCCGTGAGGCCGTGGCGGCGCTTTGCTGCGCGACGCGCTTCGCGGGCGGGGGCCGGTACGGTCAGGACCCCGACCGAAGAGTGGGCGACTGCCGGAGCTCCAAGAGCGGGGGTGCGGGCGGAAGGGTGCGGGTCGGGGTGTCCGGGACGTGCTTGTTGGAGCCCGCGCTCCTCGGCGCGCTCGAGGATGCGGGGATGTCGGTGGCCTTCGTCGATTCGTGCCTCGGTCTGCGCGGCTTCGACTTCCGTGTTCCGGCGAACGAACGCCCGTGCGACACCGAGGGGGACCTGACTACGGGCGCGGCGGGTGCCGGCGCGGCCCCACAG
>JBLNDA010000116.1:0-8405 GCA_050261175.1 Clostridia bacterium
CGTGCTAGAACAACGCCGGGAGGCCTTTCTGCACGTTCGGCGCGACGCCTAGGTGCCGGAAGGCGTGCTCGGTGGCGCGACGCCCGCTCGCCGTGCGCACCACGAACCCTATCTTGAGAAGGAATGGCTCGACCATGTCGACAAGGGTGTCCTGCTCTTCGTTGAGCGTGGCGGCGAGGGCCTCGATCCCTACGGGGCCCCCTCCGTAGAACTCTATGATGGCCCTGAGATACTTCCTGTCGAGGTTATCGAGGCCCGCGTCGTCTATGCCCTCCATGGCGAGGGACGCAGCCACCACGTCTTTCGTGATGACGCCCTCCGCCTTGACCTGGGCATAGTCGCGCACCCTCTTGAGAAGCCTGTTCGCCACCCTGGGCGTGCCGCGCGAGCGCCGCGCGATCTCCGCCCTGGCTTCGTCTTCCACGGAAACCTTTAGGATGGACGCGGATCTCTTGAGGATTTCGGCAAGCTCCTCCGGCGGATAGAAGTCCAGATGATGGAATATGCCGAACCGCTCGCGGAGCGGCGCCGAGAGAAGCCCGGCCCGCGTGGTGGCACCCACGAGCGTGAAATGCTTGAGCGGGACCTTGATGGTCTTCGCGAAGGCACCCTTGTCGACCACGAAGTCGATCTGGAAGTCTTCCATGGCGGAGTAGATGAACTCCTCGACCACCTTGGGCAGCCTGTGGATCTCGTCGATGAAGAGCACGTCCCCGTCTTCGAGGTTCGTGAGGATGCCCATGAGATCGCCGGGTCGTTCTATGGCGGGCCCTGACGTGGATATTATGTTCGACTTCATCTCGTTCGCGATTATGTGCGCGAGCGTTGTCTTGCCGAGGCCGGGAGGACCGTAGAGGAGGACGTGGTCCAAGGCCTCTTTGCGCTTTCTGGCCGCCTCCACGGCTATCGCGAGGTTGGCAACCACCTGCTTCTGCCCGGTGAACTCGGCGAGCACCGACGGGCGAAGGCTTCGCTGGAAGGTCTCCTCCTCCCTCTGCTCCTCTGCGCTGACAAGCCTCACTCGGGTCATCATCTCGCCCCCATGCATCAGTCCGTGCATCTAGCTGCGTGGCAGCACGGTGCCTGCGCGCAGCCACGCCCGCGCGAGCTCTCGCTTTCAGGCCCCGGCTGCGCCGCCGCCACCGCCGCCGCCGCGCCCCGCCTCGCGCTGTGCGGACCTGTATATCTCCTGAATGACGGCCTCCGCGCTCCTGATGTCGGAGCGCTTGGCCATGGTGTGGCGGATCATCTCCTCGGCCTCCTGCCGCTTGTAGCCGAGTTGCAGCAGCACCTCGAGGGCCTCCGCCGTCACTTCGTCCACAGGCTCGACCGGCACCGGAGCCTCCGCCCTCGCCTGCTGTTCCCCTTCGACGCCCAAGGCAAAGCGGCTCACCTTCCCCTTGAGCTCGGCCACGATCTTGGCGGCTTTTTGTTTGCCGATGCCCGGGAGGGAACTCAAAGTCACGATGTCGGCGTTCTCGATCGCGCGCGCGATCCGGGGTGTCGGGATGGCGAGGGCCTTGAGGGCCGCACGGGGCCCGATGCCCCCGACCGTGATGAAATGCTCGAAGAACTCCTTGTCGAGCTCGCTCAGGAATCCCACCAGCACCGGGATGGTGCTCCCGACTCCGCCGGGCGAGCCCTGGATGTAAAACACCGTCTCGAGCCTGACCTCTTGATCCCGCCTGGGCGCGAGCGCCCGGGCCGTGGAGGGGGACACCAGCACATCGTAGAAGAGCCCGCCGACTTGTATGCTCACGCGATCTTCCTGGACGCGCACGAGTCTGCCGGTGATCGCAGAGATCAAATGAACCCCTCCAGCCGCGATTCTCCCGTCATCCGCCTTCTGTTCGAGTTCGAGCCACGCCGGACTGATTGAGAGCGTGCGTCAAGAAGTTGTGATGGCACAGCGCGAGAGCCAGCGCGTCGGCAACGTGGTCCGGCTCGGGGACCTCGTCAAGGCCAAGCCTCACCTGGACCATCCTCTGGATCTGCTCCTTGCTCGCGGTGCCTCTGCCAGTGAGCGCTTTCTTCACCCGCGCCGGGGGGTACGAGACGACCTCGATTCCCTTGCTGCCCGCGGCGAGCAGGATGACGCCGCGCGCGTGGCCCATGAGCACGGCGGTCCTGGGGTGGCGGTAGCTCGTGTAGAGGTCTTCGACGATGACGGCGGCGGGGAGGTGCTCCGACAGGAGCGCGAGCACGCCCTCGAATATCTCTCTCAGGCGCACTTCAACGGGGGCGGATGAGGTCGTCCGGACCAGCCCGGCTTCGACCAGGCGTACGCAGCCGCCGGCCACATCGACGACACCGTACCCGGTGTCGACGAGGCCCGGGTCAATGCCGATGATTCTCAAGCTCGTCAGCCCCGCCCGCTGCGCAGAGCGGCCGGCATCGCGTGGCACAGCATGCGCCTCCCGTCCACCTGATTATACCATCCGCACCTTCGCGCGGGCAACTGGTGTTCGGGCGAATGGCGAATGGCACCCCAGGTCCGCACGGCGAGCCGGCGCGGCGGATGCGCGCAAGGGCGCCCCTTCTGGATGCGCCCTTGCGCTTGCCCGGCGGCGTAGGCGTGTATTCTATCACGGATCTTTCAGGTGAAGGGAAGAAGGTCAAGGGAAGAAGGTCGAGACAGAACGCGGCGCAGCTCGCGCCCTGGTGCGAGCGGGAAGGCTTGGGCGCCCCGAAGCCCTCGGGTCGGGTCAAGCTCCGGAGACCCTGCCCATCACAACTCTCACCGAATGTTCGGTTGCCGCCGCGGCCCGGGGTCTCATCGCGTCAACCGGGATGAACCCCACAAGCTCCCCCGGCGCGCGATATCCGGGCGCGACAGCCCCGCGCCCGGCCGCGGCCGGCACGGGCTCGAGCTCCCGGCCGTCCAGCTCGACGCGCACGACACCCCGGCTCACACTGTCGGGGTTCTCGACGCGGATGACGTAGGTATGGCCCCGAAGAACCCGTCTTACGGTGAACCCCGTCCACTCCGGGGGAATGCACGGGTCTATGATGAGCCCGTCATATTCGGGCCTCACCCCGAGGATCCACTGCGAGGCCGCGACGAACATCCATGACGCCGTGCCCGTGAGCCACGAGTTCTTGGCTTCTCCGAACCTTGAGCAGTCGGGGCCGGCTATCATTTGAGCGTACACGTAGGGCTCAGCTTTATGGATTTCCGATATCCGCTCGCGGGCGGTGGGAAGCAATCTGGAGTAGTACGAATAGGCTCTGTCTCCTCTCCCCAATACGCACTCGGCAATTATGGCCCATGTATTCGGGTGACAGAATATGCCCGCGTTCTCTTTGACTCCCGGTGGATAGCACGTGCACGCGCCGATGGCCTCGGAGTATCGGGTGAACGCCGGTTGCTGCAGCACGATGCCATGCGGGGTCGCAAGGTGCGTCCACACCGAGTCCATGGCGGCGACTCCCCTCTCACGGGGCGCCACCCCGCTCATTACCGCCCAGGGTTGAGTCTCGAGGAAGATCCGTCCTTCCATGTTACGCGAGGAGCCGACGGGCGCGCCCGCGTCGTCGAACGCTCTGATGTACCATTGGCCGTCCCACGCGTGGGCGTTTATGGCTGCCACCATATTGCGCGCGGCCCTCAAGTACACCTCCGCCTCCTCGTCGTTACCCTTGAGGCTCGCGATCCCCGCCATCTCCGAGGCCGCGCACACAAAGAGCTCGCCGATGAGCACCGATTCAGCCACCCGGCCGTCGTGCCGTGTCTTCCAGTTCAGGTTCAGACAGTCGTTCCAGTCGGCCTCGCCGATAAGGGGTAGCCCGTGAGGCCCGAGGTTAGCCAGGATGTATGACATGCACCGGCGGAGGTGCTCTTCCAGGGTGACCGGGCGCGGGTCGTCCGCGAACGGAGCCTCCGTCGACAGCACCTCGAGGTCACCGGTCTCTTTCAAGTACTGGGCGGTCGCTATGACGAGCCACATGGGGTCGTCGTTGAACCCGCTGCCGATGTCGTTGTTGCCCTGCTTCGTCAGGGGCGAATACTGGTGATAAGTATTTCCAGCGGCAAACTGGATGGAGGCGAGTTCGCGAAGGCGCGTCTTCGCGCTGGACGGAACCTGGTGCAGGGCGCCCAGGACGTCCTGGCTCCCATCGCGGAACCCGATGCCCCTGCTGATGCCGGACTCGTAATAAGACGCGGACCGCGCAAGCTTCAGCGTGGTCAAGCACTGGTATTGGTTCCACACGTTGATCTCTCGCGCCATGTCGGAGTCGGGCGTCTCGGCCCGGAACCCTGCCAAGAGCAGGTCCCAATGCCGCGCGAGCTGCTCGCGCGCGGCCGCAACAGCGCGGGGATCGAGGTAGCGCCATATGATCTCGCGGGCGCCGGCTTTGTTTGCGCGGCCGTCCGCGGTAAACTTCTCTTCGGGGTCGTTCCACGCGAGCCCCAGGACGAATAGCAGGTGTTTTCGCTCGCCCGGGCCAAGGGACACGCGCACGCAGTGCGACCCGATCGGCGCCCAGCCGTACGCCAAGGATCCCGACGCCTTCCCTTCCACGACGGCCCGCGGAGCCGAAAGCGTGCCGTACGGACCGAGGAAGGCTTCACGGTCCGTGTCGAAGCCCACCACTTCGCCGCTGGTCGCGAAGAAGGCGAAGTGGTCCCTCCTCTCGCGGTACTCTGTGGTGTGATATATGACCCCGTCTTCGACCTCGACCTCACCAATGTTGAGGTTTCTCTGAAAGTTCGTCTGGTCGTCCAGCGCGTCCCACAGGCAGAATTCCACGAACGAGAAGAGGGTGATGTCTTCCCGGTGGTCGTTGCGGTTCTCAAGGACAACCTGCCACACCTCGAGGGGTTCATCAACCGGGACGAAGTAGGTCACATCAACGCCGAGCCCCCGACGCGAGGATCTGATGGAAGTGTACCCCAGCCCATGTCGGCACTCGTAGCAATCCAGCGGCTTTCGCACCGGTTGCCAGGTGGGAGACCAAAAATCCCCGTCCGAGTGGCGGATGAAGAGGTACCTGCCACCTTCGTCGGTTGGAATGTTGTTGTACCGGTAACGCAAGATGCGCCTGAGCCTTGCGTCCGAGTAGAAGCTGTAACCTCCCCCTGTGTTCGAGACGATTGCGATGTAATCGCGGGTCCCGAGATAGTTTATCCACGGGGAGGGCGTGTCCGGACGCTCTATGACGTACTCGCGCCTCTCGTCGTCAAAGTGCCCATACTTCATGCCTGACGGTCCCCCCTTGGCTTCCTTGACATGTGCGGCCGTTCATTCGTGGCGGGGACGCCTCGAAGGCATCCCCGCCACCGTCTTTCCCGGGCTTCGATGCCGCGGGCCTATTTCTCGCGCTGCAGAGCCTCGTCGACTTTCTTCGCAGCGGAGTCGAGGTACACCTTGACGTCCTCCGCTTTGTACTTCCCGACGATGTAGTCGCTGAGGACCTTCTTGAACTCGGAGACGATAGCGTTCTCGATATCGCCCCAGACCGCCAATGGCGGGTAAGCAGTGGCGTAGCCTAGAGCGGTCTTGAAGGTCTTCCAGACTCCCGCCGAATAGTAGGGATCGTCATACGCGGCGAGGGTCGCAGGGAGCATGTGCGAGAGGTTCTGAGTGTAGTCGACCATCTTCTCCTTCTGGAGGAGGAACTTTATCCAAGCCTTGGCCGCGTCCTTGTTCTTGCTGGCCTTGAAGACCACGAGGTTGCTTCCGCCGGAGAAGGCCGCCCGGCCCTTCGAACCCTTCGGCGGCTCCACCACCCCGTACTTCAGGCTCGGGTTCTCCTGCTCGATGTTGGCTATGTTCCAAGGGCCCATGAAGCACATGGCGACGTTGCCGTTTATGAAGGCCGCGTCAGCCTGCGGTTGGTTGTACTCGGCGCAGGACTTGTCGGCGAGCCCGGTCTCCACGAGGCTCAAATACCATCTCATTGCCTGAACGCCGGCCTCGCCGTTGAACATGGCCTTCTTGGTGGCGACGTCGACGAGGTCTCCCCCGTTCGCCCAGAGGACGATCGCCCAGTTATGGATGAGATCCCATGCGTTCGTGCCGGCCATGGCGAACGCCTTGCCCTGGCCCAGCGCCTTCGTTATGGCTTTGCCGACCGTAATGACTTCGTCATACGTCTGCGGAGGGTTCACCTTCGCAGCAGCGAACATGTCCTTGTTATAGAACAGGCACCTGGTCTCGGCGAACCAGGGTACCCCGTAGTAGCGGCCCTTGTACGTCGTGGAGTCCAGGTTTGCCTTCATGAACGCGGCCGCGCCGCCGAATTCCGAGATGTTGATCTGCTCGAGCCCGCCCGTCGCCGCGAACTGAGGGTTCCATGTCGTCCCTACCTGCGAGACGTCGGCTCCCTCACCGGTGGCTATCGCGGCCGCGATACGCGACCATGCGTCGCCCCATCCCACGATCTCCCACTTGACTTTCACGCCGGTCTGGGCCTCGAACTCCTGCGCCGCCTTGTCCAGCCACACTGTGTGCGTCTCGTCAGGAGCATTGGGCATCACCCAGAACGTTATCTCCCTGGGAGCCGCTGACGCCGTCGCCACGCTGACCATGGCGACGAGGACGACGCAAACGAGAACCCACCTTCTCAGTGTCATCTCAATTCGCCTCCCTTGAGGGTGAGTCATGGCTACCGTGGAACCCGAGTAACTCGACAACCCACGAACCCCACTCAGCCTCGCTCAAACCGTAAGCTCCGCCGAGCCTGCGCAAGCCCGGCTCTCCCCGCCGGACGCGCGTCACCCAAACGGCGCCGGCCCCGTGGCCTCACCCCCCTTCAGTTTTCGGGCCTTGATACCTCTGTCACTCCTGCTCTACTCTTGCTCCTGCCGGTCGGGTTGTCGCTTTGCCGCTGCCCCTTAACGTCACCCTTTGACAGAACCGGACACCAGGCCTTCCACGATGTGCCTCTGAATCAGCGTGAAGAGCACCAGCACGGGTATGGTCACTATGATGCACGCCGCCATCATCCCCGCCCAGCGGGCCTCCTGGTTGGTGATGTATTCGAGGATTCCGACGGCGACGGTTTTCGTCGCGCGCCCCGTCAGGAGTGAGGCGAAGAGGATCTCGTTCCAACTCATGATGAACGCGTATATGCCGACGGCCGCTATCCCGGGCCGCGCGATCGGGATGATCACCCGGAAGAGGGCGCCCACCGGGGTGCACCCGTCTATCTGGGCCTGCTCGTCAATCTCCCTGGGTATGGTGGCGAAGAAACTGCGGAGCATCAAGACGCTGAAGGGAAGCGCGAACGAAGAATAGGTGAGGATGAGCCCCTGGTACGTGTTCTTGAGCTGAATCCCGGTCCACTTGTTGACGTACACGAACAGGATGAAATACGGGATGAGGAAGAGTATCCCGGGGAACATCTGCGTCACGAGTAGCGACAGCACGTACGGCCCCTTCCCCCTGAATTCGAACCGGGCCAGTGCGTAGCCCGCAAGGATGCTGAGGGCGAGGCAGAGCAGCATCGTGCCTACGGATACGACGATGCTGTTCCTGAAGTAGTCGAGGATCCTGACGGTGCGGTTGACATTTCGGTAGTTGTCAAGGGTAAACGTGCGGGGAATCCACCGTGGCGCGAGGTTTGGGTCGGTTATGTCCGCCGACTGTATCTCCAAGCTCGTCTTGAACGATCCCGACAGCATCCACAGGTACGGAATGAGCACGACCACGAGCACGAGAACGACCGCGACGTACAGCGCCACTCGTTCAGCGACCCGGACCGCCCTCACCCTGGGTGACCTCGAGCTCGGATATGCTTTCCTCTCGCGATTCATTGTCGCATCAGTCCTCCACCGAAGTGCCGGGTTTGAGAGTCCTCAGGTAGATGACAGCCACCACAGTCATCATCAGCACCAGGACCACCGACATAGCCGCACCCAGGCCGTACCTGAGGTTGTCGAAAGCCTGCCTGACGACGAAGGTCGAGGGGACTTCGGCGTAGATTCCGGGGTCGTCCCCGAGCATCACCTTGAACTGGTTGTAGGCGTTGAAGTTCCAGAGGATGTTGAGCAGGATCAGCGTCTTAGTGACAGGTAGGATGTGCGGCCAAGTGACGTAGCGGAAGCGCTGCCACCAGTTCGCCCCGTCGATCGAGGCGCATTCAAGCAGTTCTCGGGGAACCGACTGCAAGCCCGCGAGAAGCAGCAGGCTCGCGAACGGCCAACCCTTCCATATGCTCGCCACCATCACGGCAAACAGCGTTCTCGTGCCGACAAGCCACACGAGGGGCTCCTTGATGAGGCCAAGCGACATCAAGAAGCTGTTCACGATGCCGACCCTCGCTTGGAAGATGAAGCGCCACACGCTGTAAGCAACCGAGTCCGGCATGATGTAGGGCAACAGCACCAAACCGCGGACGAGGGTCCTCCCGAAAAAGCGTTGGTTGAGAAGGAGAGCGACCGCAAGTCCGATCACGTACCC
>JBLNDA010000117.1:0-12513 GCA_050261175.1 Clostridia bacterium
GAGTATCACGGTAATGAGCAGCACAGGAATAAGCAGCACAGCAGTACGCTAGAACCGAAACGTCATTTCAACCGTCGCGCTGATCGGAATGCTCCCGGTGGCGACCATGGCGCCGGCAGCCGCACCGGAGAAAGCCTCGTCCATCTTGGCGGCGCGCATCACAACCGTCATCGGCTCGGCGCCGGGCCCGCTCGTGTCAGTGATAGTCGCGGTGCCTTGCAGCTTCACGCCCGCCGCGCGGGCCGCCGCCTCGGCCTTGCGGGTGGCGTCCTTTACGGCCTTCTCGAGCGCCTCATCGCGGAATCGCGACTCGTCGGAGACTTCGAAGGAGATGTTGCGCACGACGTTGCCGCCGGCTTCCGTCAAAGCGTCGATCACTTCGCCTACCTTCTCGATGTCACGCACGGTCACGGTCATGACGTGAACCGCCCTGTAGCCGTTGAGGGCGTTCTCTCTTTTGGCCTCGTCGTAGCGGTATTCGGGGCTCAGTGAAAGCCCCACCGTGACGATGTCGTCGTCGGCAACGGCCAGGTCCTGCAGCGCCTTCACTACGCGGGCCGCAGTCTCGTTGCTGCGGTCTTGCGCCTTGCGCGCCGTCGCGGCGAGCGTCTCAACACCTAGAGTCACGTGGGCGAGGTCCGGCTTGGCGTCGACGACTCCGGTGCCCGAAACCCGCAGAATCCCGTCTTTCTGGTCCTCCTGCGCATCCTCCTGCGCTGCTCCAGGGCGCGCGCCGAGGGCGACAACGACCGCCAGCACGACGAGGGCGACAAGGGAGACGGCGATGAGACGATGCCGCTGGTTCTTCACGTGGTTATTCATGCGAATCCCCTTTCTTGCTTACTTGGGTGTCACACTCTTGTCCTTAGGACTGTCCCTAGGACCCTTATGACTTATGACGGCATTTCAGGCCATCGGTTCCTGGAAGAGTCCTGGAACATCGTGGGCTCCCGCGGAAGGTCTGGCAGGCGGCGGGCGCAAGACGGTGCCGGGAGGTGCGGCCGCGCGCTGGCCGCCGAAGAGAGGCGCGGGCGACCGTGGGACGGCGCAGGACGGTCGGTGCGGCATAACGTGTGTGCACCAAAGTTGACGAAGAGCCATTGCACATCCGGCGACGACAAGGGATCTGGGAGTATCAGTGGAATCGCTGCGTAATTGGACCAGGCAGGCTGAGATCGATGCCGGATAGCGCGAGAGGCCAACAGTTGCGGAAGGGGAGAGGCTCAGCCGACTAGGCGAGAGGACCGGATTCTGTATGAGAAGCGCGAGCTCTCGCTAGGTAACGCGGTTGCTGAGAGCTTTCTTTCCACGCTTGAGGCTGAACTACCTGACCGGTGGGGTTGGCCAAGCCGTCAGCCGTTAGCGTCGGTCATCCTTGATTACATCGGAGGCTTCTATAACTGGAAGCGACGCCACTCGAACGTCGGATATCTAGGTCTTGTGGAGCATGAGAGGGGATGGGCGATCACAGAGGGAAATCACAACCAAGCCACGCAGTCCGCCGCACGGCCCTGGACTGTCCACGAAACCGGGTCAACTCCAGCCTGAACCAGTGATGTCCGTCGCTCGACAGCCCTCGCTCACTGATGACGAAGGGAACGCTTAACGAAGAACCCGTGACGCGCGTCAGCCGTCAGCTCGAGTGACGGCACTACCAGGAGCTGCATACGTGACAGAGTAGTAGTAATTGACTGCGACGATCACGCCATAGTATCATGAAAAATGCGAGACCCACCACACCGGGAGACCACACGGGGAGTTTGACGGGACATGTCCGGGCGCAACCGCATCACAGGGGGAAGTCGCGTTGGGCATTATGGTTGATGCACACGATGTGGTTAAGGAATTCGGTTCCATAAGGGCGCTAGACGGGCTAAGCCTTGCGATCCACGAAGGCGAAACGTATGGGCTGATAGGTCCAAATGGATCAGGGAAGACAACGTTGATCCGCATCCTCGCCGGACTGGCTCGGGCCACCCGGGGGAAAGTAGCTGTCATGGGCCGGCCCATGCCGTCCCGGGAGGTCGCCCCGCATCTGGGATACATGACGCAGCAGGAAGCGCTCTACAGGGACCTGACTGTGTGGGAGAACCTCACGTTTTTTGCCTCGATCTACGGAGTTACCGGACGGGAGCAAGAACGCCGGATACAAGAGGTCTTGGATCTGGTTGACCTGCGCGCTCAAGCCCACAGCGTCGTGGAGACGCTCAGCGGAGGAATGAAACAGCGGGTATCGCTGGCATGCGCCATTGTTCATCATCCTTCGCTGCTTCTGCTGGACGAGCCCACCGTCGGAATTGACCCGGAACTCCGCGTTTCCTTCTGGCAGCACTTCAGGCAGCTCAATGTCGAGGGGGTCACCATCGTCGTGTCCACGCATTACCTGGATGAAGCCACCCGCTGCGACCGAGTCGGAATGATGCGGTCGGGCAGGCTGCTCGCCGAGGACTCCCCCGCAAGACTCCTTGCCCGCTCCGGAAAGACGAACCTTGAAGAGGCTTTCCTCTGGTTTACCAGCGGCGGTGCCACATAGCCGTAGCTCTCTATGTTGCAGCCCCAGTGAACGTATCGACCGGCTTTCAAACGGGAGGAAGCTTTCAAACGGGAGTAAGAAGGTGCGACTGTGCGCTTCACCAGAATATCCGCGCTTGCTGTGCGTATCATCCGCCAATTCTTGCGCGACAGGCGGACTCTGGCGCTTGTTTTCCTGGGGCCAATTGCCATCATGAGCCTGCTCGCCTGGCTTGTGAACAACCCTCAGCCGCCCGTGCGCCTAGCGATTCTCAGCGACGACCCTGCGAATTCTCGACTCGTCGAACAACTGAGAACCATGGCCCGCGAGGATGAGAATATCAGCCTGGTGGAGGCGACCGAAGACGTTGAACCTCTGGTCAGGGAAGGCAGCCTCGACGGCGCGGCGATCCTTCCCCACGGCTTCGCAGGGGACCTTTTTCTCGGCAAGGGGCCCGATCTCGAGGTCCTGGTCGAAGGTTCAGATCCGCAGGTTACGAGGTCCACATTGCAGGTGACCGCTAACCTCCTGCGAGGCCTGGCCGATACCGTGCTGGGAGCCCAGCCTCTTTTGGGTGGGGATCTCACTCGATCCATGCCGAGGATAAAGACACGCTACATATACGGAGGCGAAGATCTCACCCCGGTGGACTACTTCGCGCCCATGTATATCGCCGGGTTCGTTCTGTTCTTTGTCTTTCTTCTGACATCTGTCTCTTTCTTGCGTGAACGAGCGCAAGGGACGATGGAACGCGTTCTCGCGTCGCCCCTTTCGCGTGGGGAGATAATCCTGGGCTATCTCGCCGGGTCCAGCGTCTTTGCCTTCGTGCAGTCCCTCGTCGTCCTTCTGTTCGTCGTCTTCGTTCTAAAGATACACCATATCGGAAGCCTTTACGTGATCTTCGCTGTGGAACTGGTCCTCACTATAGGCTCGGTCAACCTTGGGATATTCCTTTCCACCTTCGCAAAGAACGAATTGCAGGTGGTCCAGTTTATTCCCCTCGTGATAGCACCGCAGATGCTCCTGTCCGGCATATTCTGGAGGGTGGAGACAATGCCGGTCGTCCTGCGCTATGTCGCCTACCTTATGCCGCTCACCTACGCGAATCAAGCCCTCAGGAACGTAATGATCAAAGGGTTCGGGCTATGGCAGCTCTGGCCGCAATTTGCCGCTCTAGGCGGGTTTGCCCTCGCCATGGTCGGCCTCAGTGTCTTGACTCTGCGACGGCAAGCAGCATAACAGGCTGTGTGCACGAAATGTCTCCGCTCCAATATCATGCTAGCCCAGAAACAGCCGCAGCGGCACGACGAGCGTCCGCCTGCCGTCTGGATACGTCTATCAAGCCTCGGCAGTACCCTCCAGGCAGTCCAGGATCTCTGACGCAGAGAGCACCCTCGCAAATCCTTTCCGCAGCACTTGAAGTTCGGCCTCCTGCAACCGGGGATCGTCTGTGGCAGTCACGTCGCTGCCGAAAACGACATAGAACCCACGCTCGTAACCCTGGCGCGCCGTCATCCCGCAACAGAAGTTGGTTAATGTGCCAGAGATGATAACGGTGTTTCGCTCCATGTTTCGTAGAATCGTTTCAAGGGGGGTATCGAAGAAGGCGCCATATGACGGCTTATGGATAACAATGTCGTCAGCACATGGTGCCAACTCATGCCAGATTCGTCCCTCACGGAACCATGCTGGATTGCTTGGAATGCCTTCATATCTGTTCGGCATAGTCTTGCCACTCTTCGGCCGATCCAGGAAGTTATGCGTCCGAGAGAAAACTGTATATATGACGGGGATTTGGAGACGTCGGCATCCCTCGATTAGGAACCTGATTTTCGGTACTTGTCGGGTAGCCTCGGGCACCCAAAACGGACTCCATCCAGGACGAACAAACTCGTCCTGCATGTCGATTACTAACAGCGCGCTGTCTGATGCTACAAACGGTATTTGGTGAAGTGACGGTCAAGAGGCGCAGATACCGGAAGGAATTCCCTTGCTTGCCGGGGGACTTTCCAGTACAATCAAGCCGTGGGCGAGGCGGGAATCCCCGAGCGGCTTCTCCGGGGTCGGCCGCCCCGGCCCACGGCGATCGTCACCCACCCCGCGGCACGGCGACACGCGCTTTGCCGGCCGCGGCGCGGCACCTGGCGTTCGGTCGCTGCTACGCAGAATTCTCCAGAGCTCGACCGCGTGCAAGCAGAAACGCTGGGACGTGACCAGGCGCAGACAGAGTCGGCGTGGAGGCCCGGGAGTCTTCGGGTCCCGGGGCGCGAATGGTTCGGCCCCCGCAGGTGGTGAGCAGGCTAGTGAACACGAGCGAGATGTCCGGCGAGACCATCATGGCAAGAGCGCACGAGTCTTGCACAAACGCCAAGACGCACGAGGGCGACGAATCCAAGGGCATTCTCGGCACACTCAAGCGGTACTTCGCCTCGAGAGATGACGTCGTCGTGGCGTTTCTTTTCGGGTCGCATGCCAGGGGCAAGGCGACCAGACGCTCAGATGTGGACGTAGCAGTATACTTCGCCGGCGCACACGATTTGGCCAGAATCAACGGTGTCACAGGAGAACTCGAGGCACTCCTTCACAAGGACGTTGATCTCATCGTCCTGAACGAAGCGAACGCATCGGTGGCATGGGCAGCTTTGAGAGGCATACCCCTTGTCGTCCGCGACCGGATATTCTACCTGCGGTACATGCTGGATGTCTCACGTGAGGCTGAAGACTTCAGCGAGCTGCTCTATGATTTGTGGAGACTCCGGCGGGCACACCGTCGCACCACTAAGCACAATCATGTGGGGGGTTAAACGTGGAGCGGGCTTCCAGGGACAGCATAATCAGGAGGCTCGAGTTTGCGAGAACAGAACTCGCGGACCTTGGAGACTTTGGCGATCTGGACTTCTCTCGCTACACTTCTGATCGCCTTGTCCGGCGGAATGTCGAACGCATAATCGAGAACGTTGTAAACTCCCTATCGGATATAGGCAAGATCATCCTCTCCCAGGCTGACATCGAGATGCCGGAAAGCCATAAGGACATCTTTACGAAACTCGCATCGTTGGGCCTGATAGACCCGAACCTTTCAACCCGTCTGGCAGATACCACCAGACTTCGGAATGTTCTCGCACATCAGTACCTCGACATCAAGTGGGAACACATCAAGGTTTTCCTAACCCAAGGCCGTTCCGATGCACAGGCCTTCTTGGACAGGATCGAAGAATGGATGGCTGCCGGAGACACAGGCCCCGGTTGAGACGATGGTAGTCTCCTTGTAATCTCGCCGGACTTCGGCAAGGACTACGTTGAAGAGGCTGTGATGTTGAAGCGGATCAGCGAGGATATTGACCTCGACATCTCACCGCGGCCTTATTCGCTGGACGAGTACCGTAAGGCAAGCCGCGGCCAATTCCTGTACGACGAGATCCTCCGCAGGGGTCGACCCGTTGATGCATAGCCAACGGTCGCAATGACCTGCGGCGGCGCGCGTTCGTGCTCCGGGTGTCGTTACCTCGCGCCCGCGAACCGAAAAGGCACACTTCAAAGACAGGGATTTGCCGCGCCAGCCTCCCCTTGGCTTCTCGGGCGATTCCTACCAGCGGTCCCGCTCGCTGCGGCGCCTGCGCGCAGTGCCATCGGGGCGTGTGGGACGTGTTTTACGTGGGCCATTTGTGAGCCCCGAGGACACACAGCGCTTCCGGCTGCTTGCGCGCCCCTCGTCCGGCATGTCTTGCTTTCCCCTTGTCCCTTGTTGCGGGCTCGACCCGCTCCCTGCAAGGCGGTACGTATTCCCGCCGGTGTGAATATCGCAGACATACCATGCGGCCGCATCGTCGGGGTCCGGGGGGCGTTGCAGGATCAAGAAGTAGCCCGAACTTGGGCGCAGAAACAGTGACACCGGCACCGCCGCGTGTCAAGAAAGGGCGCAAAGGCGGGATGGGCAGCGCCTTCGTTAGGTCTGTCGCATGTGTGCCGTATCACTGCGCAACCCATCACTGGGACGGCTATCTCACAGAGCTCACACGAGGCAGCAGCCTCCGACGCCGAACGATGAAAACAGGAGGAATCTGTCCAATCGGCGCGAATGTCGTCGTTAGTAGACTACAAGCTAAGGACGTGCAATCGTGCCTTCTCAGTTGACATTCAACTGAGCACTGAAGGAGACCTGGTAGGATTGTTGGTAAGGGTCTATGGAGACGAAAGCCGACAGACAGGCGCAAAGTATATGGTTCTGGGCGCAGTGTGGTTAGACCCGGCGGGGGAAGAAGCACTAATTAAGGACTGCACGGATTTCAGGAACCTTACTGGAATGCGTCATCAACTCAAATGGACAAAGGTCAGCGATCAAAAGCTCAATGAGTATAAGAAGTTCATTGACATATTCTTCAGGCACAATCGGCTACACCACGTAGCGTTTAGGTGTGTCGTAATCGACACGCACGGGCTAGACCACAAGACTTTTAATCGCGGCGATGAGGAATTAGGCTTCTACAAACTCTACTATCAGCTTTTGTTACATAACATGCGGCCAGGCAATCGGTATCTAATCATGCTAGACGATCGAAGGACTAGGAAAAAGACCAGATTATCTACCCTCAAGATTGTGTTGAACCGTGGCATTCGCAAGAAACTCAATATTGACTACGACATAGTTAGGAATGTGGAACCTCGGGAATGCGAAGACTTGAACCAGCTTCAGATGGTTGACATTCTAATAGGGGCTATAGGATATAGGCTAAACGGGCTTCACCTCAAGGCAGGTGCAAAGAGGGCTAAGATTGAACTCTCTCAGCACATCCTCAACGGAAGCGGTCGGGTTTCTTTCGGGCCTCAGGACGCTCCGAAGGACACATGGTTCAACATCTGGCATATGAAACTCAGGAAAGGGAGAAGCGCCCCGACCCCTAGCCAACAGGCTGAGCTGTGACATCATCACAGGTTTCGGCGGTCGGTGGCGCTCTTTCTTCGATTCAACCGTAGCACACTTCCGTGGTTTTGTCAAATGCCATTTGGCGCGCGTCTGTGTCAAGAACAGCGGGGTGCGACGGGGCACCAGTTTCACCACCCCCGCGCGTTCGTGTCACTCATGCGTTTGTTGCTCAGCGTGACATCCGACCGGGGCGAGGCGACCCTCCAGGACGCCGTGGACGCCCTCCGCGCGACCTTCTGGTATCACCTGGAGCCCCAGCCCATAGAGTTCGATAGGCCCTTTCACGCCGACATGATGGATGACATCCCGGCCTTTGCGCGAGTAGACTCGTCCATCCGCCTGGAGCGGGCATTTCCTGTGCCGGATGGCGTCGCCGGGTCGGTCGCGTTGGGCGACCGGCTGTACAACTTCAGCCTGACCACCTGAAGGTTCACTTATCAACCGGAAAGCGGGCCGCATGCAGGGCCTGCCCAGTCGAGGCGCCCTGCGGGAGAAGTGGGAAGGTGCTTACCTGGACTGCCTATGCAGGGCGCGGAGCAAGGAGGCCTCCGTAGACTCTGCACTACTATAAAGCCATGCCCGACCGGGGAGTGATATGCTCGGAACACACTCAATCGCGACAGGCGCACTCTTCCGTAAGGTTTCTACCTACTTTCGCTTGACAGGTACCCGTCAAGAACTCGCGCTTGACAACGGGCCGTCAATCTGGTTATCTTAGTGCTGCGAATATACCTCCTGGCGTTCCGATATCCCATATGGGGGTGCCACGGGGATGCCAGGTGAAAATGCGGGAGAGGCCGCCCGGCGGTCTTCTCCGCTTTTTGTTATCAGTGGTCCTGGCGACACCGAGCCGACACCGAGCTATGACTTCTGGAGAGATCTGCTTTCGCTCGTCAGCCGCGTCCCAGAGGTCGTTGTGGTAGGTAACCCTCCGCCCCTCCGCCAGCCGCAGGATCACTCCGCCGTTCTTCGCCACTTCGACCGCTGGCAACGTGTAGATCGCCGCCGGCGACCACCGGGACCTGTTCTATCCGGCGGCCACCGACATGCTCGTCGCGACCTTCGAGCGCTTGTCGGCGCTCCTCGCCTCCCCGGACCTCCACCTCGGGAGGATCGTCATCGTCATCGACGCGGTCGACCTCCTCTCCGACGAAAGCCGCGGCCCGATGTTCAGCGCCTCGGCCAGACAGTCACAGTGGATGGCAGTGGCTGGCTGTCAAAGTCAGGCTATAGTCGTCCATGTCGTCGCTGCTGCCACCATCCAAAGGATGAAAATGGCAATCAGCGCCCATTTTCGTGGTCGTCATCACAGAGAATGCCCCGCTCCGCAGAAGGAATATGCCGATCGACGGAGAATAATTCATTCACAGAACGAATCAAATCCCGAACGAGTCAATGCTACGAGAGGGGGCGGGAGATGCCGAGAGCTGAGAGCTCGTATCCGGTACCCTGTTTGTTGTGGCGGATTTCCGATCCTTGTGCGACGAAGTTCACAAATCACGGAGAAGTCACTGTCAACTTGGGGAGTTACTGTTAAGGTCACCTGACGCGCAGACCCGAGCACATTGCCGGAAGCCGGCGCCGGGAACAGCAGCACTTTCGACAAGCGAGACGTCCGGAAATCGCTGCGTCCTCAACAAAGAGGGCGTCCGCGAATCGCAGTGTCGTCAACAAAGGAGACGTATGGAAACATGCCTAAGCCTAAACCCAGACTCATGAGGAGGGCAAGCTGATGTTAAGGAAGGGGCTTCTTTCAGCCGTTTCTCTTGCGGCCATGGTTTTGCTGCTGACCACGATGGCCGGGAGTGCCATAGTCGCTGCGGCGGTTCAGCCAGTAACCATCAAGTTCCTCAATTTCTCATCGAGCGGCGCCAACGAGCAAGTGCTTGACCAGATGAGACAGGAGTTCGAGAGACGGCACCCCGACATCAAGGTTCAGATCGAGACCATCGGGTACGGCGACTATTTCACCCAGCTGCAAACGAGGATAGCCGGTGGGAAGGCTCCTGATGCCTACGAACTGAATTACGAGAACTTCGTGACCTACGCCAAGAAGGGCGTTGTTATGGAGCTTGGCTCGCTGATCAAGGAGACGGGGTTCGACGCCTCCGTATTGAACCCCAACGCCCTTGCGGCGTTTGCCGTGGGCGGCCGGCAGTACGGCCTCCCCGCGAGCTTCTCGAACGTCCTTCTCTTCTACAACAAGGACCTCTTCGACAAGGCCAAGGTCGCTTACCCGACCGCCAGCTGGACCTGGGCCGACGTGGACAAGGCTGCCGAGAAGATCAGAGCGCTCGGCAAGGACATTTTCGGCCTCTCTCAGCCGATTCAGTTCTGGGAGTTCTACAAGATGGTCGCCCAGAACGGTGGGAGCATCTTGAGCGCCGACAAGACCAAGTTCACGATCAACTCCCCCCAGAACGTCGAGACCCTTCAGGTGATGGTCGACAGGGTGAGGAAGTCCAACGTGGTTCCCACGGAGGCGCAGCTCGCCGGCATGGGCGACTGGGACCTCTTCAAAGCCGGCAGGCTGGGAATGCTGGTCACAGGCCTATGGGCGTTCCCCGACTTTAAGCAGAACATCACCTTCGACTGGGATGTCGCGGTGGAGCCGGGCAACGTCAAGAAGGCCACGCACTTCTTCTCCAACGGCCTTGTCATCAGCAAGAATACCAAGTATGCCAAAGAGGCGTTCGAGTGGGTCAGGTTCATGTCGGCGAGCAGGGAGGCCGCAATGCTCAGGGTAGAGGCGGGATGGGAGCTCCCGGCGGTCACCTACCCGGACGTCCTGCAGGCCTACATGAAGGATACACCGCCTGCCAACAGGAAAGCCGTCTTCGACTCGCTGGACTATCTCATCACTCCTCCGGTAATCGAGCAGTTCTCAGAGATGGCGGACATAGTCGGGCGTCACCTCGCGGAGGCGGTAGGTGGCGTGAAGACTCCGAAGCAGGCTCTTGACGAAGCGCAGAAGGAGCTGGAGCAGAAGATCAAGCTGTAGCCTATCGTAGCCCGGCTGGCTCGATTCCGCGCCGCGATACGGCGTCGATACGCCGCCGGCGCCCGGGGGTTAGCAGGCTTTCTACCGATGGGCATGGGCGGCCAAGGGCGTCATGGCCCGCGGCCTTCGGCCTCCCGCATGGGCGTCATCGCCTTTGGCCGCCCCCGAGTCGCTGCCCCCGAGGCATCATGGGCTGCGGCGGTCCTCGAGGCATCGCGGCGCATCGCGGCCCGCGTTCTGGGCTGCGCTCTTGCCTGAGTCATGGCCTGCTCCAGCCTGCGGCCGCCCGCCCACTCGGCCTGCCGCGGGCGTCGCACCGGAGGCGTCGACGGACTCGCGCCGGCCGCGCCGGCACGGGATGATGGTATGGAGGTGATGGTATTGCGTATCCGCGGCAAGGGCGGGCTCCTCGTCCCCGCGCTCTTCCTTCTGCCGAGCTTTGTGGGCTTCATCGTCTTCAGCCTCATCCCGATGATATCCTCCCTGGGCATCAGCTTTACGACGTGGGATGCCATCAGTGGGCCACCGAAGTGGGTCGCGTTTGAAAACTATGCGCAGATCCTGAAGAGCGAGGAGTTTTGGCGGGTGCTCGCCAACACACTGTACTTCATCGGCCTGTATATACCCCTTATCCTCGTTGCATCGCTCGCCGTGGCCCATCTGCTCAACAGCAAGGCCCGGGGGATCGGGGTGTACAGGGTGATCTACTACATCCCCGTTTTGACCTCGTGGGTCGCTGGGTCGCTCGTGTGGAGATGGCTTCTCAGCCCCGAGTACGGCCCGATAAACGCCGTCCTGGGATACTTCGGCATCGCCGGACCCGGCTGGCTGCAGGACAGAAACTGGGCCATGCCCGGCATCGTCCTTGCGAGCATCTGGAAGGACATGGGATTCTTCGGACTCATCCTGCTCGGAGGATTGCAGGGGATAAACCCTGCCTACTACGAAGCCGCTGAGATCGACGGAGCATCGCCGTGGCAGAAGCTGATCCGCGTTACCCTGCCGCTCTTGTCGCCGAGCCTTCTGTTCGTGATCATCATCTCAGTCATCAACTCCTTCCAGCTCTTCCCGCAGGTCATGATAATGACCAAGGGTGGCCCCTTCGGCGCGACTGAAGTCATGGTCGAGCGGATATATCAGCACGCCTTCAGGTACTACAAGATGGGGTACGCTTCTGCCTACTCCTGGCTGCTCTTTGTCATCATCTTCGCGGTCACGCTGGTGCAGATGAGAACGCAGAAGAGGTGGGTCCACTATGAGTCGTAGCCGGAGCGCCGTTCGGCAGGGGCTGTTCTATGTGACGGCCACGACGGTGGCGTTCTTCATCCTGCTACCGTTCTTTTGGATGGTGAGCACCTCCCTCAAGCAAAAGGGCGCGCTCATGGCTATCCCGATTCAATGGATACCCTCAGAGATCAGCTTCGAGGGTTACAGGAAGCTGTTCGCCGTAATCCCCTTCGGGAGGTCGGCCGTGAACAGCATCCTGGTCTCATCGACGGCGACGCTCGTCACGGTGGCATCGGCCACGCTGGCCGCCTACGCGTTCTCGAAGCTCGAGTTCAGGGGCCGTGACCGTCTTTTCTATGCCTACCTCGCGACCATGATGGTTCCCAGCCAGGTCACGACCATACCCGTGTTCATCGTGCTGAGATATCTGGGTCTCCTCGACACATACGCAGGCGTGGTGGTCCCGACGTCACTCTTCAATGCCTTCGGCATTTTCATGCTGCGTCAATACATGAGTACGATCCCAAACGAATTCACGGAGGCGGCCCTTATAGACGGGGCGTCGCACTTCGCCGTGTTCACCCGCATAGTCCTGCCGTTGAGCAAGCCCATCATCGCCACGTACGGCGTCATCACCTTCATGGGCGCTTGGAACGACTACTTCTGGCCCCTTGTCGTCCTCAGCGACAGGAACAAGATGACCTTGCCCGTGGCACTCAGCCATCTGAGCGGGCAGTACAGCAGCGACTACAATACCCTGATGGCCGGGAGCCTCATCTCAATCCTGCCCATCATCCTGGTTTACCTATTTGCCCAGAAGTATTTCGAGGCCGGGCTTCAGGTAGGCGG
>JBLNDA010000118.1:0-5755 GCA_050261175.1 Clostridia bacterium
TCACTCATGTGGTGAACTACGTCCAGGTTATGGGAGATGAAGATGAGAGACATGCCGGTCTCCCTCTGTATGTCTTTGAGCAAATTGATGATCTGACTCTGAACCGAGACATCCAGAGCAGAAGTGGGCTCGTCACATATAAGGAGTCTCGGATTCACGGCGATGGAGCGCGCGATGGCGATCCTTTGCCTCTGTCCGCCGGAGAACTCGTGAGGATATCTCTGGGCGTATTCCGGATACAACCCCACTTTGAGCAAGAGCTCGGCGACGCGCTCGTCCATTTTCGCCGCGTCATTGAAGAGCTTGTGAGTCTCGAGCGGTTCGCGTATCACGTCTCTTATCGTCATCCTTGGATCCAGCGAGTCGAAGGGGTTCTGGAATATCATCTGGACGTCCTTTCTGAACGTCTGCCTGACGCCCTTACGAAGGCCTTTCGAGATGTCGTGCTTCCCTCCGCTCGGGTCGCAGTACGTTATCGTCCCCGCGGTGGGCTCGTAAATCTTCACGACCGTCCTTCCCAGCGTGCTCTTGCCGCACCCGGATTCGCCCACGATGCCTATGGTCTCGCCTTCGCTGATCTCGAAGTCGACCGCTTCGAGCGCCCTGACATATCCTGTGACCTGCAGGAACACACCGGACCTTATCGGAAAGTACTTCTTGAGGCCGGCTGCAGAAAGGATCTTCATTATCCGGCGTCACTCCCCTCATACAGCCAGCAAGCGACGGTGTGGCCTCGGACTGGCCCGAAGTCGGGCGGTTGCAGCTCCCTGCACTTTGCCACGGCCCTTGGACACCTTGGGTTGAACCTGCAACCTTCGGGAAACTGGTCGGCCCTGGGAACGTAGCCTTCTATATAGGGCAGCTGCCTGCCTTTGTACTCCCGCTTGACGCGGGAGGCGAGCAATCCCGCGGTGTAAGGATGAAGGGGATTATCGAAGAGCTCCACCACGGACGCCTTTTCAACGATCTTGCCAGCGTACATCACATGCACCCTGTCGGCGATCTCCGCGACCGTACCGAGGTCGTGGGTTATGAAGATGATGGAACCCTCGTACCCGCTCTGAAGGTCCTGCATGAGGTTGAGAACCTGCGCCTGGATGGTGACGTCCAGCGCGGTGGTGGGCTCATCGGCTATGATTATCTCGGGGCTCGTTATGAGCGCCATCGCGATCATGATCCTCTGGAGCATGCCCCCGCTCATCTCGTGGGGGTACTCGTTGTACCGCTTCTCGGGATCGGGGATGTGGACGAGCTTCAGAGTGGCGATTATCCTCTCCTTGGTTTCCGCGTCGTTCCACGGCATGTGCGCCTGGGCGACCTCCGTCAATTGTTGGCCCACAGTGTACAGAGGATCGAATGACGACATCGGCTCCTGGAAGATCATGCTGATGCGCATTCCTCTGATTTGACGGTACTCCGCCTGGGAGAGCCCTATGAGCTCGCGGCCCTCAAAGAGAATGCTCCCGTCTATTCTCGCCGGCGGCGCCTTGACCAACCCCAGTATGGAGTGGGCCGTGACGCTCTTTCCGCAGCCCGATTCACCGACTAGCGCCAGGACCTCCCCCCTGTCGAGGTGGAAGCTGACATCGTCGACCGCGCGCACGATGCCTTCGGGCGTGCGGAAGTAGGTCTTCAGGTTGGACACGGTAAGAATGCGCTCGTTTGGACTTGTCATACCTTCTCAACCGTCCTATACGGATCTACCGCGTCCCTCAGGGCATCGCCAACGAAATTGAAGGAGAGCACGGCAATCATTATGAATATCCCGGGCACCATGAGCCACGGGTGAGATTCGAGTTCGCTCAACGACTGGGCTTGGCTCAGCAACAGCCCCCAGCTGGTCATGGGTTCCTTGATGCCTAGTCCGAGAAAGCTGATGGTGCTCTCGCCTAGGATCATCCCTGGGACGGACAAGGTTGACACGACGATGAGGTAGCTCAAGGTGTTCGGTATCAAGTGTCTCGCGATGATCTTCCAGTCAGAGACGCCGATTACCTTGGCTGCGAGAATGTACTCCTTCTCCCGCAAGCTGAGCGTCATCCCGCGCATGACCCTTGCCACTCCCATCCAGCCTATGAGGGAGAGCACCGTCACGATACCGAAGTACACCCAGGTGCTGGGCCAGCTCGGAGGGATGATCACCGCAAGCGCGAGCCAAAGCGGAATCCTCGGGAATGACCTGAGCAGTTCGGTGAACCTCTGAATCAGCACGTCCACCCAGCCTCCGTAGTACCCGGAAAGCGACCCCACGACGGCCCCTATGAAAACGCTCAAGAATGTCCCGAGGAGGCCCACGGTCATGGACACCCTGCCGCCGATCACGACGCGTGAAAAGAGGTCGCGGCCGAACCTGTCGGCCCCGAGAAGCAGCAACATCGCCCTGTCGGGGGACGCTTCAACGCCGAACAAGTGCAGGTCTGTTTCCCAGAGCCCCAAAAACCTGTATTTCTCTCCCCTCACGAAGAACTCCACGGGCACCACAGTATCAGTATCCTCGACATAGGTCAGTTCGAACGTGACCGGATCCCTGCTCTTCTTCATCCCGCATATGTGCGGCCCGATCCACTTGCCGGTGCCGTCCACCCACCTGATCTTGGATGGGGGAGCGTAAACGAAGTTCCTGTGGGTCTCCGCGAAACTGTACGGGGCTATGAAATCGGCGAAGATCACCACGAAGTAGAGTATCGCGAGTACCACCAGGCCGGCCAAGCCCAATTTGTGCTTGAAGAAACTCTCAATGACCCTTTTCTTGGTTCCTTCCATCGCGGACGCTCCTAGCTCATCCTTATCCTCGGATCGAGGAAGGCGAGCGCAATGTCGGCTAGCAAGTTCCCGATCTGCGTGATGAGCGCAATGAACATCAAGAAAGCCATGACCAGGTACTGGTCGTGATTGAGCAGCGCGTTGTAGAAGAACGGCCCCATCGTCGGCAGGTTCAACACGATGGCGGCGATTATGGTCCCGCTGAATATGTTGGGGAGCTCGGCCCCGGCGATGCTCACCATCGGATTGAGCGCGTTCTTGACGGCGTGCTTTCTGATTTTGCGCTCATCGAGGCCGTAGGCCCGGAGCGCTGTAATGAACGGCGAGCCTACCACATCGAGCATGTTGCCTCTCATCACCCTCATGAGCCCCGCCAGACCGCCCACACCCACTACCACGACGGGCGTCCAGAGGTGCTTGAGGAGGTCCGCGAATTTCGCGGGGCTCCAGGGAGCGCCTATGAACTCGACGGAGAACAGCCCCCCGATGGAAGTGGAACCTGCCTGGAGCGCCAAGAACATCAATATCAGAGCCAGAAAGAAGTCCGGTATCGAGATGCCGATGAACCCGACGACCGTTATCGTATAGTCCAGGGGCGAATACGGGTGCAAGGCGGAGTAGATGCCCATAGGCACGGCCAGAAGCCACTGGAACACGACTGTCAGCAAAGCCACCGCGACCGTCCAGCCCATCCGCTCCCATATCAAGTCCCCGACAGGCCTCTCGTAAGCGAAGGAATACCCAAAGTCTCCCCTGGTGACCACGGCTTTCGCCCACATGAGATACCTGACGTAAGCGGGCCTGTCGAGCCCGAGCCGCTCCCTCAAAAGCCTGATCTGTTCCGGCGATATCCTGGGATTGTCCAGATACTGCGTGACGAAATCGCCCGGTTGAAGCTCAGTGATCCAAAAACAGATCACTGATGCCAGGATCATCATGGGAATCATGATCAGGATCCTTCTCGCTATGAACGCCCGCATTCATGCCCCTCTCCTCTGAAGCGTCGATGGAGGGGGGAAGGGCCGGCTTCCCCCCTCTACTACCGACGGAACGCTACTGCCTGTACGCCGTGTAGGTGGAGAAGTATACTACGCCCTCTTTGTCTTGCCACACGTTGCCGAGCGACTTGTTAGCAGCGAAGAGGTTCATCTCTTTCGTGACGAAGATGACCGGAACGACATCATGGTAGATCTCTTGAACCTCATCGTAGATGGCCTTCCTCTTCGCCGGGTCCGTCGTGACGGAGCCCAAGTCGAACAAGGTATAGAGCCTCTTCTCCCAATCAGTCATGTTGCTGGTGATTGCGGCGAGTTTGTCCTTGTCAAGCGTGGAGTAATGCCAGTAGTACAACTGCGTTCCCGGCTGCCATATGGCCTTTCTGAGCTCGAGGTCGGGCTGGTTTCCGAAAGCCCTGATTCCGGCCTCGAAGTTGCCGGCGCCGAACATGTTCCCGACGAGGGTGGCGTCGAGGATCTGCAGGTTCACCTTGATGCCCGCTTTCTCCAGATCCTCCTTGAAGATCAGGGCGATGTCCTGGTGGTCCTGCGGCGCGCTAGCCACAGTGAGCGTGAACTCAACCCTCTTGCCGTCAGGGAACAACCTGAACCCGTCGCGGCCCTTGTTCTTCAGACCCAGCTTGTCGAGGATCGCGCTTGCCTGCTGCGGGTCGTACGGTCTGATGATTTGTTCGATCTTCGGGTTGTAGAAGGCTTTGTTCGAAGGCAGCACCAAACCGCCGCCTGGAATCGCCAACCCGTTATACACCTCGTCGATTATCCTCTCCCTGTCGAGGAGGAACTCCATGGCTCTACGGAAATCGGTGTTCCTGAATAGCTCTTTCAAATCGGCGTTGGCGACGTCGTAGTTGAAGGAGATGTGGACCGGGCTCGGCGTGGGCTGTGTGGGCTGGGCCATGAAGACTTTGAAGGGCGCCCCCGCCTGTTCTCTCGCTTTCAGCACGGGGAAGTCCTTGGCCGCAACCGCCATGTAGTCGATCTCTCCGGACATGAACTTGGCGAGCCTGACTTCGGCGTCCTTGATGATCACGTACTCGAGCTTGTCGAAGTACGGTAGCTGGTTGCCGAACCTGTCTACTTTCCAGTAGTTGGGGTTCCTCTCGAGGACGACCTTCTGGTCCATCACATACTCAGCGATTTTGTACGGACCGTTGGCGATTATCTCTTTGGGACTGACGTTGGTGAGCCAGAGTTCGTTGACCGAGTCGGGCCTGTTCTTGTCGATCTTGCTCTCGAGCTTGTGCTTCGGGTAGATGTACGCGTGGGAAAGGTTCATATAGAACGGTCCGAACGGAGACGGGAGAACCGCCTTCACCGTCCTGTTGTCGATCTTGACCCACTGGACGGGCTTCTTCTTACCGTCGGCCGTGTCCACGATGGTGAACCTGTCGACAGAATTGCCCTTGGCCACAGGGTTCATGATGAAGTTTTCGAAGGTGAAGATGACATCATCGGCGGTGAACGGGACCCCATCAGACCACTTCACATCTCTGAGGTGGAAGACCACTTCTTTTCCGTCAGACGAAGTCTCCCACGACTCCGCCAGACCCGGCCTGATGGCGTTGGTGACAGGGTGCAACTCAACAAGGCCGGTCATGGTCTGACCGATGACGGTGTACGCATTGTTGTCGAGCGCGCCGTAGAAGAGGAACGATTGCGGCGAAGCCGGGAGTGCAAGACGAAGAGTGCCTCCGCGAACGGGCTTGGTCGAAGGAGTGAGATCCTCCTTCTCGACGTAAGGGGCAGCCAGCGCCGAGGCGGTCATCAGGGCCACGCAGACGAGGACAGCCAACCACAGACGTCTCATTGCAAGACCCTCCTTGTGTTGTGGTTTCTGCCAAGAACCCTGGCAATCCATCATGGCATCTCGCGCAAAGCACATCTTTCCATCGCATCAATCCTTTCTTTGTGAGTCTATACTTGGTGGCACCCATGTTTCATTGGTTCGCCTTCCAGGCGGGAAATCCTTCGGATTT